>JAZLHT010000157.1:0-4220 GCA_045616965.1 Candidatus Enterocola sp.
ATGGTATCAGAATCAGGTAATGGTGGATAGCGGAGTTAAGGAATCGCTGCAAGGTGTTGCCTATAGGGCGTTTGTAATATCAGACAGTAATTATATAAAGGTGTTTGACAAGGAATCTATGATTAAGTACATAGATTTCTACATGGATAACAACCTTAAAGTGAATGAGAGCGAAGTGCTGAGGAAGCTGGAGGAGGAGAATGGGTACGTAAAGTAGTTATGTATGATGTATGATGTATGATGTATGAGGAGTAGTTCCACTACGTCATTCGGAACGGAACGTAATTTCCTTCCGTCATCCTGAGTGGAACGAAGGATCTACTAAACATTATGAGATGCTTCGCTACGCTCAGCATGACGAACAGAGCAAAAAAATCGGAAAAACATTTTGTTTTTCCGATTTTTTTTCTTAAATTGCACATCGGTTTTTTGGAATTTTTGTTCCATTTACATCTAAATAACTTAAAATCAAAATAATGTTATGAAAAATTATCAAACAGACCAAATCAAGAATATCAGCTTGGTCGGCTCCTCGGGTAGTGGCAAGACAACTCTTGCCGAGTCAATGCTTTATGAAGGCGGAATCATTAAACGTAGAGGTACTGTAGAGGGTCAGAACACAGTTTCAGACTACTTTCCTGTAGAAAAAGAGTACGGATACTCAGTATTTTCAACAGTATTCCATGTAGAGTGGCTTGAAAAGAAGCTTAACTTTATAGATTGCCCTGGTGCAGACGATTTTGTGGGCGGACTTATTACATCGTTAAGCGTTACAGATACGGCACTTATGCTTATTAACGCCCAGCAGGGTGTGGAGGTAGGCACACAGAACCAATATCGCCAGATAGAACGTATGAAAAAGCCTTGCATCTTTGTAATCAACCAGTTGGATTCAGAGAAGGCCGATTTTGACCTATCGCTGCAGAGCCTTAAGGAAAACTATGGTGGCAAGGTGGTGCCTATCCAATTTCCTATAAACGTAGGTCCAGGCTTTAACGCCCTTATAGATGTGCTGCTTATGAAACAGTACAAGTGGAAACCGGAGGGTGGAGTACCTGAAATTTCAGAGATTCCGGCAGAGTATATGGATAAGGCAAAGGAGATGCACAATGCACTGATAGAGGCTGCCGCAGAGCACGATGAGGGGCTTATGAACAAGTATTTTGAGAGTGGCTCTCTTACAGAAGATGAGATGCGTCTTGGTATCCGTAAGGGGCTTGTAAGCCAAGATATTCTGCCTGTATTCTGTGTATGTGCAGGCAAGGATATGGGTGTACGCCGTCTTATGGAGTTCCTTGGTAATGTAGTTCCTTTTGTAGATGATATGCCTAAACCTGTTAATACAGATGGTGCAGAGGTATCACCCGATGCCAAGGCAGAGACCAGTATTTACATCTTTAAGACCTCTGTAGAGCCTCACATCGGGGATGTAAACTACTTTAAGGTTATGAGCGGCACGCTAAAGAAAGGCGATGACCTGTTTAACGCCACACGTAACACTAAGGAGCGTATATCGCAGATTTATTGCGTAGCAGGGCAGAACCGTATAGAAGTGGATCAACTGTCTGCCGGCGATATAGGTGCCACAGTTAAGTTAAAGAACACACGTACTGCCAACACCCTTAATGCAGGGGCTTCTGAGCAGCAGTTTGATTTTGTTAAGTACCCCGATTGGAAATATCGCCGTGCCGTTAAGGCTGTAAACCAAGCCGATGATGCCAAGTTAGGCGAGATTCTTAACCGTATGCACGAGGAAGACCCTACATGGCGTGTAGAGTACTCTAAAGAGCTTAAACAGACCATTCTTTACGGTATGGGAGAGTTCCACCTGCGTACCCTTAAGTGGCGTGTGGAGAACAACGATAAGCTTGCCATTGAGTACTCTGAGCCTAAGATTCCTTATCGTGAGACCATTACCAAAGCCGCACGTGCCGATTACCGCCATAAGAAACAGAGTGGTGGAGCAGGTCAGTTTGGTGAGGTTCACCTAATAGTGGAGCCGCTTGTAGAGGGTGTTCCTGCTAAAGATATATATAAGTTTAACGGTCAGGAGTTTAAAATCAGTGTCCGCGATAAGCAGGAATATACACTTGAGTGGGGCGGTAAGGTTGAGTTTATAAACAGTATAGTAGGTGGTGCCATAGATGCACGCTTTATACCTGCTGTATTAAAAGGTGTAATGGATTGCATGGAGCAAGGTCCGCTTACAGGCTCATACGCACGTGATGTACGTGTCATAGTTTATGACGGTAAGATGCACCCGGTAGATTCTAATGAAATATCGTTCCGTTTGGCTACACGCCACGCATTCTCTGAGGCATTCCGCAATGCAGGCCCTAAAATTATGGAGCCTATCTACGATGTTAAGGTGGTAGTGCCGTCCAGCCGTATGGGCGATGTTATGGCAGACCTACAGACACGCCGCGCCATTATTATGGGTATGGAGAGTGAGAAAGGTATGGAGAACCTCTCTGCCAGAGTTCCTCTGAAGGAAATGGGTAACTACTCCACATCACTTAGTTCAGCCACAGGCGGCAGGGCATCGTTCTCTATGGCAATGTCGGGCTACGAGTTAGTCCCAATGGACGTGCAGGAGGTGCTGCTTAAAGAGTATGCGGCAACGCACAAGGAGGAGGAATAAAAAAAGCGGCGAGAGCCGCTTTTTTTAGGGACAAGGAACAGGGGACAAGGGACAAGTCCTTGACCCTTTATCCTTGACCCTTGACCCTTATTACATATTCCCACGGTTTTAGAGTAAGCCTGATTCCCCCGATGAAATGGGTGAATTCCGGGGCATCGTCTATAGAGAACTCAACCTCTTTGTCACTTAGGTTTGCCACATAAAATACGGTGTCGTCACCAAGGGCTCTGGAGCAGGCAAATATGGCATCGGGGTTAGAGGTGGTATAAACTTTCCAATTACCGCCCTTAATGCCGGCATTAAGAGCCTTATGGCTGTGTTTCAGAGCGTTAAGACCCTTGTAAAAGTTAAACCACTCCTCATTGTAAGGGGCTGGAGAGTCTTTCTTAAAGAACTCAAAGCGGTGGTCATAGCCGTACTCCTGCCCTGTGTATATAAGCGGCATGCCAGGGGCTATGTAGCAGAGGGCAGCAAACGCCTTTACACCATTGCCGTAACGCTCAAACTCTGTGCCGTCCCATGAGTTGCGGTCGTGATTGGTTATATGGTTCATTTGGTAGGCATCAACCGCAAAACTATCACGCAGGGCAACTGTAAGAGAGTCAATAAGCTTAGGGCTCTTGTTTCCTTTGTAAATCTCCTCAAACAGATAGCTCATAGGCCAGTTATAGACCATGTCAAACGCACCATCGCATAACTCCTTGTTGGCAGCCTCTGCAAGGAAAAACAGCGGCTTAATGGCAGTTAATTGTTTGCGAGCCTCAAGCCAGAAATCCATAGGCACCATAAATGCCACATCGCAGCGGAAACCGTCTATATCACACTCCGTTATCCAGAATTTCATAGCGTCTATCATAGCGGCACGCAATTCAGGGTTATCGTAGTTAAGTTTATAGGTATCGGTCCAGCCCCAATCCTGAATGTGGGTGCTATCGGGGTTATAGGCATACCAATCCGGGTGATCCGCAAGCCAAACATTATCACAGCCTGTGTGGTTTGCCACCCAATCTACAATAACTTTCATACCCATTTTATGGGCAGAATCCACCATAGCCTTAAAATCATCTATGGTGCCCATCTCAGGGTTAATGGCAGTGTAGTTCTGCGATGCGTAGTAACTTCCAAGTTCTCCCTTGCGGTTACGCTCCGATATAGGGTTAATAGGCATAAACCACAGAATATCAACGCCTAACTCTTTAAGTTTAGGCAGATTCTCACTTGTAAAGGTGGAAAGTTTGCCGTCATCGGTAGCCTGACGCCAATTAACCTCGTAAATAACTGCGTTCTCAGCCCAATCTGGTTTTACTGTGGCTGGAACTGGCTGGTTGGCGGTGTCTTCCGTCTCCTCTGTGTTGTTACAACACGACGTGGTGGCAGTTGCCATTACAGCAATAAATGCCAACTTGTAAATGTTTTCCATAATAGTTTGGTTTTGTTAGTCTTGTTTGTACTAAAATTTGCGTTAAACTTTCAAATGTACATATATTTCTGCAAAGATGCATAAAAAAATGCAATTTTTTACAAAAAAGTTTGTAAATTTGCATCAAAAAATTTGGTAATTAGAAAATTTATGATAAAC
>JAZLHT010000158.1:0-3590 GCA_045616965.1 Candidatus Enterocola sp.
GACCCTTTAACCTTGACCCCTGACCCTATTACGAACGAAGTGAGTAATATTTATGAACAGCATACTAAATAGAATTGAGGGGGTTGTATCCCGATTTGAGGAGGTATCAACGCTTATTACAGACCCTGGGGTTATTGCAGACCAAAAACGCTATGCAAAACTTACCAAGGAGTACAAGGATTTGAGTGCCTTGATGAAGGTTAGGGAGAGGTATATACAATGCCTTAACGGTATTGATGAGGCAAAGCAAATACTTGACAGTGAGCAAGATGAGGAGATGCGTGAAATGGCTAAGGAGGAACTTGCAAACTGTGAGGAGCAAGCCCCTAAATTAGAGGAGGAGATTAAGTTACTGCTAATACCTGCCGACCCCGAAGACAGCAAAAATGTGGTAATGGAGATTCGTGGCGGTACAGGTGGCGATGAGGCTGCTCTGTTTGCAGGAGACTTATATAAAATGTACTGCAAGTATTGCGAGAGCAAGGGTTGGAGCGTACAGGTGAGCAGTTGCAATGAGGGTACAGTAGGCGGTTTTAAGGAGATTGTTTTTAATGTATCGGGTGAGGGTGTGTATGGCATACTAAAATATGAATCGGGTGTACATCGTGTGCAGCGTGTGCCTGTAACTGAGACTCAAGGCAGGGTGCATACATCGGCGGCTACAGTGGCTGTACTGCCAGAGGCAGATGAGTTTGAGGTACATATAAATGAGGGGGAGATTAAATGGGACACTTTCCGTAGCAGCGGTGCCGGCGGTCAGAATGTGAACAAGGTGGAATCAGGTGTAAGACTTAGATATATGTGGAAAAACCCTGTAAACGGTAATGTGGAGGAGATTCTTATAGAGTGTACAGAGACAAGAGACCAGCCAAAGAACAGAGAGCGTGCCCTATCACGCTTACGCACAATGATTTATGACAGAGAGCATCAGAAATACATTGATGACATAGCATCAAGGCGTAAGACTATGGTCTCAACTGGTGACCGTAGTGCAAAAATCAGAACATACAACTTCCCTCAAGGAAGAATTACAGACCATAGAATAGGATATACAATTTATAACCTTGACGCATTTATGAACGGCGATATTCAGGACTGCATAGACCACCTGATAGTTGCAGAGAATGCTGAACGGCTAAAGGAGAGTGAGTTATAATACCCAATAAATTGGGTAAGGAACAAGGGACAGGGGACAAGGACTTGACTCTTTAACCTTGACCCTTTAACCTTGACCCTTGACCCTTTTTACGAATGAAATGAGTAAAAATCATGAATAGAGCAGAACTTTTTGAGAACATTAAGAGAAAAAAATCTTTCCTGTGTGTGGGATTGGATACTGATATTCAGAAAATCCCTGAGTTTTTGTTTGACGAAGAGGACGCAATGTTCCGCTTCAATAAGGCTATAATAGACGCTACGGCTGACCTCTGTGTGGCATACAAGCCTAACATTGCCTTTTATGAGAGTATGGGGCTTGAAGGTTGGGACGTTCTGGAACGCACTGTTGAGTATATACGCACAAACTACCCTGACCAATTCATTATTGCCGATGCAAAGCGTGGCGATATAGGCAATACATCTGCCATGTACGCACGTGCATTCTTTGGCAATATGGATTTTGACAGTGTTACGGTGGCTCCGTATATGGGCGAGGACAGTGTATCGCCGTTCCTTACATACGAGGGCAAATGGGTTACTCTGCTTGCTCTTACATCTAACAAGGGTGCTTTTGATTTCCAATTTATGGAGGATAAGGAATCGGGTAAGAGACTATTTGAGAAGGTGCTTGAAACATCACAGAAATGGGGCAACGCAGACAATATGATGTATGTGGTGGGTGCCACAAAAGCTGATATGATTAAAGACATAAGGGCTATAATTCCAGACCACTTCCTGCTTGTTCCCGGTATAGGGGCACAAGGCGGCAGTCTGCAGGAGGTTGCAACGAATGGTATGAACAGTCAATGCGGTCTGCTTGTAAACTCATCAAGAGCAATTATTTACGCTTCTAATGGGGAGGATTTTGCAGAGAAGGCGAGAGAGGCTGCTAAGAAAGTGCAACAAGAAATGAAAACGCTCCTACGGAGCTAAGGGACAAGGGACAAGGGACAAGTACCTTTAACCTTGACCCCTGACCCTTGTCCCTAATTTTATTTTTATGAATAAAAAGAAAATTATTAACGACCCCGTTTTCGGGTTTATAACGTTGCCGTCAGATTTTATTTTTGATCTGATGCAACATCCTTTTGTTCACAGACTTACAAGAATCAAGCAATTAGGATTGACATCATATGTCTATCCTGGTACACAGCATACAAGGTTTCAGCACTCACTTGGTGCAATGCACCTTATGACTGAGGCTGTAAACACCCTGCGGAAAAAAGGCGTGGAAATAACTGATGATGAGGCAGATGCCGTATATGCAGCCATTCTGCTGCACGATATTGGGCATGGACCTTTCTCGCACGCTTTAGAGCATTTCTTTTTTGACAAAATTTCTCATGAGAAGGTTGGTCTTGCCATACTAAGATATATGAACCGCTCATTTGACGGAAGGCTGGACAAGACCATTGAGATTCTTACTGACACCTATCCAAAACACTACCTGCATGAGCTTGTATCGGGGCAGCTTGATATGGACCGCCTTGACTATATACGCCGCGACAGTTTCTTCTCTGGCGTGCAGGAGGGTAACATCGGGTCTGCAAGAATAATAAAGATGCTTAACATTAAGAACGGTAAACTTGTAGTGGAGGCAAAGGGTATATATTCCATTGAGAATTTCCTTATGAGCCGCCGCCTTATGTATTGGCAGGTGTATTACCACAAGACCGCATACGCCTCTGACTTAATGTTATCTAAAACACTTTGCAGAGCAAGGTATGTGGAGCAAAATGGCGGAGATTTGTTTGCCGGCGATTCCCTTAAATTCTTCTTAAAGCAACCTATAAAGAACATTGACGATACCGTTATTGAGAAATTTATGGACCTTGATGACTCTGATGTATGGGTTGCACTAAAAGCGTGGGCTCACTCAAATGACAAGGTTTTGTCTATACTATGTGACGGCATTGTAAATCGCCATCTTTTCCATCTTGATATATCTAATAAACCATTTGATTCTCAGATTGTTGAAAACAAGATTAATGAGATGTGCAAGGCATTTGCCATCAGTAAAGAGGACGCACAGTATTTGGTATCAAATAACACAGTCTCAAACCACATTTACACAGGCGATGAAACTGCCATTGATATACTCTACTCCGATGGTACAACCAAAAGCATATCTGAAGCGTCTGATATGTTTGATATGAGCGTGCTTTCAAGAGAGATAAAAAAATACTATTTAAGTTACTACAAATTACAATAGTGTACACAAACGACTATTTTTAACATATTTTAAGACTTATTTTATAAGGATTTTAATAATATTTACTATCTTTGCAAGATAATATGACCGTAGTAGATTTTAGCATTATGGAACTATCTGCAAAACAATTAGCTGTAATCCTAAATGGGGATATAGAAGGCGATGAGAACGTCACAGTCAGTACTTACTCTAAGATTGAGGAAGGTAAGCATGGAACAAT
>JAZLHT010000159.1:0-1642 GCA_045616965.1 Candidatus Enterocola sp.
CCTCTTTATATGTTTTCAGGTCTATGCCGTTAGGGTTGAATATAGAGCCGTTGATATCTGTAATGCCAACTACATTCAGTTTCACACTGTTCTGTTTTAGAATTTTCTCTTGTTGGTGCTCTATCTGCTCAAGCAGACTGCCACCTACAGTTCCCGTCCCTACTTGGAATATGTTTAACACCTGGTAATCTGCCAGGAAAAATGAATCATGTAACACGTTTAATGCTTTTTGTAAAAGGTTTTGAGTAATAACGAATGATATGTTTGTCTCTGATGCACCCTGTGCACACGCTATTATGTTTATGCCGCTACGTCCCATAGTGTCAAACAGTTTGCCTGCAAGACCTGTATTGAACCTCATGTTCTCTCCTACGATGGCTACTGTGGCAAGGTTCTTTTGTGGGGTGATAGACCAAATCTCACCTCTCTCAAGTTCTGCCTTAAACTCGGTGGAGAGTGCCTTAACAGCATCGTCTGCCTCTGAATTCATTACAGCAAATGTGGTTGAGTTCTCTGACGATGCCTGTGAGATAAGGAAAACGCTGATTCCCTCATCGGCAAGGGCCTTGAATGTTCTGGAACTTATGCCAAGAACACCAACCATACCCATACCCTGTAGTGTTATAAGGCAAGTGTCATTTATAGATGAAATTCCCTTTACCGCTTTGCTTTCAGGGTTCTGTATATTGGATATGCGTGTTCCCTTACACATCGGGTTGTTTGTGTTCTTTATATAAATAGGTATGTTACGCTCATAGACAGGATAAATGGTAGGAGGGTAGAGTACCTTTGCTCCAAAATTGGATAACTCCATAGCCTCTATGTAAGACAACTCCTCTATGGCGTATGCGTTAGGCACAAGACGTGGGTCTGCTGTCATAAAGCCGTCAACATCTGTCCAAATCTCAAGAGCGGAAGCGTCCAATGCACCGGCAACGATGGCTGCGGTATAGTCTGAGCCACCTCTGCCAAGGTTTGTAATCTCTCCGGTACGGCTGTCTGATGCTATGAATCCACCCATAATGCTAACCTGTGGCAATGTGCTGAATGCCTCTGATATATTCTTGTAAGTGGCTGATTTATCAAGTATGTTTTTCTTATGATAAGGTTTTGTCTTGATTATATCTAAAGAGTTAAAATGTTTAGCCCCCAACACGTATGACAGCAAGTAGGAACTCATTTTCTCTCCATAACTTACTATAGAGTTTAGTGTGGCGGTTGTAAGTGATTTAGTGTCAAATACTTTCTTGTATAGTCCGCCTAACTCTTCAAAGTATTGCTCCAGACCTTTCTTAACGGCATCAAAATCTTTTTCAGCCACTGTGGCTTTTGCTGTGCTGATATGGAGTTCTGTTATGGTGGTGAGTGTGGTGGTGTATGTATTGTCACCTGCCTCTGCTGTTTTTGCAGTGGCTATAAGTGAATCTGTTATGCCGCTCATAGCGGACACTACTACAATCTCCTTATCATCAGCACCCCTGGAAAGACCAAGAACCTCAAAATAATCTCTCTTCCTTGCCATCAAAATGCCTTCTTTCTGCAATATTTCATCTGTTTCTTTGATCTGCATCGTCACAAGTCGTTTTCCGATGATCTATATCAAAGATTCATTTTGTTCTATATAAGATATAACACCGTTTTT
>JAZLHT010000160.1:0-26046 GCA_045616965.1 Candidatus Enterocola sp.
TATAGAGTACGAGAAAAAATACGGGAAAGAGGAGAACGAGGTTGAGTTCAGCGACAGAATGATTGGAATTATGAAGCGTGCCTACTCTGCAACAGGTCAAAAAGTGGTTTTGCTTATAGATGAGTATGACTCCGCACTGCTGAATGTGATGCACAACAAGCCCGTATTTGAGGAACTCAGAAACATATTACGTAGTTTTTACAGTCCCATAAAGATATGTGACTCCATAAGCCGTTTCGGTTTCATAACGGGCATAACCAAGTTCTCACAACTGAGCATATTCTCAGAGATAAACAACCTTATGAACATAAGTCGTGAGCCTGAGTGGGACGGACTGTGCGGCATAACAAAGGATGAACTGCTTACCCAGTGCAAGCCAGATATTCAGGCACTTGCAGATTATATGGAAATCAGTTTTGAAGACGCTGTTGCAGGGCTCACAGAACATTATGACGGCTACCACTTCTCTGAAGGTGAGAAGGGTGTTATGACAGATGTCTTTAATCCGTTCAGCGTAATCAAGTGCTTCTCAACCAGACGTTTTGGACTCTATTGGTATGAGACAGGCACGCCATCATTCCTGTTCAGTGAGATGCGCAAGTACAAGACGGAATTACAAAACATAGATAACCAGACAGTGAATGAGTATGACTTTAATGTCTCCCCTGAAACTGCCGTAACCGCCTTGCCAATGCTCTACCAGAGCGGATACCTTACAATAAAGGATTACAGCCGCATAACAAATCTATTTGCGTTAGGATTTCCTAACAAGGAGGTTAAGAACGGCTTTTTGCAATCATTCTTGCCAGAAGTGTCAAACATACCGGGCGGAGAGGGCAACGCAATGCTTGTGCGTGTAGTCCAGGCACTCTACGCCGATGACATAGACACCGCACTTACAGAGATAAAGGCGTACATTGCGGCAATACCATACTACTATGAGAACAAGACAGAGCCAGCGTTCCAGACCATAATGTACGTGATACTGACTCTGCTTGGACAGAACATGAGGGTTGAGGTTCCGTTTGCCGTAGGCAGGACAGACGCCATACTGGAGACCACAAACACAATCTACATAATAGAGTACAAGGTGGATAAGTCAGTGGACGTTGCACTACAGCAGATAGACGATATGCACTATGCAGACCCATACCTTGCAGACCCACGCCGCAAGTTAAAGGTGGGCATAAACTTCACCACAGAATCACGCACAATAGAGAGCTGGAAAGCGGTGGAAGTCAGGTAAATTGTTATAACATAGTGGTTTAGTGGACACTAATGATGACGTACATTTCACTATCACAGTTGAATGTTAAGGTGGGCTCACTTATTGAGGGTGGGTTTGATGGTGATTTGTGGATTGTGGCGGAGATAAACAGTATGCAAAGGCGTGGGCACTGCTACATGGAGTTAGTGGAAAAATCAGAACTTACAGACACCATTGTGGCTAAAGCCTCTGCCATTATTTGGCAGAATGTATATGCAGGGTTGGCGGCAAAATTCGCCACCGCTACAGCCACTCCGTTACGTACAGGCATCTGTGTGCTTGTAAGGGTGCGTCCCACATTCCATCCTCTTTACGGTTACTCTCTGAATATAACAGATATAGACCCTTCTTATACCGCCGGCGATGTGGCAATGAGGCGTGCCGCCGTTATAAGCAAACTAAAGAGTGAGGGCGTTTTTGACTGCAATAAGGAGCTGCATGTTCCAACTGTAATAAAAAGAGTGGCGGTAATATCATCATCGGGTGCTGCAGGGTATGGCGACTTTATAAACCAAATTACAAACAATCAGTATGGATTTGCATACAGCGTAACGCTTTTTGAGGCTGTAATGCAGGGCGACAGTGCGGAAGATTCCATAATAAACGCACTTGACAGTGTGGCGGAGCGTGCAGATGAGTTTGATGTGGTTACCATTATACGAGGCGGTGGTGCTGTGTCTGATTTAAGTTGCTATGATTCATACGGTTTAGCCTATCATATAACCCAATTTCCGCTACCTGTAATTACGGGAATAGGGCATAACAGAGATGTTTCTGTGGCAGATGAGGTTAGTTGCATAAACCTAAAGACACCTACGGCTGTGGCGGCGTATATAGTGGAGTGCAGTGTGGTTGCTGCTGAAAGGCTTAATGTATTGGCTGCGGAGATTGGGAACAGTGCCTTGCGGTTGATAGATAACCATAAACACAGACTTGATATGGCAGAACAGTTGCTTGAACTGTCATCGCCGATGCACATATTACAAAAGGGTTACACAATGACACTAAAAGGGGGCGTGCCTGTTACTGCAAGTGATATAAAAAAAGGAGACAAAATAAGTACTGTGTTTAGAGATGGTAAAATAACATCAATAGTGGACAGTTGACAGTGGACAACGCCCCATCCCGTCATGCTGAACGTAGTGAAGCATCTACTAAACATTATGAGATCCTTCGCTAACGCTCAGGATGACGAGAAAATCAGGATGACAAGAAAATCAGGATGACGAGAAAATCAGGATGATGAGAAAATCAGGATGACGAGACCAACTTTCAAATGATATGACTTACGATTCTGCATTAAAGAGGCTTGAGACTATTCTTAACGAGGTTAAGAGTGGAGACTTGCCGTTGGAGCAACTGACCTCGAAAATTAAAGAGGCACAAGAACTTGTAACCTTTTGTCGCACTTACTTAAGCAAGACGGAAAAGGAGGTTGAAACACTTGTGGGTAAATAAAGTTGCATAAATAAAAAAAAACACTTATTTTAGCGGTTCAATTGTTTAGTATGGAACAGATAGTAACTGATAAGAAGAAAAAGCGTATAGCAGGTGTTAAAATATCTGTATTAGTGATGATTGCTGTAATTATAGCTGCTTTGATAGGAGTGGCTAAAACCAACGGACTTATCACAAAAGCCATAAACCAAAAGTTGCAGGAGCAATCTACAGCAATGCAGGCAGGCTCATTTTCATACGGAGGTATAGATGTAAACCTGTGGAAGGCTACTGCAATAGTTAAGGATTTAAGGTATGTTTCAGACTCATCGGGTGTGAAAAATACAAAATTGAGCGGTTTTGAGATAGGTGTCAGGGAGACCGAATTTTATTTTCTTGAGTATTGGTCGTTGCTTAAAAATAAAAAATTGGTAGTTCATTCCGTTACGCTTAATGATATAGAGTCAGTGTTAAAGATTGATGATTCAAGACCTGTGATACCAAAAGACTCCACTGATACAGGTACTATGGATGTTTATAAAACAGTGCTTGAATTCGTGGCAACCATAAATGTTTCCAAGGTTAATATAAATAATGCAAGTCTTGTTGTGGACAACATAGGGAACTCGTTCCATTTTCAACTTGACAGTACATATCTCAACGTAACTAATTTAGGCTACGACATAGCCAAGGGCAAGGTTTCCTACAACGATTCCATTTATGCCTTTAGCGTTAAGAATATAAAAATGATTCACCCCGATGGGAAGTACAGAATGGAAGTTGCAGGTGTGCATTCCGCTAATGCAGGACCGCTTATAATAGATAACATATCTCATAAATGTCTTATTGACAAGGAGAAATTGGCGGTGGTTAACGGGAAAATTCCTGTAGTGTGGAGTAATCTGACAATCAATAAGATAAAGACATCTAACGTAAATATTATAAGGTCAATACTGAATGAGGATGTAAATTTGGAGTCTGTCTCATTATCGGGCGGTTTTGTGGATTTGTATAAAGATGATACATATCCTCCTGTTAAGGTGTCAAGACCTATTCAGGTGTCACTTGCAAAACTTATGGTGCCTCTTAACGTTAAGAGAGTTAATGTTTCTCTTGATAAATTCTGGTTTACGGAGAAACTTGCAAACGCACCGGCGGCAACATTAAAGATGAATAATGTAAAGGCATCTGTACGTGATGTAAATAACGTTGATTATAAGGATATTGTAGCTAAAGTGTCTTGCTCAATGGATAGCAGAGGCGGCTATATGACCATGGATTTGCGACTGCATAAGAACGAGCAAAGCACGTGGGATTTTAAATTCGGTATGACCGACGGCAAGTTCGGGGCATTTAATGATTTTCTTGGAAATCTGGCTGGTGTAAGGGTATCAGGAGATTTGGAAAAAGTGGAGGCTGTATATAGCGGAGATACGCTGAAATCAAAAGGTACATTTGTTTTATTGTATAAAAATCTTGAGGCTGAAGTGATTAAGGGTAAGTCTCCATTTGACATACTGAATAAGACCAGTAAGGCTGTTAATGGACTTATTAAGGTTATAGTACCTCACTCTAATCCTCTAAAGCCGGGTGCCGCTCCAAAAGAATACAAAGTCAGTGCTAAAAGAGACCTTTACAAGCCGTACTTTGTATATATAATGGGTGGTGTGTTCAATGGTCTTGAAGAGACTCTGCTAGCACCGTTCTTTTTAGCAAAGGAGGTTAAGGAAGATAGTGCATTGAAAAAGGAGCGTAAAAGCAGTTATGAGGAACGTAAAGAGGTGCGTAAAGAGAAGCGTCAGGAGCGTAAGGAGAATCGTCAGGAGCGTAAGGAGAAACGTAAGGAGCGTAAGGAGGCAAAACGTAGCGAATGAGTGTAAAGGATATTCACATTGCTGATTACACCTATCTTTTACCCGATGATAGGATTGCCAAATACCCATTGACAGACCGCAGCAGTTCAAAACTGCTTGTGTATAAAGGAGGAGAGATTAAAACAGAGATATTCAAGAGTCTGCTGTCTCAGTTGCCGTCAGGCTCATTGCTTGTCTTTAATAATACAAAGGTTATTCAGGCACGTCTCCGCTTTGAGAAAGAGACAGGGGGCAAAGTTGAGATTTTCTGTCTTGACCCTGTGGAGCCGTCTGACTATCAACTTGCATTTGCAAAAAAGGGAAGTTGCGTGTGGCGTTGCATGGTAGGGAACCTGAAAAAATGGAAGAGTGGGGCGTTGGTGGGGCATTGTGAGATTGACGGTAAACCATTGGCATTATCAGCCGTCAGACTTGAAGGTGCAGGTATGGTTCACACCATTAAGTTTCAGTGGGATAGTGATGACGTAACATTTGCAGAGATACTTGACTCATTGGGAGAGTTGCCCATACCGCCATACCTTAACCGTAAGACAGAGGAGCGAGATAAGGTTACTTACCAAACAGTGTATTCCAAGGTAGATGGCTCAGTAGCGGCACCTACTGCCGGTCTGCACTTTACAAAAGAGGTTCTTTCAGATTTGGACAGCAAAGGTTTTGGCAGGGCGGAACTTACATTGCATGTGGGAGCAGGAACTTTTTATCCTGTAAAGAGTGAGAACATAGGCGGGCACGATATGCACACAGAGGTTATAGAGGTTCCACTCTCTACAATAAGGACAATACGTGAGAATTTAGGGCATATAATAGCAGTTGGAACCACCAGCGTGCGTACTCTTGAAAGTCTGTATCATATAGGGTGCAGGTTACTGAGCGGTAACACAGAGTTGTTTGTAAGTCAGTGGGAACCGTATATTGACGGAAACGTAGAGTATAGTGCTGAGCAGGCATTTGACGCCATAATATCTTACTTGGAGAGCAACAGATTGGAGGCGTTGCATGCCTCTACACAAATAATAATAGTGCCTGGGTATAGGTTCAGGATTATAGAGGGCATTATTACCAATTTTCATCAGCCTAAAAGTACGTTGCTACTACTTATTGCGGCGTTGATTGGCGATGATTGGAAAAAAGTGTATAAATTTGCACTTGATAACGGGTACAGATTCTTGTCGTACGGAGATTCGTCATTATTATTAAGGCGGTAGTTAATGTATGATGTATAAATGTATGATGTATGAAACAGAGAGTAGTTTTTTTATTGTTTTTTTACGCTTTTGCGGCAACTTCTTTTGCTGCAACCGTTACGGGTACGTTTACGGGGGAGAACCCGTTGCAGACTGTAAGTGTAAGTTACCTTACAAATGACTTTATTACAACAGCACCGATTAACCCTGACGGTACATTTACGCTTAATGTCAGTATCAAGCAGACAGACTGCCTCTCGTTTGTGTTTACAGGTACCAACGGTCTGCAACGCCAACTCTATTTTGCTGTATCGCCGTCGGATAACATTCAACTAAAAATGTATGTCACCTATGATGATCTTGTAATATCAGAATCTTCGGGTTCTGCGGACGTCCAGTTTCTAAAGAAACATCAGGATAAGATGAATGCATATCACAAGGATGTAATGCTACTTGATAAGGCATACGCAAATGCAAGAGAGGCTATAGATCGTCAGAATATTCAAACAGAGTACAATGTAAAGACAAATGAGTTCAATAAGAGTATGGAGTCCCTGTATATCGGAAACAAGACTCTGCTTACATCATTGCTGCTTGCGTACGTTACTTACTCACAGGATTTTAATAATCACAAGCAGATGTTTAAAACTCTGTATGCCTCATTGTCTCAAAAATACTCGTACACAGTGCTTGTGAAGGAAGTGGAAGGAAAGGTGAGCAATCCTGTGGAGATAGGTGCCACAGCACCAGAGTTAGAGGGAGTCACACCTGATGGAAAAACAATCAAATTGTCAAATTTGCGAGGCAAATATGTGCTTGTAGATTTCTGGGCATCGTGGTGCAGACCCTGTAGGGGAGAGAACCCCAATGTAGTGGCTGCCTACGATACATATAAAGGCAAGAAGTTTGATGTGTTCAGTGTATCTTTAGACAGAAATGCCGATAGTTGGAAAGCGGCCATCGAGGCAGACGGATTGGTATGGGAAAACCATATCTGTACATTCCAACAGTGGAATTGCCCACAGGCACGCAAATACAGGGTGTCCTCCATTCCGTTTTCTGTGCTAATAGACCCTAATGGCAAGATAATTGCTATATCATTAAGGGGGCAGGCTTTGCAAAGTAAATTAGCAGAGATATTGAAATGATTATAAACTAAAAATATTTAAGAAAGTATGAAAAAGATTGTTTTTACACTATTCCCACTATTCCTATTAGTTAGTTGTGGCGGTTCTAACGAATCTCAAGAGAGTCAGACACCGGAGATTAAAGTTTCAGTTGTCAGTTCACGTGATTGTGATGTTGATCTTAAAGCTCCTGCTCAATTAAGAGGGAAAGAAGACGTTGCCATTATACCTCAGGTGGAGGCGTTGCTTGAGAAAATACTTGTTCATGAAGGCCAGCAGGTTAAGAAGGGTCAGCAGATGTTCATCTTAGATAGAACAGCATTCCAAGCCATTTATGATGATGCCAAGGCACGTGTAAGTCTTGCAGAGGCACAGGTTAAGACCTCTGAGATAGAAGAGGCTTCACAAAAAGAGTTGTTTGAGAAGAACATTATTGCTGAGCATCAGTATAAAGTTACTGTCAATCAGTTACTTATGTCTAAAGCTCAATTAGAGGAGGCAAAAGCGGCATTAAAACACGCAAAGAATGATTTGGACCATACCATAATATGTTCTCCAAACTATGGTGTTGTCGGTAATATAAATTACCGTACAGGTTCTCTTGTAAACCAGGCTATAACGATGCCTATTACAGTGGTGTCAGACAACAGTACCATCTATGCGTATTGCTCCGTTACAGAGGCAAACTACAGGTATTTAATGCAGGAGGCAGGCTCTACAGAGAATCTTATTGCAAATTTGCCTGATTGCCGCCTTGAATTTTCTGACGGTTCCTACTATGAGCAGACAGGTAGGGTGGAGACTGTATCCGGATTGGTTGATAAAGAGACTGGTGCGTTAAGTGTAAGGGTCGCTTTCCCCAATAAGAAGGGTTTGCTCTCTGCAGGTGGCAGCGGTACTGTAGTAATTACATTTAGAGAGAATGGAGTGGTGATTCCACGTAGTGCCACATACGAGATTCAGGATAAGACATACGTTTACAAAATAGCACAGGACGGAGACAAGTCTGTATCAAAAACCGCTATGGTTGAAGTGTATCGCCTTAATGAAGATGAGTACATAGTATATGAAGGACTCAAGGTTGGAGATACAATCGCTATTGAGGGTGTAAGAAAGATGGTTAATGATATGGAGTTGATACCTGTAGTGGCTGCCGATACAATAAAGGATGTAAAAGAATAATTGCTGTTGCTTTATGGAATTTAAATCATTTATAAAAAAACCGGTACTGAGTTCCGTAATCAGTATCTTGATAGTGGTGGCTGGTGTTATAGGTCTGACATCATTGCCTATTGAGCAGTATCCTGATATAGCACCTCCAATGGTGTGTGTTTCCACCTCCTATTATGGTGCGTCAGCCAAAACCGTTCAGAATGCGGTGGTTGCCCCAATAGAGGATGCAATCAATGGTGTGGAGCACATGACATACATGGTATCTACAACAGATAATGCAGGTAACTGTGAAATAACTGTATATTTTGAACAGGGCACAAACCCCGATATGAACGCCGTTAATGTGCAGAACCGTGTATCCAAGGCTATGGCACAACTTCCGGCAGAGGTAAAACAGTATGGTGTGCTTACCGCTAAGCAGATGAACTCCATGCTTCAGATTTTTGCCATATCATCGCCCGATGACAGGTATGACAGCCAATTCCTTGGTAACTATCTTAATATTAACATCAAGCCTAAAATTCTGCGTATTCACGGTATCAGTAAGTTCACTATGTTTGGTGCTGATTACTCAATGCGTATATGGCTTAAACCAGATGTTATGCGTAGTTATAACTTGGAGCCGGCAGATGTGTTTAGTGCTCTTTCAGAGCAGAATATAGAGTCTGCCACAGGCTCATTTGGTGAGAATACAAATGAACAGGTACAGTACACTATGGTGTATAAGGGTCGTCTTAAAACAGTGGAGGAGTTTGAGAACATTATAATAAGGGTGAGCGATAACGGAGAGGTGCTGCGTTTAGGTAATGTTGCAGATGTGGAACTTGGAACAGAACAGTATGTGTTTGACAGTAAGGTGAACGGACATCCGGGTGCAGTTTGCGTATGCTACCAGACATCGGGTTCCAATGCCACACAAATAAATGAGGATATTACAGCATTGCTGAAGGAGTGTGAACCTACACTGCCAAGCGGTACCAAGATAGATGTGCTGATGAATACCAATGATTTTCTATACGCCTCAATGCACAGCGTTGTAGAGACATTGATAGAGGCTATAGTTTTGGTTATTCTTATAGTGCTTCTGTTTCTTCACGATTTCCGTTCCACACTTATACCATTTATAGGTATTTTGGTGTCACTGGTAGGTACATTTGCATTTATGCTGCTTGTAGGGTTCTCTCTGAATCTTATAACATTGTTTGCACTTGTGCTTGTGATAGGTACTGTGGTGGACGATGCCATAGTGGTGGTGGAGGCGGTTCATGAGAAATTGGACGCAGGTTATACATCCACGCTTAAAGCCTCAATAGACGCTATGAGTGAAATATCAACTGCCGTAATAACATCATCACTTGTGTTTATGGCTGTGTTTATACCTGTAAGCTTTATGGGAGGAACCACAGGTACATTCTTCCGTCAGTTTGGTCTTACTATGGCTGTGGCTGTAGGTATATCTGCTATTAACGCTCTTACACTGTCGCCGGCATTGTGTGCCATACTGCTAAAACCTAAACGTACTGATATTGAGAATCTGCACGGTTATGCAAAATACAAGGCAAAATTCTCTGCATCATTTAATGCAGGGTTTGACAGACTTTCAGAGAAATACAGAGGTGCCATTAAGCCGCTTATCAAGCACCCTTGGATTTCGTTTGTACTGATTGCAGGATTCTGCGTTCTTATGGTTTGGTCTATGAAGGTTACGCCTACGGGTTTTGTACCGCAAGAGGATACCTGTAAGCTTATGTGTGATGTCATAATGCCTCCGTCAACATCTAAGGCTGTAACAACAAGCGTTGCTGACCAGATAGCCAAAGAGATTATGGAAATACCTGATGTTCAGACTGTAGGTCAGATAAACGGTAACGGTTTCACTGTTGGCACCAGCTCTGCGGCGGCATCTTTTGTATTGGCACTCAAGCCTTGGGATGAGCGTGAATTTATGTCGGTATATAACGTAGCCGCTCAGGTGGCTCAAATTGGTGCCAAATATAAAGATGCTACGGTTATACCATTTCTTATGCCTATGATACCTGGTTATGGCTCATCATCAGATGTGGAGATAAACCTGCAGGATAAAGTGGGTGGTGATTTAAATACATTTGTGGATTATGCAAATCAGTTTCTTGCTGAACTGCAGAATGACCCACGCGTGAGCCACGCATACACATCGTTTACGGTGGATAATCCGCAATGGTTAGTAGATGTGGATATTGCCAGATGCCATCAGGCAGGAGTAACAGCCAATAAGGTATTGAGTACACTTTCTGCATATTGCGGTGGTGCATACATAAATGATATTAACCTATACGGAAAGGTTTATAAGGTTATGGTGGAGAGTGCTCCTGAAGCACGTACTAATGAAAGAGCACTTAACACTATGTTTGTGCGTACGCAGAACGGACACATGTCTCCACTGAGTAACTTTATTACACTTAAACGTATATATGGGGCGGAGACTCTTAAACGTTTCAATATGTTAAACTCAATTATGGCAAATGCAGGTGCTGCAGACGGTGCCTCATCAGGTGATGTTATAGCCGCTGTAAAGGCTGCCGCCGCTAAAGTTCTGCCTAATGACTATACTTTTGAATTTGGCGGTATGTCTCGTGAGGAGGAGAGTGGCAGCTCTATGGCTTTAATATTCGGTATATCCGCACTTATAATATTCCTTATATTGGCTGCACTATATGAAAGCTACATATTGCCGTTTTCCATTATGCTGACGGTTCCTGTGGCTGTTGCAGGTGCGTTCTTCTTCTCTTACATATTTGGATTGGAGAATAATATATACTTGCAGGTAGGTGTAATAATGCTTATAGGTCTTATCTCAAAAACAGGTATTCTTATTACTGAGTTTGCCGTTCAGTTACGTAGAGAGAGGGGTTATGAGATAAAGGATGCCGCATTGGAGGCTGCAAAGATGCGTTTGCGTCCAATCTTTATGACGGCAGGTACAATGGTTGTGGGTATGATACCTCTTATGATTTCAAGAGGTGCAGGTGCCATTGGTAACATAAGTTTAAGTACAGGCGTTGTGTTTGGTATGGTTATGGGTACCATAGGTTTGCTGCTGCTTGTACCGGCATTCTTTGTTATATTTGAAAACCTACAGGAGAGGATAAAACCAATAAATAAAGAAGAGGAAGCGTTGTAGATATGTATAATGTATGATGTATGAGGGTGTCTCTCTCTACGTCATGCTGAACGGAGTGAAGGAGTTAAAAAACTCCTAAACTCCTAAACTCCTGAACTCCAAAACTCCTAAACTATAAATTACAATGAAAAAGAATCTAATAATATTATTTAGTGCCGCAGTGTTGGCGGTAGCATTAAGTTCATGCGGTATTTACGGTAAGTTTAAGTCCAAGACAGACGAATCTATAGATACGTTAAAAATCCCTGAATATACAGAAATATTCACTGATACATATTTGCAGGCTTTAATAGATACCGCTTTGGCTAACAATCTTGATTTAAAAATCGCACATGAGAATGTGGAACAGGCAAATGCCATTCTGTTGGGTGCCAAATTGGCATATATTCCAAGTGTGGCTCTCTCTCCATCAGCAACTTGGGGAAAGGTAAATGCAAATGCAAGTCCAGGGTGGGGTTTGTCGCCATACGGTTTTGCACAGGCAAGTTGGGAAGTTGACATATTCGGTCGTCTTACTAACAGAAAACGTATAGCAAACGCCTCAAAGAAACAGATGGAGGATTTTGAGCAGGCATCAAGGGTGGAACTTATATCTGCTGTGGCTGAGTTATATTATGAGCTACTTGTGTTGGATGCCCAAATAACCACTACAGACTCTGCGGCTGTTAATTTTGACCGTTCCGTAGAGACTATGAGGAACTTGAAACTCGCAGGTCTTGCAGATGAGGCTGCTGTGGCTCAATTCCAAGGTAAATATTATCAATGTCTGGCTATGTCTAAGAGCTTGCGTCTTGCAAGGGTTACTACAGAGAATGCAATGAGACTGTTGCTTAATAAGTCTGAGTATCAGATTGCAAGAGGTAATATAGAGGAGGCTGTCAAGTTGCCTAATACCATAAAAGAGGTTAATATGCAGGTTCTGCGTATTCGCCCCGATGTGAAGGCTGCCGAGCACCAGTTGGAACAGGCTTTCTACAGTCTTAATCTTGCAAGGGCAAACTGCTGTCCAAGCATATCCATTACAGGAAACTTAGGTTGCTCTGCCGGGCTGATTTTCAACGCAGTGGGTTCTCTAATCCAGCCGTTGTTCAATTCCGGAAGGAATATTGCCGAGGTGCGTAGTGCAAAGCATCAGTTAAAGGCGGTTGAGTATCAATATAGCAAGGCATTGCTTGTGGCTTCTACAGAAGTGGAGGACGCACTTGCCTCTGAAAAATACTACAGAGACCAAGAATCTGACTATACAAATCAGGTTACTGTAATAAGCAACGCTTTGGACTACACATTAACAAAGATGCGTGTAGGTGTAGGCACTTACTTGGAGGTTCTTACGGCTCAGAATGATTTGCTTGATGTACAGATTACCCAAATAGAGAACTACGGAGATATTCTTAAAGCAGGAGTGAAACTATACCAAGCCATCGGAGGCGGCAAACAGTAGTCAAGAAAACAGTATCTTGAATGCTTGCTCCACTTTTGAAGCCTTGAGTATCTCTATTTTAGGATTTTTTAATTCCAGCCCTTTTGCATTAGCGGCTGGAATTATTATTTTCTTAAAGCCAAGTTTCTCCGCTTCCGCTATACGTGCGGCAATGCGGTTTACGGGGCGGATTTCACCCGATAGTCCAACCTCTCCTGTAAGGCATACATCGCGGCTTATGGTAATGTCAAGACTTGATGAGAGTATAGATGAAATAACAGCCAAATCTATGGCAGGGTCATTAACCTTTATTCCACCTGCTATATTCAGGAAAACATCTTTCTTATCCACCTTAAATCCGGCACGCTTCTCAAGAACGGCAAGCAACATATTCATACGCCTCAGGTCAAAGCCTGTGGCGGAGCGTTGCGGAGTGCCGTAGGCGGCGGTGCCTGTAAGTGCCTGAACCTCTATCAGGAATGGTCTTATACCCTCAATGGCTGAGGCTATTGCCACACCACTCATATCTGTATGCTCACTGCTGATAAGCAATTCTGACGGATTCCGTACCTCACGCAGTCCGTTTTGGCACATCTCAAATATGCCAAGTTCACTTGTACTGCCAAATCTGTTCTTTACGCTACGCAGAATGCGGTACAGGTAGTGTTGGTCTCCCTCAAACTGAAGCACTGTATCCACAATATGCTCAAGTGTCTTAGGTCCCGCTATGGTGCCGTCTTTTGTAATGTGACCTACTATAAATACAGGAATATTAGTCTCTTTTGCAAATTTAAGCAGTAGGGCGGAACACTCCCTTACTTGTGTAAGACTGCCTGGAATGGAGTCTGCCCCCTCTGTAAAGATAGTCTGAATGGAGTCTATTATTACAATATCGGGTTGTAAATCCTTAATATGAGAGAAAATAGCCTCTAAATTGGTCTCGCTTACAATGTAGCACTCTCCGCTATCCTTATTTATGCGGTCTGCCCTCATTTTAAGCTGTGATACACTTTCCTCACCCGATACGTACAGTATTTTCTGATTTTTGAGAGCCAACGCAGTTTGTAGCATAAGGGTGGATTTGCCTATGCCCGGCTCTCCGCCTATAAGTACAAGCGAGCCTTTTACAAGTCCTCCTCCAAGCACCCTGTTCAGTTCCCCGATGCCCATATCAATACGCTCCTCATCTTTAGCCTCAATGTTTGAGACCAAGGTGGGGTGCTTCTTTCCGCCATCAAATCCTGTTGCTCTTGTAGCCTTTGAGGTGTTTTGGGCTACAGTCATCTCCTTGCAGGTGTTCCACTCTCCACAAACCTTACATCTGCCAAACCACTGTGATTGTTCAGCACCACAAGATGAGCAGATATAGACTGTGTGAGACTTCATATTAATTGAAAATTGAAAGTTGAAAATTGAAAATTAGGGAGCGTAGCGACAAGCACACTTCAGTGTGCCGTGCGAAGCACGCGGGGTTTGGGGTGTCCCCAATAAAAAAGGATAAATTCACCAGTAAACAACAAATTGGCTATTCCAATTTGTTGTTTACTGGGTGAATTACGGTGGGCTTAAATGTTTTTGCCTCCTCCGGTGTCATTTGTGCGTAAGCGGTGATAATGATAATATCGCCCGGCTGAACCTTACGTGCTGCGGCTCCGTTAGTGCAGATTACTCCGCTACCACGCTCGCCTTTAATTACGTATGTTTCAAAACGCTCGCCGTTATTATTATCTACAATAGATACCTTTTCATATTCAATGAGACCGGCTGCGTCCATCAAATCTTCATCAATAGTAATGCTGCCAATGTAATTAAGATTGGCATCTGTAACTGTTACTCTGTGAATCTTGGATTTAAGTAATTGAATAGTCATTTTTTATAGCAGATATTATCTATTAGTCTTATTTTTCCTAAATATATGGCAATACATCCTACAATGTAATTGCTGTCCCAATTATCTACGGGTTGCAATGTGTTACCGTCAACTATGGCGTAATAGTCCATACGGAACTCTTTGTCATCGGCAAACTGTGCGTTCACCCAATCTATTGTCTCTTTGACGCTCTTGCTCCCCATTAGATTAACGCTCTCTTTAAGAACCTGTGATATTTTTACAGCCTTTATACGCTCTGCATCAGAAAGCAGTGTGTTACGGCTGCTCTTGGCAAGTCCGCTTGCCTCACGTATAATAGGGCATGGAACAATCTCTACAGGAATCTGCAACTGACGTACCATATCCTTTATTATGGCAACCTGTTGAAAATCCTTCTCTCCAAAATATGCTTTCTGTGGCTTTACGGCATAGAACAGTTTACTTACAATCTGTGCCACTCCGTTAAAGTGCCCCGGACGGAACGGACCTTCCATTACCTGCTCAAGTTTTCCGAAATTGAAATGGCGTGTGTCTTCTTCAGGATACATCTCCTCTACAGACGGCATAAACAAAATGTCGCAACCGTTTTTTTTAAGCAATGCTGAATCAGCCTCCGGTGTGCGTGGGTAACGCTCTAAGTCTCCCTTATCGTTGAATTGCGTAGGATTCACAAATACGCTTACAACACACAGATCGTTCTCTTTTACACATCGGGTTACAAGAGAGATATGCCCCTCATGCAGAGCACCCATTGTAGGTACAAGCCCCACAACCTTGGCTCCGCTGTTTTTTATTGCAGACTGCAAATCTTTTATTGTTCTTGCTATTATCATTGCCAATAAATTGAGGTGCAAAGGTACACATTTTTTTAATCTTAATAAATTTATTTCATAAAAAAACGATTTTTTTTACTTGGAAATTTGCATAATTATGAAAAATTTTTTATATCTTTGCAAAAGGAATATGTTTTGTGATAAATGGGTAACAAAAAGATTCTATATGTGACACAGGAAATGATGCCTTATCTGCCATCGACAGAGTTGGCCGAAATGAGCAGAAAATTGCCTCAAGCCATTCAGGAACAAGGTAGAGAGATACGCATATTTATGCCTAAGTACGGTTGCATAAACGAACGTAGGAATCAGTTGCATGAGGTTATCCGTTTATCGGGTATGAATCTTATTATTGATGACACTGATCATCAGTTAATAATAAAGGTTGCTTCCCTTCCTGCCGCAAGAATGCAGGTTTATTTCATAGATAATGATGATTATTTTCGTCGTAAGTTCACTGTGGCTGACGCCGACGGAAATGAATATGCTGATAATGGAGATAGAATTGTATTTTACGCACGCGGAGTTTTGGAGACGGTGAAAAAATTGCGTTGGACACCGGATATCATACATTGTCACGGTTGGTTTACTTCTTTGCTTCCTGCATACATTAAAAAGGTTTATTCCGACGATCCTTTTTTTGCAAACTCTAAAGTTGTATATTCCATATATGATAAAGGTTACCAGAATCCATTATCTGACACTATTGTAAAGCATCTTTGTACTGATGGTATAGAGGAAAATGAAATTTCATCACTAAAATCGGGTGTAAGTTATGCTAATTTGTGTAAATTTGCGGTCGATTTCTCTGACGGTGTGGTTCAAGGCAGTAAAGAGGTTGATGGAGAAGTTATGAAATATGCCGGGCAATCTGGTAAAATGATTTTGGATTATGCAGATGAAGAGTCTTACGTTTCAGCATACAACGATTTCTACAATAGGATTCTGGGTCGTTAGCATTGCATTTCTTGCGCTGACGCTTGTATCGTGCGAGAAAACAAGCGATATAGGTTACATTATCAGACCCGATGACGACGATATTGTCGTTTATACGGATTCGTTCCACCTCAATTCTAAAACTGTAAAAGCGGAGAATTTATACTCTGAAACGGAAAAGTTGGTTCTTGGGGTATATTCAGATAACATATTCGGGGCATATAAAGTTGATTTTCTCACCGAGTTTCGCTATGTAAAAGATTTGACTTTTCCAGATGGGGCAAAGTCAGATTCTTTGTATATAGTGATGTATTACAGGTCTTTTTTTGGCGACTCTTTGACGGCTCAGGAGACATCTGCGTATCTACTTGATAAAAAGCCACTTGATTTTGCTGCAAACTATACATCGGGAATTGATGTTAACGACTTTTGTTCAAAGGAAATACTTTTAGGGCGTACTACTTATACAGCGTATGATAAAACATTACCTGCCGCCATGCGTGAGCGTGAGAGATATTGTGAAGCCGTGCGTATTAAATTGTCAAATGAAAAGGCAAAAGAGATGATTGAGAAAACGGAAATATATAAATCTCAAGAGGCGTTTGTTAAGTACATACATGGGGCGTATATAACTACAACATACGGTAATCAAGTTGTTCTTAATATAGATTCTGTAAATCTGGAACTCTCTTATAACTATGTGCCTGATTCCACTAAACCTGATTCGTTGGCATACAGGAGGGTTGTGTTCCCTGCCAATAAAGAGACTACGGAAGTGATCAGAGTGGAGAGGTTGAACGATTTTCCGTATGCAAAAGATGACAGTGTTGAGTATATTTCAACGCCGGCAGGCTCTTTTGTGGAATTTGATTTGCCTTTAGATAGGATCTATAGCAAATTACAGCAGTCGGGAGCGATAATGAATGACACTGTTGTCAATGTCAATCATTTTTCTCTTATTATGGAACCGGCTGTATTTGATGAAATTAGCGAAAGCGCCAGAATGACGTACCCTGTAAGTTTTGTGTTGATTGCAAAAAAAGATGTTGAGAAATTCTTTACTCAAAGTCTGTATCCTGCACCCGATATTGACACTGTATTGGGTGTGTACGCCTATAATCTTACGGGAAGATACACATTTGGTAATGGAGGTTCATTTATTGAAAGTATTATGGCAAAAGCGGCATTGATGGGCGAATCAGAAAGACAAGCGTATTTTGATTCCCTTAATCCGTTCCAAGTTATCCCTGTTTCGGGTAATTCTGATATAAAGGGTACCGGTGCCGTAATAAGGCACATGTTCTATCCGTTTGGGGTTAGAGTTCGTAGCGGTAGTAATAAAGTGTCTCCTATGAGGGTTGTGCTTACTTACACGGTGCTTTGATTTTTAATGGCATTTGCCGCCGCTTCTCTATAGGCTCTCACAAGTCCACCTGTACCAAGCAGTGTTCCTCCAAAATAACGTACCACCACAATCATTGAGTTTGTAAGATTACTTGTTTCAAGTTGTCTTAATATTGGTTTGCCGGCAGTTCCTGATGGCTCTCCGTCATCACAGCCACGGTAAATCTCTGCATTGTCTCCTATCCTATAGGCAAAGCACACGTGACGTGCCTTGTGATGTTCTTTCTTGTATTTTGCTATTATTGATTTTGACTCATCCACACTCTCTACGTGATGTGCAAAAGCCAGAAATTTACTCCCTTTATCCTTGTAGATTCCTTCTGATTTTTTTGTAATTGTGTTCATTGTTTATGAATATGGTGCTAATTTACGCATTTTTTTGAGAAATTACTATGAAAATTATAAAATAGTTGATTTGTTTGCATTTTATTGAAATTTTTTGCTTATATTTGTGGGTCAATACTGTAAATATTATGTATTTTGAGAAAATTATGAGTAAAAACCCACGCCTTTGCCTTAAAAGGGCGTTTTTATCTATACTGTTATGCGGTTGCATATCTGTATGCGGTTATGCAGGTAATTTGATTAACCAGTCAATGGAGAATATGCAAACCAATTATTGGGGCTTGAACGGTCAGTTTGGCACCACATTCTCCACCAGCGATGTGCAGGGAGAGGACTCAGGCTATGAGAACATTCCATTCTCTCAAATATACAGGCAGAATATGTCTATAGCAGTTCCATCGGGGTATTCAGAGACTACAAACGGCAATTTCAGTTTGACAGGTACACAATATGCTATTGTGGGAAATCCTAAGAATCTTAATCCGCAATTGACAGATATTTCTGATGTTGAGTATATGGGGCAGGACCTTAACCGATTGGTTATGAATAATGTGGCATCAGGGAAAGATATTCTTACACTCAATATCAAGAACTATGATATGGAGTCAGCAGACTCTGTCTCATTAAATATTGTCATAGATGAGGTTTCAAACAGTGGAGGCGGCAGTGCGGAATACTCACTGTTTATAGGTTCTGATAATCTTGGTAGCATAGAGATAACTAGTGGAGTAGAAATGAGTTACCTTCAAATTGCTATTCCAAAAGCCAAACTTGCAAATAAATTCACATTGTATTTGCGTAGGACGGACTCCAATGCCAGCGCCGATGGTTTTGTACTTGCTTTCTCAGAGATTATTATGACAGGCAAGGCTAAGGTGGTTTCAGGTATATCCATCGCTATAACAGATGATGAAGGTGTATATCTAGGCTCAAAGGTGACTATAGAGGCTTCTTCTGCTGTAGGAATTGCTGATGATGATGTTCTTTGGGAGTCAAAGGGTGCTACAGACGCTTCTTGGACTGAACTTAATTATAAGGGGCTGACATTAGTGGATACCCCTAAAAAAGCAGGCATAACGCTGTATCGTGCTAAATATAACGGTGCCGATAATCCGCAAGCAGAAACAGAGTGGGTATATTCAAATGAAGTCAGTGTTACTCGCATTCAGGCTTGTGACGGAAAACTTAGTAACCAGTTGTTCTTTGAGAATTTTGGCACTGTAGCTGATGAGAAAGACCATAAGGTTTGTCAATATGTTCCATCGGGTTATAGCTTTAAGGATAGGTGTGTGGCTTTGAAAGAAGGTGGCGAGTATGCCGTAGTGGCGAATGCAAAATGGGCAGGCTGTACAAAAGATGATTTTGGTGAGAGCGATGCTTGCCGTGAGGATGCTGAGAACTATTGGTTCCGTGACGATTTGCGTTCTGTAGGCGGAGACCTTAACGGAGGTATGCTTCTGCTTAACTGCAAAGATGGTGGTTCTAATGATATTCTCTATAAACGCGAGGTAAGTGTGAATTGCCCCAATACTACAGTAACTTTCTCTTTCTTTGTGGCACAGGCTTCAAAGAGTGCGGGGGCTCCTATCAAATTTCAAGTGCAACTTGTTGCAGAAGGTGCAGTTATAGCAAGTGAGGAGTATGATTCAGGTACTCTTACAAAAGAAGATGGCTGGAAATCCGGCTCAATGCAGTTTAATACAGGCAACAGCACTACTTTTGAAATCCGTGTAGTGAATTACGCTGCCGCAGGAAGCAATGGCAATGACCTTCTGTTTGATAATTTTGCTTTCTCAATCTGTACTACAGAGATTTCACTTGACAAGGCCGCTGATAGCCCAGGTGTGGTTGTAGGTAAGAGGGTGCTTGCCAATTGTGATACCGAGGTTACATTACAGGCAGATGCCGATGCTGCAGGTATAAATGACCCATACTATTTGTGGGTTGTAAGAGAGAACGGTGGCGATTTTATCCCAGATGCCACACGCTCAGGTGAAAATGCCAATTCAGGTAAATTCACTCCTACAGAAGATAAGAAATATGCCGCATACGTCATTCTTGCACAAGACGATATTATTGCTGCAAAATATTTTAACGGAGAGGATATAGGTTGCTCACCCGTTTCTGTAACAGACACAATGACTGTGGTTTGTTCAATCCCAACATTGCAATATACACGTGAGTGTGATGAGATTACACTTGAGGCTTTAATAAATCCGGGCGATGTGGTTACATGGTATAAGAGTGAGGACGGAGGAGTAAATTGGACAGAGATAGGCAAACAGACCGCCTCTGCAAGAGATATCTTGTTAAAGAAAGCAGTTACAATAACCAAAGACACACAATTTAAGATAGAGACGGTAGGCGAAGGTGAAATAAAGAGCGGTGCCTCTACAGAAACCATCGTTTTCCATGATATTAAATTAACAGTAACGGATGAGGCAGCACCTATCACAATTCCTGAAACCAAAACTATTGATATAAATAAAGGTGGATGTGGCTATTTCTATCCTCAATATACAGGATATGAGGTTACACCGGGTACAATTGCTGTTGCAAAAATAGTAAGAAATGACGGCACTCAATATGAGATAAATATAGCAGATAGTTATAAGGGTATTTGCGATATTGATAAGGCTGGTACCTATTATGTTGAATATGATGGTTGTCAGTCAAACAGTGTGGCTGTAAACTTATTGGGAACTGTTGATATAGAACTTGTGGACAGGAGTTGTAATACATTGACATTTACTGCCACAACGCTTGAATCTAATGTTCAATGGTACTATTATGATGGAGCAGAGTGGAAAAAGGACGGAGCTCCGGTTTCTGCATCTGAGTCATATACAAAGGAAATTACGGAGGATATTACAGCAATAAAGGCTTCAATAGGTTCCGGAACATCATTAGTTTATTCTGATGAGTGGGCTGTACAGGTCTATACTCTGAAAATGGGGGGAAAATACTTAGATGGAACTTACAGTGAGGGAGAAACAATAACCGTGAATTATGATGATGAGGTTACCTTATATATTTCACCGGATTCATACATCGGAGAAAAGGGTAAGGCTCAGTTCTTTACAGCGGACGGTACTAAGGTTGATGAAAAAGATGTTCAGTTTAATGCGACAACTGCCGGTCCTATTGCAGAATATAAATTCAACGCACAGAAATCTGAAGAATATTATATTAAGGTAAACGGTTGCCGGACAGGTACAATAAAGGTTGTCATAAAGCCTGAGGTCTCTTTTACACGAGAGAATGTTTGCAGCCACTACACATTTAAGGCAACAGTAAAAGGTGAGGGAACTATAGAGTGGTATTTTGATAATCAAAGTGATGAACCTGTTGAGATTCCTAATACAAAGGGCAAACTTGAAATAGAATATGATGCCACAGAAGATGGTGTCGTGAAGGCAAAATATGGTGATGCAGAATCAGAAGATGAGGTGGAATATCATTCCATAAAACTTGATGTGGATAAGAACAATATTGAGAAGGGCGAGGAGGTTATATTTACGGCAACCCCAAATGAGGATAATTGGCTTACTGATGTAGGCACTGAACTATATAGGGTAAGTGGCGGTAAGGTTGGCAATATGGTGTATGAGCCTTCTTTAACATGGAACTACAAGCCGTCTCAAACGGCGTCATATTACGCACTTACCAAAGATGGTTGTCGCTCAAATGATGTTCCTGTTAATGTTGGTTCAGTTTCAATGAGTTATACCAATAAGTGTAATTCATATACTCTTACGGCAATAACAGAGGGTGAGGGTACGATAGTATGGCAGAAAAATGCAAGTACATCGCCTACATACGCAGATTGGATTGATATTCCGGGTTCAGAGGGTAAGACTGAATATACTATTGATATAACGGAGGATATGATGGTAAGGGCTAAATTAGGTGAATTTTATTCAGAAGAAAAAGAACTCACATATTATTCACTCACACTTACGGCAAATCCTAACAAGATTGAGACTTGTGGATCAGATGCCGTACTGACCGCCACCATGACACCTTCAACTCAAAGTGTATTCTCATTCTATAAAGAGGGTGAGTCAGCCGCCATTTATGAAGGTCCGGAGAAAAGTTGCTCAACGGGAAAATTATATACAGAAGCAACATTTATTGTCAAAAACAATGATTGTGTGGCAAAAACCACTGTTGATGTGAACTTATTATGGCCTACAGTGTTTATGCCGTATAATGTAGGTAGCACCAATAAGATCTTTGATGTTTGTGCCAAGAGCCTGCAGATATTTGACCGTACAGGAAATATGATAGCGGATGTTGACGGCGGTAGTTGGGACGGAACTGGTGCAGATGGAAAATTAGCAATGCCAGGTGTGTATTTTTATGTAGCCACTCTGTATGATGATTCTGTTAAGAAGGGTACGGTAGAGATTTATCAAGACAAAAATAAATGATTAAAATAATAACTTAAAAAAATATTAATATGAAAAGAATTTTTTTGCCATTAGCATTGTTGACAACATCATTTTCAATGTTTGCCACCATTGATCCAAAATTTAGCGACGAGGAAGTTTATGAATTTAAGTCGTTGGAGTCCAACACAGCCGAAGCTGAACAGTTTATCTCATTAATAAATGACAACTCCCTTATATTTGTAAAAGGGGGATCTGTTTATATCGGCGATATAGATACTGCCGCTACAGCCATTAACAACATTAAAGAAGATAAGGCTTTGACAGACCTTGGTATTCATGGTACTGTAGCGTACGATAAGAAGAACAAAAAGATTTATTTTACTTTGAGTGAGAGTGACGGTAATGAATGGCTGTATGAGTCTGTTTCTGACGGAACATCTTGGAGTAAGCCTAAACGTTTGGAGATTGAGGGATTGGAGAAAACCCGTGGCAGAAGTAATTTTCTTGCAAATGCAGGTTGGAACTATATTCCAAAGGTTAAGATAGCAATGATTAATCCAACTATGGCAAAAGACGGTAAGAGAATTTACTTTACCAGTGCCGATATAGACGGTGGTCAAGGAGGTAAGGATATTTGGTGGATTGAGCCGAAAGATGAAAAGGTTTGGAAATATCCTGTAAATGCAGGTGTTACTATAAACTCTGAGGCTGATGAGGATTTTGCTTTTGTTGAGAATGATGAGATATTGTATGTTACCAGCAAAAAAGAAAACGCTATAAACAATGTGTTTAAGTCTGATGCCAGTGACGACATATGGGCTATGGCGGAAAAAATGGATACTACATATAATACAAGCAGCGAGGATTACAATATAGTTGTAAAGGACGGTACTCCGTTTATGATATCTAATCGCAATGGAAATGATGATATTTGGGCTTGGGTCAAGTTACCAGAACCAGAACCGGAGCCAGAGATTATCATCCCGGAGTTGGAGCCTATTGTAATTACATTCCCTTGGGCGTTCTACTTGTTTGATTTTGACAAATCAAATTTGACAGAGCGTTTCTTACGTGAGATAGATGCTATGGTTGAGGCTATGGCACAACTTCCTTCGGGAACAAAATTTGTTATAGAGGGACACACAGATCAACGTGGTACAGATGCTTATAATGACAAGTTGTCTCTTGAACGTGCAAATACAGTAAGAGATAAACTTATAGAGAAGGGTGTAAATCCTGATATATTGGTGGCTAAGGGCTATGGTAAACGCCGTCCGGTAATTGCCAACCCACAGAACGAGGAGGAGTTCTACCAGAACCGTCGTGTAGTTGTTGACATATTAAAAGATGGAGCGGAAGAGAGTAAATAACCTTAAAACAGATACAGAAAATGAAAAAGCATAGTTTATTGGTTATAGCGTTATTGCTCATAAGTGGTAGCGTTTTTGCACAAGCAGACTTTAAGATGTCTGAGCAGATGTTCTCACGTATAAACCAGAACCCGTCTGCCATTGGTAATAATGAAAAGATTCAGTTGTTTACAGCAACTCGTTTGCAGTGGGCATCACAGGGCTTGTCAACAACCCCTACATCAGCAATGTTAAATGCTCACTACTATTTGGATAAGATTAAATCAGGATTTGGATTGAGCTTTGTATATGATGAATTAGGTCTTGCAAATCAGACGATTGACGCTAAAATATGTTATGCCTACAACATAGATTTAAGAGAGGATTTGTTACTCTCACTTGGTTTGTCTGCAGGTGTTATCAACAAGCGTTTTGACCCTGCACGTCATGTGTGGAGAGATCCAAGTGATCCTATGAGACCGACAGAGGTTATTTCAACTACCAATTTTGATCTTGACTTTGGTTTTGAATTGTCTTACAAATACCTATTGGTTGGTTTTTCTATGACTCATATGCCAAATATAGCAAAAGAGGTGGCATCTACAGTGGCTCCTGCTCATATTAATGCGTATGTAAGAGGAAATATTCCATTGCCTAAGAATTTCAGTTTGGCACCTGCATTCGCTTATATGAACGTAGGAGGACTTAATAAGGCTGCAACAAAAGATGCCAAAGGAGATAAGACAAGTGTGGATATTGTTCAGGATAATATTATAGATGCCAGCATAACCGCTATGTATAAAGGCAAATATTGGTTTGGAATAGGGTATCGTGGTGGCTACACAGGCTTGCAGAGTTACGCATTCTCCAGTGATATGATGTCATTTATGATAGGTGCCGAGTGGCATTGGCTACGTATTGGTTATTGCTACGATATGAGTGTGGGCAAGAACTTGCGTAACTATTCATCAAACACTCATGAGATAATGCTGTCATTTATTATACCAACAAAAAAACCGGTAGAGTGGTAAAATTATAGTCCTTTTATGTTATTTTGAATTTTTCAGAAGGTCATTTACTACAGTAAACTCCCTTCTTCCAAAATTCAAAATCCCTATAAAAATCCTATAATTCAAGTGTTATGAGGAAAATATTATTGTTTACAATTTTTTTAGTGTCTGTAGTATGCTCTGCCTCTAAATATACGCCGCAGATGTATGCTCCTGCCACAGACGCTAATGCGGAGAGCAGTACAGAACCTGCTAATACAGAGTATCTTGACCCTGACGGCAATAAACTTACACTGAAGTATTTTGTGGTGGTAGGTAGTTTTAGTGACAGACTTAACGCCCAAAATCTGTTAGACCAGATAATGCAGACGGGCAAAGGCTCTCCTATTATTATAATCAGTCCTGAGGGTATGGCACGTGTATGCTATTTTGCGTCAAACAATGAGGCTGAGGTTAGAAAAGTTATGGCAGACATTAAGGATGAGTATCCTTCCGCATGGTTTCTTAATATATCAAAATGAGTGTAAAGGTTCTACGTAGGCTGCTTATTGCAGCCTTTTGTGTTTTTATGACAGTTTCCTGCTCTAACGGCAGAACAAGATTTTATGATTCTTCTGTTTCTGATGACCCTACAGAGATAGCGATAGAGCCGTTTTTCAAAGATTTGTTCAGTATGGACACAGTGGCATTGATCGCCAAATACGGTGAGTTTGTGCCTCTGTATGCCTATAGGGTTATAAACGTAAGGTCTGTATCTGAAATAGAGTTGTTTAAGGCAGACACAGGCATTATAGAACTTCAAGGCGATGTGGATAGTGTGTATGCCTCATACTCTGATGTGGAGTCTAAGCTGAACTTGGCGTTCAAGTATTTTCATCACTATTTCCCTGATAAGCAAGTACCACGCATACTATTCCATATATCGGGTTTTAACCAATCAATAGTAACGGCAGACGGATTCCTTTCTGCCAGCATAGACCAATATTTAGGATCTGACTATAAGCCATATAACGCTGTGGCATACAATTATGAGGTGCCGTTTATGACTCGTGAGCAACTGCCTGTGGATATGATGTACGGTTGGATTACTGCCACATTCCCGGAGTGCCTTACAGGTGACAGAATGCTTGACCAAATGATTTTTCAGGGTAAACTTATATATCTGCTTCGTGTATTCTTCCCCGATGAGCCTGAATGTAGAGCCCTTTCTTATACAGAGGAACAGTTAGCGTGGTGTGATAAGTATGAAAAGGAGATTTGGGG
>JAZLHT010000161.1:0-1742 GCA_045616965.1 Candidatus Enterocola sp.
GTCTGACAGTTATTAAGTGTAATTATATTTGATACAACCTCACTGCCCTCTTGCTGGTCTATCAGCAATGAACAGATGTTTGTCATACCATCGTTTGTATTCTCCACCTTATAGTGGTCATACACAGCATTTTGCCCTACAAATACCTCTGTAACCCTATTTGCTAAACATTTTACCTTACCCGATGAGTGGTCACACACAAGAACCTGTGCCTTTGCTCCCTCCTCAAGAATTATAAGATTATGTGCCACAGCCATAATATCAACATTGCCATACATTAGGTTTACAAGTTGGATAGGCTTGTCAATCTGCACATTCTTAGGCACATACACAAACAACCCGTCTTGGGCAAGCATTGCATTCAGAGCCTCGTTAGGGTTCTCTTTTATGTGCATCTGTCTGCCTAAATACGGCTTCACAAGTTCTGAATGATTCTGTGCGGCATCCTTTAGTGAGCATATTATAACACCCTTTGGCAATGGCTGTTGCTGTGGATTGGCATAAAATGTATCATTTACAATATAGTAAAGGTATGCCCCGATATTTGGAATATCACAAGTAAAGAGTTTATATGGGTCATTCTGAATGGTGTATCGCTGAAAATTGAGTCCAAAGTCCGTCTCATACTCTTTAAGTACCTTACCCTCAGCATTTTCCAATGCCTGTAAGCCACACTCTCTAAGAGCATTCAACGCCTCTGAACTGTTATTCTCAATAACGGTTCTGAACTCTCTGTAGATATTTATGTATTCCTCATACATCATACATCATACATCATACATCCTTTATCCAATCATACCCTTTCTCCTCAAGCAGCAACGCAAGTTCTTTGCCTGCTGTCTTTACAATCTGTCCTTTATAAAGTATATGCACCACATCGGGTACTATATAGTCTAAAAGCCTCTGATAGTGGGTAATAACAATGCTTGCCGTATCTTTGCTTTTTAATTTATTAACCCCCGATGCCACTATTCTAAGGGCATCAATATCAAGACCGGAATCAGTCTCATCAAGGATTGAGAGTTTAGGTTCAAGCATTGCCATCTGGAAAATCTCATTACGCTTTTTCTCTCCACCTGAAAAGCCCTCATTTACAGAACGGTTTGCAAGACGGTTATCAAGTTCCACAACCTCTTTTTTCTCTCGCATAAGTTTCAGAAAATCAGTGGCACTAAGGGGTGGCAGGTTCTTATGCTTACGGTGCTCATTTACTGCGGCACGCATAAAGTTCACCATACTTACGCCCGGAATCTCCACAGGGTATTGGAAACTAAGGAATAACCCTTCACGAGAACGCACCTCAGGCGGCATTGCAAGCAAATCCTTACCACAGAAAGTTACGCTACCCTCTGTTACAGTATAGGCAGGGTGCCCTGCAAGCACTGCTGACAATGTACTCTTGCCAGAGCCGTTAGGTCCCATTATGGCGTGCACCTCTCCTGGCTTGACTTCAAGGTTTATCCCTCTTAAAATCTCCTTTCCTCCCACAGAGGCATGTAAATTCTCAATTTTCAGCATATTTTTAATTTTTCATACATCATACATCATACATTATCATAAGATTCTTCGCTAACGCTCAGAATGACGAGAGAGAGATTCTTCGCTAGCGCTCAGAATGACGTGGGAATGGGATGCTCTCATACATCATACATTATACATCATACATTCTTATGAGATGCTTCGCTACGCTCAGCATGACGAGTGTGTACTTGTCCCTTGACCCTTGTCCCTTGACCCTTTCC
>JAZLHT010000162.1:0-1498 GCA_045616965.1 Candidatus Enterocola sp.
AAAAGACCGGATAGTCTTTCCGTTGGGAATAAGACTATCCAGCCTGAATTTTATATTTATATAATAAGGTGGCGGATGCCATATTTGGCATCGCAACTACACCTATAGAATTGTATTGTGTGTGTGTGTGTGTGTGTGTGTGTGTGTGTTTATCATAATTTTTGTAACTGCCAAATTTTTAGGGCTTAAAATCGTGCGAAGTTACAGATTTTTTTTGGTTTTGCATAATTTTGTAATTGAATTTTGCAATTTTTTTTGTAAGTTTGTAGCCTTAATAGCATCGGGGATTTAAAATGGGAAGACTAATGGCAGGTTCTCACCTTAATATATATAGAGCCTCAGCGGGCAGCGGAAAGACCTATACGCTTACAGAGCAGTATATAGGTATGCTTATGGACGCCAAAGACGGCAACCCTGATAAGTTCCGCCATGTGCTTGCCGTTACTTTTACCAATAAAGCCACCGATGAGATGAAAAGCCGCATTGTGGATAAACTTTTTGAGATTTCAAAAGGCTCTAATCCTGTAAAAGTGGCTGATAAGATGCTACTGCCTCAGAAAGCAAAAGAATTGCTTACAGCCATTCTGCATAACTACTCTTACTTTAGAGTAACCACCATAGACAAGTTTTTCCAACAGATAATTCGCTCTTTTGTAAAGGAATTAGGCATAAACAGCAACTATAATGTGGAAATTGATGAGCAGCGTGTAATCTCAGACACCGTAAACAATATAGTGACACACTTGGGTGAATCTAAGTACGCCCCGTTTATGGAGTGGTTTGGTGAGCAGATAGATGAGGCTGACGGAGAGAAAATAAATTTCCGGAATATAATAGAGGGTATAGAGGAGATTAGCAGTGAGATTTTTAAGGAGCGTTACAATAGGGTTAAGACTCTCTTACCCGATGATGACGTAATACGCCGTAAGGCTAAAGAGTTGCAAACAATCAGGAAATCCATTTTGGAAGAGGTGCAGAGCAAAGCATCTAATGTGTTAGAACTTATTAAAAGCGAGGGGCTTACAAAAGCCGATTTCCCGCGTGGTGCATTAACGCCACTCTACGATACCGTAAACAACACAAATGCACTGCCAACCCTAAACGCCACTATTTTAAAATACAGGGACAAGGGTCAAGGGACAAGGGACAAGGGTCAAGGGACTCAAATCACCGATTCCATCACTGATTTTGTGGATTTTGTGGAAAGCAACCGCCGCACTTATAACACCTGCGATGTTATATTGCACAATATCAGATATTTCAGGCTATTCAAGCTGATAGAGGACGAGATTAACAACAATGTAAAGGGAGAGAACACCCAACTGCTAAGCCGTTCAGGTGAGTTTATAAAAAGAATAATTGACGGCAGCGACACACCTTTTATATATGAGAAAACCGGAACTTATATAGATAATTTTCTTATAGATGAGTTTCAAGACACATCGCATATACAGTGGGATAATTTTAAGCCTCTGATAAGCAATAGTTTAAGCGAGGG
>JAZLHT010000163.1:0-1408 GCA_045616965.1 Candidatus Enterocola sp.
AGATAGAATAAAAAAGACATATGAAGTTATTAATGATTGGTTTGAAGAACTAAAGAAAGTCGGCTATAAATAGAATAAAACCTGTTATTATATTTTATAGTGAATATGGTATCTATAGGCAGGAACTGGGTGGTACCAAGGGTGGTACTTGAAAGCCGATGCTACTCAAACCTCCTTATTTTACTGGATTTTCAGTCCCTGTTATTTCTTCAAGTCCCATCTTCCGCAAAATATTTTATCAAAGACCATCTAATATTATTAGGTGGTTTTTTGTTGTCTGAAAACCTTATAAAATACGCATATATACACCCACTAACCTTTTATCAAGTTTTGTCTATGTCATATATTTTATATACCCCGCAATGCCTAAAGAGATACTTTAAGGGGTAATAAATGGGGTATACATATTTGTAATGCGGCAGCAGGCAGCAGGGTGTTAAATGGTTTACCCCTTAATAATAAATGGTTTATCCGCTCATTTTTGAGCAAAAGAAAACCGCTACATTGTGTAACGGTTACTTAATCTTATTATGATATTTTAATCTTTATATCCTGCATTGCTGCAACCTTTTTATCCGTCATTACATGAGTATATAGATTAAGAGTAATGGCAATGTCCTTATGTCCTAATATTTCAGATAGGATTTTATAATCATGTGGTCTTTGCTCAATAAATTTAGTGGCAAATGTATTTCTAAAGGCATGACACGTAAATTCTTCAATGCCTGCTGCCTTGCAAAGTCTTTTTATTTCTCTGTTAAGGCTATATTCTCTTAATATTTGCCCTTCTGATGACCTAAATAATAATCCGTTAATGCTCAAGCCAAATAGCATTTTATTCAATGCCTGCTGCCGCCTTATTATCTCTAATACTTCATCAGTAAGGGGAATATCTCTTTTACTGTTATATGTCTTTGTATCTTCTCCAACAACGTAGGCGTTAGATTCTTCCCTTGTGATAGTACGTCTTACGTGAATAAATCCCCTTGATGTGTCAATATCCGTAGAATATAGGGCGGTTAATTCTCCAACTCTAACCCCCGTCTTAATCATTACTTCAAAGGCATTTAAATAATATGATTCTTTGTCTTTGGCAGCAGTAAAAAAAGCTTTTATTTCTTCCGTTGACAATGCCCTATGTTTGTTTTCTCCAATAAGGGGCGTTTCTCTTTTTAACTGCTTGAGTGCTTTACAAGGGTTTTTATCTATAGTGTCATCAATAACCGCATTATTGAATACATGGTTAAGATGTGCAAAGCAGTTATTGAGGTATTGCGGGGTTTTACCTTCTTTTAATAATATTTCCCTTGCAAGTTCTATATCACGCCTTGTAATATGCTTTATACGCATTTCTCCAAATTTAATACCTTTAGATATAGCAACTTCAGATATTACCTTATACTGTATT
>JAZLHT010000164.1:0-15852 GCA_045616965.1 Candidatus Enterocola sp.
GAAATATGGAATGCAGTTTATGAAAAGTGTATATAAATATGCAAAGAATTATAAACTGGAGATTTGTATGCAAAAATATTTTCCAGAGCAATTTAGAACAGAGCCTATCTTGCAAGACAAATTATCTGATAATAAATAATACCCTTTGATAATAAGTATAACTATCTGATACCAATTTACTTATAAAATTGTAATTTGTTTAAAAATTGTGTTTGTGAATATGCTTTTTTATATATCTTTGGCAGGTATTAACATAAAAACATATTACAATTATGAAAAGGTATTGCAACACGGAGGTTGTAACCCTCAGAAAGAAATTAAGAAAAGAAACAAACCTAAAAAAGAAGTTCCTTAAACTCTATTTAGATTGTGTAAAACTTACTGATGTACTGAGATTGGAGAATGACAATTTGCATAAAGCAGTAGAGAAAGAGCAAGCAAATTTTGATAAATTGTTATCAGTATGTGAAAAAATGGGTGTAAAGCAGTAACCCCTAAGCCTCAGCAGTATATTTACACTGGTTTTATTCTTGTTAGAACTAAAGCCAGTTTTTTATGCCATTTAAGTTCTAATTTTAGAATTTAAGTGGTGTTATTTTGTTTGTTAAGATTCTAATAGATTATTTTTCAGTTAGTTACATTCAATTTACCTTTGCAAGTGAAATCAGAACAAAAAAATCAGTGGTGGTTTTGGGAAGTCTGATAAAATTAAGAGCAATGGCTAATGAATCAACTAATCTTGCAATGGTGGTAATCCCTCAAAGTGTATGGGAGAATGTAACAAAAGACTTAAAAGAGGTTAAGTCAATGCTTACAGATAGAACTAATGCTGAGGCTTTAAGCCAGTATGTGGAATCCTCAGAGGTAAGGAAGATGTTAGGAGTATCACAAAAGACCTGGCAGACCTACAGAGATAGTAGGGCAATCCCTTTTTCTCAGTTTGGTAGAAAGATTTATGTAAAGAAGTCTGATTTGGATAACTTTATGAAATCCCACAGAATAGAATCAGTGTGCTAAATTAATTCTGGATATTATGATGGATAAGGCTTTTATATTAAATACTATGCAGGTTGCAGAGTACAGACTGAAAGAAACCACCAAGAGCAGTTACTACTGGCAGAGTGGCACAAAGTTACTTCCAAATAGAATAAGCCTCAGTATAGGAGTGGAAATAACAAAAGTCCAGAAGAAAGGGAGAAACCTTTTAAATCCGATTATCGGGCAAATGTTGGGAACATTCTCAAATAAAGATGAATCTACACTGAAGCAATATAAGCCCTATTGTTGCAGAACTCAAATATGGTTTAATCCCGATTATCCTTTGCTGGCAGGGTATGGAACTATAGGAGTAACTGCAGAAGATGGGAAGATTAGGGACACTGGAGATTTGATAGTACTTAAATCTTATGATAATGATTGGAACACTATAAGCATTTACATATTCAAGGGGTGTGGGAATCCAGACAATATGGGTATAGCAATGGAGTGTGCAAATGATGTTGCAAGAAGAATAGTAGAAAAATAGAAAGGGCAGACCATCTGCCCTTTCCTGGATATTAAAATGATGATAGACTTTATTGTTACTACCAAACATCTTAGGGACAAAGATACACCTAATTTTGCAGATTTGCAATATCAGTCGGAAAATAAATCTGGCTGGATTGATTATGCAATTATAGGGAACAACAATAAGGTAGATGTCGCATATAATCCTCAACTTGCAGAAATAAAGATTTTGGGTAGTCTGATGTATTTTATTCAAGGGCACAATTTGACTTTTGACAAAAGAAAATTCACTGAAGCAGTCAGATATATAAGCAGTGCAATAGATATAGATTTGTGGGATTCTAATGTACTGAGTTTTGAAAATGGAGTGATAACTGATGTATCACTAAAGCCTAAGGAGTATATAAAGCACCATAAAGCACAGAAGAAAAGTGGTCTTAACATATATGAAAATTCTAAGGATGATGGGTGCTTTAGGAGTTGGGAGAATAGCAGTATCAAACTGAAGATGTATGATGTAGGGAAGAATGCGAAGCAGAAACTTAGCAGAGATGTTAGGGCAGGAATTGAGGGCTGGAATGCTGATACTAATTACCTAAAATTTGAAGTGGTCTATAAGAAGCCATATCTGCTGAATAAGGGCGATGGATTACTGCTTGCAGACCTGGTTAATCCAAAATGGGAGTTGATACTCGCAGATGATTTAGTATATAAATACACAAGTAATTTAGAACCTATGAAATCCCTATTGCTACCAAATGACAAAAAAGACCTAAGCACTTCAGATTTGTTTGCAGGAGTTTTAACAGAGTTTGCACTGGATAATGGCAAAGACCTTGCAGATGTAAAAAGAATGCTATATGACAAAGTAAATTCAATCCCCGATACTCTGTTTAGTGATTGTGATAAAAAGGCTCGCAAAAGGCAGATAAGAGCCACCTTAGACAAATTGGAAGAAGCACCGCAGAGCCAATGGGATTTGTCAGAGAAATTAGAGAGTGTAAAAAACAGAACCCTCTTATATGATGGTAAAAAAGTGTAAGAATTATTATCTTTTATGTTTTATTATTTTATCTAAATGTTAGTGTTATGTCAAAGGAGAATGAGAATTTAAGGAGTAAGCAAACTGGACTGACACCAGTTCAAGAAAAAGCAGTGGCTTTAATGATTGGTGGTGCAGATATGGAAGAAGTGGCTAAGCAGTGCCAGATAGAAGTAAATGTACTATTGGGCTGGCAAAGAACACTGGTGTTTCAGTGTTACTTAAATCAAAAGAAATCATTTATCAAGTCTGTTATAAAGACTGGTTACATATCAATGTATGCTGAGGCTATAAAGGCTATTAGAGATTGTTTGCAGTCAGATAATGAATCAATAAAATTAAAGTCTGCCACTTTGATTCTACAAATGATAGATGATATTCCAGTAGGAAATACAGATGTAAGGGCTCAACTTAAAGAGCAGTGCAAAATCAATGAAGATTGGATGGGTAATCCAATGTATGATGAAAAGAAGTATCAGAAACTGCTAAATGAAAATGGGCTGTCGGTGGAATAGAATGAAACCAATACCGCAAGTGCAAATGTCATTTTCTCTAATTATTTAGGCTGATTTTTCAATGGTTACAATAGATAATTTGATATGGATTGGCACCAGGACACTAAAAGATTTGTTGAAGTCAAAAGGTGGGAAAATTACCTGGTCCCATAATAATCAAGTCGCATATTCTACAGATTTGGAATGTAACTGCATAATACTTTCATATATAATTGATGGTAAGTCCCACGAATTGAAAATACCATATATCTATATGCCATCAAATTTGGGTGTAGGTCAAGTTCTGTTTTTTGTGTGCCCCCTTACTGGCTATAAATGCAGAAAGGTTTATTTAAGCAATGGGGAATTTGTATCAAGAAAAGCATTCAGACACTTATACAGAAAGCAGAGGGAAAGCCATCATCAAAGGTTGATAAGAGTGTTTAATACAGAAGTGGATATGAAGCACAGAAAATTTACATACAGAGGCAAAGAAACTCCTTTTGGTAGGAAAGCAAATAAAATTTTTAAGGCACAGAATGAGGCAGAATTGGAACTATTTAGTAACTTTGCAAAAAGGTGGTCGGGACAGAAAAAATGAGTAAGATTTTAAGAGAAATTTTAGGGTAAAATCCTAAATGTTTCAGTTATGTTTCAGTAGATAATAATCAAAAACCCTATAACAAACTAATATACAGAATGTTATAGGGTTTTCTGTGTACCCGAGGCGGGACTTGAACCCGCACAGCCGCAATGGCCAAAGGATTTTCATACAAACTTCCGTTTGCTTGGACTATGTCTTAACCTTATTCGCAGGGAACTTAGGTTGTGGGTATATAGTCTCTACACATTTAGGAATCATTGATTCCACTTAGCTCGGCGTTCTTTGCATTTATATGGCTGCAACATTCACCGAATTAGCCCACTTCTACATTAGAGATTTCTCTCTAAGCACTCATTACCATTGTTTAATAAAACTCAATTAGTTTAAGTCCTTCGTGTCTACCATTCCACCACTCGGGCAGAGGCATTATTAAATGCACCGCAAAATTATAAAAAAAAAATATATGTAGCAAATAATATACTACACATTTAAAAAAGATTTTGCTTTTTATAGTAATCTGACTCGTAAAAGCTCTGTGCGGCAAGGCACAGTTCAGAGTACCACGCCTGTCCAAAAGCGGCTATAAGCGGTTCACGCAGGAACTTATACACCGGCACTTTAAGGCGTTTGCCGTTCTCACAGGCACACTTGCATATACTCCACTGATGATACTCCACTGCGTTAAATTTCTTATGTCTTTTTACTCTTACGGGATATAGATAGCACGATATAGGCTTGCGTATGGCACTATTGCCTGCAATGTAGGCTGTCTCCAACGCACACTGCCATACACCGTCTTTCTTATAGGCAAAGACACACTCCCCTGATAGAGAGAGCGATGTGAGATTTTCCCCATCGGAGTCCTTATATATCACTCCTTGATTTTTTATAACATCCTTAGCCTCTGCAGAAATCATGGACTCAACAGCCGGCACAGCAGACTCTATAAGGAGTATTTCCGCTTCACTTACGGGGGCTCCACCGTCACCCTCTTTGCAACACGCACCATGACACTTTGCGATGTCACACACAAACTGTTCTGAAAACAAAGCGGAACTTATAATGGTGTCACCTATCTCAATCATAATATTATATGGTGTTACCATATATCCACATCGTTATAGTAATCACTGCTGTTATACTGCTTGGTATAATGGGTTTTAGAAAATTTGATAGGCGCCACGTATGCACTCTTAACCCTATAACCGTCAATAGTGGCGGCACGAAACGCCGGCAGACTTTCCATAATACGCAAAGCCTCGGCGTCCTGCTCTTCTGTAAGAGATTGCAAAATCTTAAATTTGCCCGGCTTGCCACATCTGTCAATTACAAATTCCACTATAACTTCGCCCGTAACAAGCAGTGGTTCTCCGTTTTTATCGTATTCACCGCTATACACCTCTTGTGTCTCTGTATTACGACCAAGATAGAGACTTAATTCCAAATCGCCACCTGGAAACTGAGCATCAACTAAATCTTTAGGATAGGCACTATATGTAGCCCCATATATTGGAGACTCCTCATCATCTACGCAATCCTTACCATAAATGCCGGCATACATCATATAGTTTACTGAATACAACTGAACCGGAATCAATAATAATAACAATAGTAATTTTTTCATTTTCTATATTTTTAGTAGATCTTTCGCTAACGCTCAAGATGACGGGTCGCTCAAGATGACGAGTCGCTCAAGATGACGGATTAAACATGTTTTGCTGTAAAGTAAGAGGCAAAGCAACCAAGCCCCATTACAGTTGCAAATATAACTAAAATATCTGATACGCATACTTTTACAGGGTAGGCATTTACAATATATGTACCTCCTGAACCCATTGTTATAAGTTCGAACCTGTATTGCAGCCAACAGAGTATCAACCCTATTACAATACCAGCCGTCACCCCTATAAAAGATGTTATACAGCCATCATAAAAGAATACACTAAAAATGCCTTTACTGTCCAACCCTAAATTGGATAGGGTCTTGATATCACCTTTCTTCTCTATAATAAGCATTGATAGTGAACCAATTATATTAAATGCGGCAATCATAAGAATAAAAGACAGGATAAGGTATGTAATCCAGTTTTCAACCTCGATCATACGATAAAAGTCTTTTTGTTGTGAGTAACGGTCAAGCACCTGAAACTCTGAGCCAAGCAGAGCCTGCACCTTATTTATAAATTGTTTTTCGCTAACACCTTGTTTTAATCTTATATCTGCCGATGTAACCTCTGTTTCATACTCAAACAGTTCACGTGCCTGGGCTATTGGTATGACTACCAATGTATTGTCATATTTATCCTGCCTTACCATAAAACTACCCGATGGAAACGCCGTAACCTCGTTAAACGAGCGGTCAGGACGCACCATAGATATATTGCCCTCTCTTGTAGGAGCATAAAGGTGAATAGGGTCAACTACATACACGCCACTACCGATTGAACCGGCAAGCCCCGCACCAAGCACCGCCTTACAAAAATCACCCTCATGCAGTGAGAATTCCCCCTGAACCATTATGGCAGACATATTGGTAAGCTTGCCATAATTATCCTCCACCCCTTTTACAGTTACTGGCAACTGTTTGTCTTTGAATTTAAGCAGAGCATTCTCCTCTATAACATAACTTAAACACTCTATATCAGGCATTCCCTTCACTTCCTCAAGTTTAGAGGGGGCAAAACTCTTGCCCTCCGATGCTTCTATCCTTATCTGAGGATCAAAATTGCTGAACAACCCTTCTATCACCCCCTGGAATCCATTATACACAGACAGCACGCACACTAATGCCATTGTTCCAACCGCCACACCGCACACAGAAATAATAGACACTATGTTTATAGCACTATGGCTTTTCTTAGAAAAGAGGTAACGGGACGCTATTTTAAATGAAATGTTCATTATACTTTGTAATGTATGAAAAAATCATACATCATACATTATTATGTAATAGTTTATCAATATTATCTATATAATCCAATGAATCATCTTTATAGAAAGTAAGTGTAGGTACGGTACGCAGTTGAAATCTAGTGCGTGCAGCCAAATCGTGACGAATGCTTACTGTCTTGGAATTTATAAAATCAAGAAGTTCCTGAGATTTTTCTGACGGAAATATGCTTAAATATACTCTTGCTACGCTAAGATCAGGGCTTATCCTTACTATGGTGGTTGATACTATTGTACCCTGCATCTGACGTGTCATTCCTAAAAAAATGGAACTTAACTCCTTTTGTATAAGTCTTGCTATTTTGTTTTGTCTTGTTGTTTCCATAATGTACGTATCGGGTTATGAATTAAGATTACCTTACCCTCATAACGGTAAGTCCGTCACGCAAAGGTAAGATAAATCTGTCAATTCTTTCATCTTTTGCAATAAAATCGTTAAAGGCCATAAGCCCTTTTGTCTGATAATCGTTACTCTCAGGCTTTTCTGTAACTTTACCTGCCCACAATGTGTTGTCGGCAAGTATGAATCCATTTTTCCTTACTTTGGGCAAGACGCACTCATAATACCTAATATAGTCACGCTTGTTGCCGTCTATAAATACAAGGTCAAAAACCTCGTCAATAGACGGTATAAGTTTTACGGCGTCGCCTATTCTGAAATCTATTTTTGAGGCGTACGGACTTTGTGATATGTACTTTCTTGCCATATCCTCTATCTCATCATCGATGTCCAATGTGATTATTTTGCCGTTATCGGCAAGCCCCTCCGCCAAACACATAGCGGAGTAGCCTACGTATGTACCTATCTCTAATATCTTCTCCGGCCTTATCATCCACGATAGGGTACTAAGCAGCCTACCCTGAATATGTCCGCTTACCATACGTGGGTGCAGCAACTTTACATTAGCCTCACGGTCAAGCCTTGCCAGCAGTTCAGACTCCGGCTGCGAATGTTGCAATATGTAATCATCTATAATCATAGGGTCAGGGATAAAGGGTAAAGGGTAAAGGGTCATACTTGTCCCTTGTCCCCTGTCCCTTGTCCCTCATAAACTAATATAGTAAGTTTCTGTAAATCAAAAATTTCTCTTGCACAACCCTGAATATCGGCAGCGGTAACTGCGTTTATTCTATTCTCCATCTCCTTAGTATCCATCACCCTTCCTGTGTTAAGAAACTGTTTGGCAGTGCCCAATATCCAAGACTCCTTGTTTTCCCCACATATTGTAAGGTATGACAGCAGACGGCGTTTGGCAAGTTTTAACGCCCGTTCCGTTATGGGTATGTCTGCAAAACCACAAAGCGTGTCTTTAACAATGTTCAGCACTTTTTCCGTATCGCAGTCATCACAACCAAGATAGATGTTCCAATTACCTGTCTCATAGTAGGCGGTGTAGTTGGAATCAACCTCATAAACAAGCCCCTCCTTTTCTCGTAACCTCATATTTAGCGCACTGCTCATAAAGTCACCACCCAATATATTATTAAGCAGTGCAAAAGCAAACCTTTTTTCATCATACAGAGAGTAGCACCTGTTGCCCAACACCAAATGAGTCTGTTTGGTTTTCTTGTTTATCCGCTTATCTGTGGGAACATACAGTTTCAGAGATTCCCTTTCATAGCCCCTTTTATCAGGCTGTACAGAATCAAACACCTTATTTGCAAGTTTCAGCACCCTCTCTTTTGAGTAATTGCCCATAATAAAAAAGAGCATTTGGTCAGGCGTATATGTTCGTCTGTAGAATTGCAACAGTTTATCCTGCCTTACAGCCTTTAAAGTCTTCTTACTGCCAAGAATGTTTCTGCCAAGAGGGTTGCCACAGAAAATAAGGTCTTCAAAATCATCAAGTATTATCTCTGCCGGATTATCTATATAACTGTCTATCTCATCACAAATCACGTCCACCTCTTTATCTATGCACCTCTGACTGAACTGTGAGTCAAGCACCATTTGGGCTATAAGAGAAAACACCCTGTCAAGGTGTCTTTTTAAGAATGCCGCATAAACAGTTGTATCCTCCTTAGTGGTGTATGCATTTATCTCTCCCCCGATGTCCTCAATACGGCTTATAATCTGCTCCGCAGTATATTTTGAAGTGCCTTTAAACATCAAATGCTCCACAAGATGAGCATATCCGCTCTCACAGAGACCTTCATCTCTGGTACCTGTGTTTATTACCATACCACAATAAGAAACATCGCCCGCTGCCCTTACGTGCAGCAGGCGAATTCCTGATGATAAAATATAACTATCGATACTCAAATCAATCTTCTACTTTTTAGCGTTGTTACCCCTATCAGCACCAACACGATGCATAGCACATCGGAAACCTATGTCATTTGTACATTTGTCTTGTTCCAAATAACGGCGCTGCGCAGGAGACAGCCAATATGCTCTGTCTTTCCAGCCACCACCTTTATACACACGTGTGTTGTTGGAAATTTTAGTAGCAAGCATACCCTCCGGATCTTCTGGTGCATCAGCGTCATAAAGACGTTTGGTGGCCATATCAGGGTCAATTGAAACATCTTTCCATTTACCGTTTTGCCCATCATAACTACTCTTTGCATCACCATCGTTGAAGTTACGCTTGTCGTAGGCAAGACGGGTAAGAATGCTGTCGGCTCTAGTCAAACCTGATGTCGCAACCACTTTAGGTGCTGCCTCATTGGCATTCTCCTCTCCAGAATTTTCTTCACTGCTAAATTCACCCTCAGAAGACTCCGATGATTCCACAGCAGCGGACTCTTCTTCTGCCGCACCCCATTTCTTGTACTCAAAATCGTACCTAAGTCTGCCCAAGTTATCAATCTCGTATGAACTTGCTGTATCCCTTACAGGGGCAAGATATACATTTCCACGGAACGGATTATACTCTTGGAACTCATCTGTAGTGGTCTGACGATATACATCCATTGTCCACTCGTTTACATTACCAGCCATATTAAACAAACCATATTCATTTGGCCAATAAGAATTTACAGGGGCTGTGATTGTAGCCTTATCGTTAAGGTCTCCTGCAACACCCATCATATCACCCCTGCCACGAACATAGTTTGCCATAATCTTGCCTCTTGACTTACGCTTTGGGTTACGGGTTTGAGATCCTTCCCATGGATAGATACGTCTGTTATCGTAGTTCTCCATACCCTCCTCAGACTCTATACCGTATGCAGCAAACTCCCACTCAGCCTCTGTAGGCAAACGGAAATTAGGCAACATCAAACCATCGTTCATAGTAGTTTTACGAACATCACCAAACGCAGTCTTTATAGGTGATTTGGCATTATCCGGCTTATAATTATTAACCTTCTCATACTTACCCATATTAAACACTTTAGACTTGGCTATTGTGTCATTGTCAGCCTTGGCGGAATCACGGTAAATGGCGGCGAAGTCAGGGAATTCAATAACATCGTTCTCCATAAGAATACGCTCATTTACACGGTCAGTACGCCAAACGCAATAGTCAGTGGCCTGCTCCCATGTGATGCCCACTACAGGATACATATCGTACGCCACGTGAGTGAAGTAATAATTAAGATACGGTTCATTGTATGCCATCTCATCACGCCAAACCGTTGAGTCCGGACGACACTTCTTAGACACATTTCCGCCATACATCAAATCCATCCAATAAACATACTCACGCCAGTCGCGGTTTGAAATCTCATACTGATCCATATAGAATGTGTTTACTGTAACACGACGTGGATAGTGGTTCCACTCTGTATAAACATCCTCGTTAACACGTCCCATAGTGAAAGTACCGCCACCTATGAGAACCATTCCCGGAGGAGTATCCTGCTCATATTTATCTACAACCTGGAAACCGCCGTACTTGGCATCATTATATTTCCAACCTGTTGTGTTCGATGTACCCTTATTGCAAGATGAAGTAACTGCAACCAAAGCACAAAACAGAAGCAAATTTCTAAAAGATTTTAAATTCATAGCATTCAAAAATTCATTTGGCTACAAAGATAACTATTTTTGTAGATAAATATTGCGTTTTTGTACATTTTTTTTTATTTTAATCAATAAAGAGTACTATTTTGCATATAAATCGCACATTTTTACTGCATAACTCCCAAAAAATTGCTAACTTTGTAGTTTGTAATGACAGAAACTATAAACTTCAACGGGCAATTGATGAGTCTTGATACCCCAAAAGTTATGGGAATCCTGAACATCACTCCTGACAGCTTTTATGAAAAGAGCCGGTATGCGTTTGATTTAGTGGCAAATGCAGACATTATAGACATTGGAAGTTGCAGTACAAGACCAGATGCTGCATATTGTTCCGAAAGTGAGGAGTTGGAGCGTCTTAAAAACGCGTTACCTAAGTTAAAGAAACTTACAAAAGGAAGGGCGGTAAGTATTGATACATTCCGTCCCACAGTAGCAAGATGGGCTGTTGCAAATATCGGAGTGTCAATGATAAACGATATAAGCGGAGGCTCGGAAGAGATGTTTGAGCTGGCAGCGGAGTTGCATACAGCGTATGTGCTTACTTACCCCCACGGGGATTCAATAGACCAAATGCTGTATTGGTTTTCAAAACAGATTTACTCATTGACAGAAAAAGGAGTGTGCGATATAATAATAGACCCTGGATTCGGGTTTGGGAAAACCGTAGAGCGTAATTTTGATATAATAAGAAATTTTAGCGTGTTAAAGGAATTCAAGCTGCCAATACTTACTGGCATATCTCGCAAGAGTATGATTTACAAAACATTAAACAGCACGCCAGAAGATTCTTTAAATGGAACTACGGCACTTAACGCAATGTTGCTTGACAGAGGAGCTGACATATTAAGAACTCATGATGTAAAAGAAGCTAAAGAAACTATAAAACTATACAACCTTACAAGATGTTCTCATTCGGTATAAAAGACTTAATTGATATCCTTATAGTAAGCGTTCTTCTTTTTCAAGTTTACAAATTACTGAAAGGAACTCAGGCAATGAATATATTCTTTGCCGTATTGGGCTTTATAATTATTTGGTTTTTAGTTCTTTATGTATTTAGAATGGACCTATTGGGAACTATCTTCAATGCCATAATGAGTTTTGGTGCCATAATTCTTGTAATACTATTCCAAGATGAGATAAAGAATTACCTAACAACTATGGGCAGCAAAACCTCTAAAGGCGTTGTGGGCAAACTTAAAGGTTTGTTTTTTGGTACTGACACTATGGAGTCTGTTGTGGACATAGACGCCATAGTGGAGGCTACGGAGAACTGTGCCAGAACAAGGACGGGGCTGCTTATTGTGATTCAGAACGACGCCAATCTTGAGATGTACGCAAAGACAGGAGAGATAATAAACTCAAAGATAAGCGCACGCCTTATAGAGAACATATTTTTTAAGAACACTCCGTTACACGACGGGGCCCTTATAATTGTAGGTAACAAGATGGTGTCGGCAGGCTGTATTCTACCTGTATCGCATAATCTTAACATACCTAAACACTTTGGTCTAAGGCACAGGGCGGCGTTGGGTATATCAGAAAAGACAGATGCTTTGTCCATTGTGGTGTCAGAGGAGACAGGCAACATATCGGTGACAAAAAACGGCAATATAAAATCACGCATAAGCACAGATACTCTCAAAGAAATATTATCAAACAACCAATAAATATTTAATTAACATTATGAGTTACAAATTTATGACGGCTGCAGAAGCCGCCTCATTGATTAAGAATGGTGATGTTGTAGGTATGAGCGGTTTCACACCTGCCGGTGCACCTAAAGAGGTTACTCTTGCTCTTGCCGCTATTGCAGAAAAAGAGCATGCGGAGGGTAGAGAATTTAAAATTGGAGTCTATACAGGAGCTTCTACAGGAGCAAGCTGTGACGGCGCGTTGGCAAAGGCTAAGGCTATGTTGTTCAGAACCCCTTACCAATCAAACAAAGATTTGCGTGCCTACATCAATGACCCTGAAGGTGTTGACTACTACGATGCACACCTTAGTATGCTTGCACAGGAACTCCGCTACGGATTCCTTCCAAAACCTACATTTGCCATCATTGAGGCTTGTGACCTTACAGATAACGGCGAGATAGTGCTCACATCGGGTGTAGGAAACACACCTACATTTGCACGCCTTGCAGATAAGATTATTATAGAGCTGAATGCACGCCACTCCAAAAGACTTAGAGGCATGCACGATATTTATGAGCCGCTTGACCCACCTGCACGCCATGAGATTCCTATCTATGCTCCGGCAGACCGTGCAGGTTCAGAGATTCTGAAAGTTGACCCTAAAAAGATAGTTGCAGTAGTAGAGACCAACCGCAAGGACGAGGTTGGCGGATTCACCGCACCTGATGAGATTACAAGCCGCATTGGAAAGAATGTATCAGAGTTCCTTACAGCAGAAATCAAGGCTGGCAGAATACCATCTTCATTCCTGCCTATACAGTCAGGTGTAGGAAACATTGCAAACGCAGTTATGGATGAGCTTGGCAATAACCCGCACATTCCTACATTCAAGATGTACACAGAGGTTATACAAGATGCCGTAATAGACCTTATGAAAAAGGGCAGGATTGACTTTGCAAGTGGCTGCTCCATGACAGTTACAGACCCTGTGCTTCAAGAGGTTTACGATAATATGGATTTCTTCCATAACAAGATTCTGCTCCGTCCGCAGGAAATCTCAAACAACCCTGGACTTGTACGCCGTATGGGACTTATCACCATCAACACAGCACTTGAGGCTGATATCTACGGTAACGTTAATTCAACACACGTTACAGGTACAAAGATGATGAACGGTATTGGCGGTAGCTGTGATTTTACACGTAACGCCTACATATCCATATTCACCACTCCTGCCACTGCAAAAGACGGTATGATAAGCGCAATAGTTCCTATGGTTTCTCACCTTGACCAAAGTGAGCATTCTGTTAAGGTTCTTATTACTGAATACGGTATTGCAGACTTACGAGGCAAGTCTCCACGTCAGAGAGCGCAAATTATTATTGAGAATTGCGTTGATCCAATCTACAAGCCTATGCTTAAGGAGTATCTAAGCATTGCGTCTAAAGGTCAGACACCACACAATCTGGCTGCCTGCTTTGGAATGCACCGCACTTTCCTTGAGACAGGAGATATGAGAAAGACTGATTTCAGCAAATTCTGCTAATGTCAGATAAAACACTGCATATAGTGTCTTTTCAAATCCCGACCCCTCCCGATTACGGAGGGGTTATGGATGTTTATTACCGTCTGTTAACACTTAAAGAACTGGGGGTCAAGGTTATACTCCACACTTTTTACTATAATGACCGCAAACCCGATAAAGCACTTGAAAATGTAGCATCGTCGGTTTACTATTACAAGCGTGACACATCTATAAAAAACCAATTTTCAACAATCCCATATATTGTTAAGTCACGCGAGTGTAATGAACTTATAAAAGACTTATGCAGGGATAACTATCCTATTCTGTTTGAAGGAATCCACACATGTTATTTTTTAAATGACCCACGACTGAAAGATAGGAAAAAAATTGTACGCATGCACAATGTGGAGCATCACTATTATAAAGGTCTTGCAAAAGCATCAAACATTCTTAAAGACAAACTGTTCTTTAAACTTGAAGCATTAAAGTTACGGCATTATGAACCCACACTGATTAACGCAAGTGCAATAATGGCTATAACAGATGCAGACACAGACTATTTTAAGAAACATTACCCTACAGTGCCTGTATATACAATGTCTGCAAGTCACCCAGAACCAAACAATCCGGATTATACAACAAAGAGCAGCGGGAACTACCATCTTTACCACGGAAATTTTAGCGTACCTGAAAACGTGAAAATTGCGGAATATATTGCAAAAGAGATAGCTCCATACACATCATTACCATTTTATATAGCAGGGCACAATGCTTCAACTATAAAATTTGGCGGCAACGTAAAAAACATAAAAATAATAGACAATGTGTCGTCTGAAGATTTGAGCAAACTTATAATAAATGCCAAATCAAACGTACTATTGACATTCCAGCCTACAGGTCTTAAACTAAAACTGCTTAATGCCTTAAATTGGGGTGGATTCTGCGTAGTGAACAGCAATATGATAAGTGGAACAACTGTAGAACCCACATGTATTGTGGAAAATGACGCCGCCTCTATTATTAAAGTTCTTAACGGATTAAACAAAAAAAGCTGGAATCTTGAAGATGAGAAACTAAGACAGGAACAAATAGCCCCTATCAGTAATAAGTCTGCAATTAAACCTCTAATAGAATTGATTTAGTGAGCCTCCACCCAATTACTGCCTACTCCACAATCTGCAATTAGAGGCACTTTAAGAGTAGCCACACCCTGCATTGAGTCCACCACCACCTGCCTTAATGTTTCAATTTCATCTTGAGGAACGCTAAAATTAAGTTCATCGTGGACTTGCAGTATCATTTTAGACTTTAGTCCAAGCCTCTCACACTCATTATAAACCTTAATCATTGCTATTTTCATAAGGTCTGCGGCACTTCCCTGAATAGGAGCGTTTATGGCGTTACGCTCTGCATAGCCACGCACTATACTGTTAGATGAATTTATATCTGCAAGGTAGCGTTTTCTGCCAAAGACTGTCTCTACATAACCCCTCTCCTTTGCCAGTGCAATGCTACGCTCCATATATTCACGCACGTCAGGATATGTAATAAAGTAGCCGTCTATAAGTTCCTTAGCCTCTGTACGGCTGATGTCAAGCCTTTGTGCAAGCCCGAATGCAGAGATACCATAAATTATACCAAAGTTTGCAGTCTTGGCTCGGCGGCGCATCTCCGGTGTAACATCCTCTATCGGCACCTTATATATTTTAGCGGCAGTGGCTGCATGAATATCCTTACCGCTATTAAATGCCTCTATCATATTGGCATCGCCACTAAGATGAGCCATAAGACGTAACTCTATCTGCGAGTAGTCTGCTGAGAAGAAAACACAACCGTCATCGGGTATGAAAACCTTACGGATTTCTCTGCCCTGTGCCTCACGCACCGGTATATTCTGCAAGTTAGGATTACTTGAAGAGAGCCTGCCTGTAGCCGTTACAGCCTGATTAAAAGATGTGTGAATACGCCCCGTCTTTGGATTTACAAGTTTTGGCAAAGCATCTATGTAAGTGCTTAACAACTTCTTTAAGCCTCTGTATTCCAAAATCATACCCACCACCTTATGCTTACCCTTAAGACTTTCAAGCACCTCCTCACTTGTAACATACTGTCCGCCTTTGGT
>JAZLHT010000165.1:0-2162 GCA_045616965.1 Candidatus Enterocola sp.
TGATGCCTCCACCACCGTTTCACTCAGTTCTACATTTTTAATGCCATCATCTGCATCCACTGTAAGACCTGATCCATATAGTGCGGTTAATAACATAGCGGCTGTTTTTGAAACAGATCCGCAAATACCGGATTTGCATAGCTGACGGTCTGTAATATAAGATGCCACACGCCCTATGGTGACCTCTTTATGCAAAGACCTGAATACCGAATAACCCTTACGGCTGAATCGGCGAAAGCGTAAAACGCATCGTTTTTTGTAATTTTTCTGCATAATTAAAACAACGTTAATAAAATCAGCCACAAAGTTATCAAAAAAAACGCACATAAATACTACTATTTTGAACAAAAATTCGTATATTTGCAGTTTGTATATAAAAAACGCATTTATCACTTTAAAATTTATATAAAAATGGCAAAAGAAAAGAAATTCTTGACCTGTGATGGTAATCAGGCAGCGGCACACGTATCGTACATGTTCTCTGAGGTAGCCGCTATCTACCCTATCACACCGTCATCCACAATGGCTGAGTACGTTGATGACTGGGCGGCAGCCGGAAGGAAAAACATTTTTGGTGAAACAGTCTTAGTTCAGGAAATGCAATCTGAGGCAGGTGCCGCAGGTGCAGTTCACGGTTCATTGCAGGCAGGTGCGCTTACCACCACCTACACCGCTTCACAAGGTTTACTCCTTATGATTCCTAATATGTATAAGATTGCAGGTGAGTTACTGCCTTGCGTATTCCACGTATCAGCACGTACACTTGCATCTCATGCACTATGTATATTTGGTGACCACCAAGACGTTATGGCTTGCCGTCAGACAGGATTTGCTATGCTTTGCGAGGGTTCTGTACAAGAGGTTATGGACCTTGCAGGTGTTGCTCACCTATCTACAATCAAGTCTCGTGTTCCATTCCTTAACTTCTTTGACGGATTCCGTACATCTCATGAGATTCAGAAGATAGAGGCTCTTGACAACGATGATTTGGCTCCGCTTATTGACCAAAAAGCATTGGCAGAGTTCCGCGAAAGGGCTTTGAACCCACAGAATCCTGTTATGCGTGGTATGGCTGAGAATCCGGACCACTTCTTCCAGCATAGAGAGGCTTCCAATCCTTACTACAATGCTGTTCCTGAGATTGTAGAGGAGTATATGAATGAGGTTTCTAAGATTACAGGTCGTAAGTACGGCTTATTTAATTACTACGGAGCACCCGATGCAGACCGCGTAATAATTGCAATGGGTTCTGTAACAGAGGCTATACGTGAGACTATAGACTATCTTACCGCCAAAGGTGAGAAGGTTGGACTTGTAGCGGTTCATCTATATCGTCCGTTCTCTGCAAAACATTTCCTTGCAGCACTCCCAAAAACAGCAAAACGCATTGCAGTGCTTGACCGTACTAAAGAGCCTGGTGCAAACGGAGAGCCTATGTATCTTGATGTTAAAGATGTTCTTTACGGAATGGAGAACGCTCCGCTTGTAGTTGGCGGTCGTTACGGCCTTGGTTCTAAAGACACCACTCCTGCCCAAATACTTGCAGTTTATGAGAACCTTGCAATGAAAGAGCCTAAAAACAATTTCTGCATAGGTGTGGTTGATGATGTTACATTTACATCGCTGCCTAAGAAAGAAGAGATTGCTCTTGGTGGTGCAGGTATGTTTGAGGCTAAGTTCTATGGTCTCGGTGCAGACGGTACCGTAGGTGCTAACAAGAACTCTGTTAAGATTATAGGTGACAACACTAACAAGCATTGTCAGGCATACTTCTCTTACGACTCTAAAAAGTCCGGAGGTTTCACCTGCTCTCACTTGCGTTTTGGTGACTCCCCTATCCGCAGTACATATTTGGTAAACACACCTAATTTTGTGGCTTGCCACGTACAGGCTTACCTAAAGATGTACGATGTTACACGCGGTTTGCAAAAGAACGGTACATTCCTTCTTAACACAGTTTGGGACGGCGATACCCTTGCCGCTAACCTGCCTAACAAGGTTAAACGTTACTTTGCACAAAACAATATCACTGTTTATTACATAAATGCAACTCAGATTGCACAGGAGATAGGTCTTGGTAACCGTACTAACACCATTCTTCAATCTGCATTCTTCCGTATTACAGGCGTTATTCCTGTAGAGCTAAGTCGGATCGTAGCCAT
>JAZLHT010000166.1:0-2361 GCA_045616965.1 Candidatus Enterocola sp.
GCGGCTTGCGCAAGTGTCACCAACGATGGGTCCGAAGTACGCCACTCTATATATGACGGATTGGCGTCAGATGGTATCACAGATGTAACTTTTATTATTCCACTCTGATTCAAGTGAACAACCATTGATGACTGGTCAAGCGTAAAATCCTCTAACGGAGCATACTCAGTAACATTAACTTTTATAGAACTCTCCACATCCTTATCCCCCGCCCCTGCAGATTTATGAGTGCATTTAACATTACATGTACCCTCTTTTGATTGAGCTGTAAGCAGACCATTCTCATCTACAGTAACAATACTTGTATCATCACTGCTCCACTGAAAATTTTCAGGATAAGAAAGAGGGTCATCAGGTTCCTCTGCAATAGCCTCTGCCGTAAGTTGCTTTGTCTGCCCGAACTTCATTGTAGCCTCATCGGGGGTTATTTTTATACTCTCTACTTTATTAACGCCAATAGACACAGTTATAGGACCATCTTCTTTACCATAATAGTCTGCTGTTAAATCCACTTCTCCGCAATAATCTGTCTCAATGTACCACCTGTTATACTCAGCGTCATATTTTGGCACAACCTCAGGTACTGAACTTTTCCATTTTATATGAGATAGACTTGCTTCTAATGGCTTGTAATCAATATCAATATCGGCACGGACATTTATATACACCTTGCCAAAAATGCCTACTACACTAAATTCGTCAATCTTAACTTCCTGGACCTCAACCTTACAAGAAGCCGACTGTCCGGTGCTTGCCGACGCTGTAATTACTGCATTACCGGCATATACACCAAGCAACTTCCCTTTTTCACTGACTATAGCTATATTTTCATCACTCGATTTCCATGTTATAGTGGCTGAATCGGCTGATGCCGGCTCAAAAACAAGGTATCTAGACAAATTAATAGTATTCTGTTCTTTTAAAGTAAAACTGTCCTGAGCAAATTTCAATGTAAAAGTAGGTTTTGTCTCCTTCTTACACCCAAGTAAAACAATTAAAATCAATACTGACGCTAAAAAAATGAATTTTCTCATAGTGCTGTACCAAAATAACGTTTATATCTTGCAAATTTAATCAAAATATTTGAAAAAATATTATTAAATTTGCCCAAAGATTTGAACAAAACAAGTTCTATGCGTATAGATATATTAACAGTACTTCCGGAACTGCTTGAGAGCAATTTTGCCCACTCCATAATAAAACGTGCACAAGATAAAGGACTTGCAGAAATCCACCTGCACAGCCTGCGAGACTACTCCACAGACCTAAGGCACCGCCGTGTTGATGATTATCCGTTTGGCGGAGAGGCAGGAATGGTTATGCAAATAGAACCTGTTGACAGGGCTATTGAGCATTTGAAAGCGGAACGTGATTACGATGAGATTATATATACATCACCCGATGGGGAGATGTTCAACCAAAAGGTGGCAAATGAGCTGTCAATGATGAACAATATAATTATTCTTTGCGGTCACTATAAAGGTGTGGACCAAAGAATAAGAGAGCACCTTGTAACAAGGGAGATTTCTGTAGGAGATTTTGTTCTGACAGGTGGCGAATTAGCCGCATCAATAATTGCAGATGCAACCATTCGCATAATACCTGGCGTTATTTCTGATGAACAGTCAGCACTTTCTGACTGTTTCCAGGACGACCTGCTTTCCGCTCCCGTATATACACGCCCTGCAGACTACAAAGGGTGGAAAGTTCCTAAAATTCTACTGTCAGGTAATGATAAGTTAATTGCTGATTGGCGTATGGAACAGTCCATTGAACGCACCCGCAAACTAAGACCAGACTTACTAAAATAAAATATCACTGCCACACTCAGTAGCAGTGACACGTATCAATTTTTAATTTAATTAGTTGTATTCAAGGCTTGCGAAATCTTTACAACCGGAGTTTACTTTCGTAAATGAGGATTGGAAAGATGAGCGTAACGCAGAAGACGACAATTAAATTAAAAATTTATTTTTCAAATCTATAAGCCAAACCTATACTTACAACCTCCTTAAGTTGAAGTTTTGCCTGGTCCCAACCTGACTTATAAACATTATCTACGTATTTGCCCTCAATGGTACTGTCATAACGTGGATTTACAGAGATACGGGCTGTAAGCAGTTTCCATATTTTGAAATTAGCTGTAATATCCCAATCAACCTCAATACCCACATAATTTGTATAAAACTGAAGACGGCTCTCAAGTGATACGTAATCGTTGAATTTCTGACGGTACTGTATATCAAAACGAGAACCCAAGTTGTATGATTTAAGTGAATTTGGCTTTATATATGTCATAGCCTTGTCATAATCACCGGCATCGTACGCAGCTTGATACGCTTCCTTATCAAGTCGGATCGT
>JAZLHT010000167.1:0-14955 GCA_045616965.1 Candidatus Enterocola sp.
GATATTCGCGCATATTCTGAGGTGTTATTTCTCCATGAAGAACTCCATTATAAAAATTTATAATATGAGGATTACTATCTGCAATGTATCTGTTACCGCCAATAGGTGCATTAAGACCAACAACACCTGTACCAAAGAAAGCCTCAATCCAGTTTGTGGTTTCAAGATCTAACCCTGATCGGCGAATAACGTCATTTATCCAAGGTACAAGTTTTGTTTTAATACCTTGTGATTTAATTGGAGGTACTATTACGGGCATATCAAATAGTTTTTTTATTTAATCATTATAATATTTAGGTTTTCTGCTAGCACCTTCGCCAACCTTCGAGAAATCTTCTTTACGATTTCTATAAGCGAGGTAGTCCCAAATATTAGTTATATTTTTCTCGTTTCCATCAGGATCCTTGAAGGATATGGAATCATAGTTTTTCCAATAATCATCAAATATGTCCTCACCTAATTGATAAAATACTCCATTTTCTTTCACAAGATTATCTTCTGTTTTAGTCGAACCTATGTTTGCTGTGTTACCGCTACCTTGACCATCACTAGCAATTTTCCACTTCTCAACGAAATAGAATTTCATATCTTTGATTACGGAATTTATATCAGTAAGAGTATCTTTAGACACAATTGTTCTTGCAGTGTTATCTTTTAAATTCGACTCTCCTAATTCTTCAACCTTAAAGGTCTTCATTTCATCGAAATCATTTGTATCTTCTTCGGTTTCAATAGCTTGAGTGTAAACTATTGCAAGACAGAAATGCCCCTTGTATTGATTATATGGGTATTGAATATTCTTAGAAAGTTCTCTATCGTTGAAATAACTACCATGGCTTCCCAATGTAAATCCGACTTGAGAAGTCTTACCTAATTTAGTCTCTTTATATCTACGAAAAGTAGTCTTGATATCTACTGCGAATTTTATTGAATTATCATCAAGTTTTGTATAAGTAAGATCAGGATAGTAGTTCTGACTATCAGGAACTTCAATTTTGTACCCCATCTTCTTCGCAAATTCATTTAGGATTGGGAAAAGATGAATTTCAAGTATTTTAGATACTACTTTTGTGTCAGATGATATAGTGTATAGATTTCTGTATACGTCTAGAAAACCTTTAATTGTCCATTGCATATCATCAGTTGCTACTGACTTACACAATGAGTCAAGAGTTTTACGAAACTCTACTACGAAATCATTCTTTATTTTTTGAATGTCTATTGCCATAGTTTATAAAAATTTAAGCAATCCTTGCTGTTGTTGTAGATATTGCTTATATGTCTTCAAATTATTATATCTTGGGGTGCCAATTCCTGCGGTACGGGCATCTACTTTGTTGAAATAACCTTTCCAATAATCATCAAAGATTTCTTCGCCCAATTCTGCAAAAGGACCCTGACCATTAAGTAATTTTTGGATATTGGTAATACCTCCTATATTTCTAGTGTTACCACTACCTGGGATATCGTTTGCTATCTTCCATTTAGGCTGCACAAAGAAAATAAACTTTTCAATAACAGAATGAATTGCAGACAGTTCATCTACAGAATAAACATCTTTTTCGTTTGCATCTATGACACTCTGTTTATAGAGCATACCTAATACTGTATGAGAATTATAAGAATTATATGTATGATCCATACTTTTGATTGAATCTCTTTCTCTAAAATAACCCCAATAAGATCCAAGGGTGAGTCCATTTACAGAATCTCCATCGTAATAGCTGGACTTGAAATCAACTGCAAATAGATGTCCCTCTTTATCCTTAAATGTTATATCAGGGTAAAAATTCTGTTTTGAAGGCAACTCTAATTTTAAACCATGGTCTCTTGCAAACTTATCAAGTTTTGGAATAAGAAGAATTTCGATGATTTTAGAAACAACTTTTGTGTCATTGGTTATAGTATAGACATTCTTATCAATGTCAATAAACCCTTTGACAATCCAATCTTGACTATCTGTTTCCAAAAAGTTTTTGTATGTGCTTACCTCTTGCGTAAGAAGCTCAAAAAAATGTTCTTTTGTCATATTAATTAATTTTTTATTTGTTTCCCGTTGGTTGTACAAAAGTATCTTCCATAACAACGTATCTTACCCAATTTTCGTTTGCTCCTATTGTTGTTACCTTTTTTATTGGTTTAAAAGTATCTATCCAAAATTTGTCTTTTTTGATTGTTGATTGAGCATATTTTATAGCCTCTGTATATGTAGGAACTTCATCATTACCTAATGATTCTTCTTCTCCATTTTGTAGATTTATATATGTGAAATCAAACTCACCAAAAAAATTATGAAAGACGGTTTTATTGTGTTCGTATAAATCATTATCATTTGAAAAGCCAAAAGATTCAAGGACTTTTATGGCTTTTGCTCCTCGACGACTTTTCCCTGATTCGTCAGTAATGCGTATATAATCAGTGGGCTTGATTATGATTTTCCTATTCAAATGGGCTATTTCAACTAGAACTCTCTTACCATAATACCAAATAGGTAAGTCTTTCCCTGCATCAATTTTTCTAACAATATACTTTGTTTTCATTTTAAAAAGTTGGAGTATTGATTGGCAACAAGTTGACTGTTATACAGATTTTCCACAAAATCATAATTATAAAACTGCACACGTGATTTTATACTTGAAAATGCTGCTTTTTCAATTTCTTGTTGATATTTGTTGACTTTACTTATATCGTTAGGAGCAATTAATATCATTTTGGTTGTAAAATCTTGCAACTCAACAAATTTTACAAGTGAATTACGAAAGTTGGTGGAGTTTTCTATTTCAAATACAGTGTTAGGAAAATTGCGATTGTTAAACCAAATAACATCAATAAAGCGAATGGCTTGAATGACATTATCAAAAGTAAAATTTGGAACATCTTGCAATGTCATAACTTCATTCAGTGTTTTCTTTATGAACAAACCACTTTTGTCGGGAGCAAATGTTTGATAACCATTCAAGTTCCCCACTTCTAAAAGCATACCTTGCACATATGCATGAGTTATTTTGTTTTCTTCATCCTCTGTTTTTTCAACTTTGGGATTAAATTCATCTGGTAACTTATCAAGGTGGTCCTTTAATCCATATAATCCAGGCTTTAATTTTACAAAATTACTATCGCGTTGTACTCTTTCGTTTATTGTTCTGTCAGGCGTTTTGCCTTCAAAATGTTTGAATGTTGGAGCAAGTTGATGTATTTGCTTTAGCGTTGCAATATATCCTAATTGAATAATTGCTTTCTCTATAGCTTGCGACCAAGTTAATTCTTTATCCATAATAATTTATTTAAACGCATATTGCTACATTATGTGTATATCGCAAATGTACAATAAAAATCATATATTCAGGTGATAGTAATAAAATAGTTATTAACAAAAAGCAGGTGTAATATTGAGTGATACACCTGCTTTTGATATAGTTTGATAAAAATCAAGTCGCTTAATATATTTATTTCACCTCCTCAAAGTCTGCATCTTGGACACTGTCTCCGTTTGAGGAGCCGCCAGCCTGTGAGCCGCTAGTTGCACCACCTTGGAATGGGTTGCCTTGAGCACCGCTGAATGGACCGTTTGGACCAGTAAATGGGTTGCCTTGTGCACCGCCTTGTGCGTTAGCGGCATTGTACATATCTTGTGAAGCGGCGTGGAAAGCATCGTTAAGTTCCTTCATAGCAGCGTCTATAGCGTTGATGTCCTGATTCTTGTGAGCCTCTTTAAGTTTTGCAAGAGCAGCCTCAATAGGGGCTTTCTTATCGGCAGGTATCTTGTCGCCAAGCTCTTTAAGTTGCTTTTCTGTTTGGAAAATCATACCATCGGCTTGGTTAAGCTTGTCAATACGCTCTTTCTCCTTCTTGTCTGCCTCTGCATTGGCTTCAGCCTCTGCTTTCATACGCTTGATTTCGTCCTCGCTAAGACCCGATGAAGCCTCAATTCTGATTTTCTGCTCCTTACCTGTGGCTTTATCTTTGGCAGATACGTTAAGAATACCGTTTGCGTCAATATCAAATGTAACCTCAATTTGAGGAACTCCACGTGGAGCGGCAGGTATTCCGTCAAGGTTGAACATACCAATCTGTTTGTTGTCTCTTGCCATAGGACGCTCACCCTGCAGTACATTTATTTGTACTGATGGTTGGTTGTCAGATGCTGTTGAGAATACCTCTGATTTCTTAGTAGGTATAGTGGTGTTGGCATCTATAAGTTTTGTCATAACGCCACCCATTGTTTCAATACCAAGTGACAGAGGTGTTACATCAAGAAGCAGTACGTCTTTTACATCGCCGGTAAGAACACCGCCTTGAATAGCGGCACCAACGGCTACCACCTCATCGGGATTTACACCCTTAGAAGGCTCTTTTCCAAAGATTTCCTTAACTTTGGCTTGAATAGCAGGGATACGTGACGAACCACCTACAAGTATAACCTCATCTATCTCAGAGTTGTTAAGACCGGCGTCGCTCATAGCCTTGCGGCATGGCTCTACTGTGGCTTGTATAAGTTTGTCTGCCAACTGCTCAAATTTAGCACGACTGAGTGTCTTTACCAAGTGCTTTGGCACACCGTTAACAGGCATAATGTAAGGCAGGTTAATCTCTGTAGATGTAGAGCTTGAAAGTTCTATCTTAGCCTTTTCTGCAGCCTCTTTCAAACGTTGAAGTGCCATAGGGTCTTTTCTAAGGTCTATGCCCTCATCGTTCATAAATTCCTGAGCCAGCCAATCTATGATAACTTGGTCAAAATCATCACCTCCAAGGTGAGTATCGCCGTTTGTAGACTTAACCTCAAATACACCGTCACCAAGTTCAAGGATAGATATATCAAAAGTACCGCCACCAAGGTCAAATACTGCAATCTTCATATCCTTGTTAGTCTTGTCAAGGCCGTATGCAAGTGCAGCCGCAGTAGGCTCATTTACAATACGTTTAACTGTAAGACCTGCAATCTCTCCAGCCTCTTTTGTAGCCTGACGTTGAGCGTCAGAGAAGTATGCAGGAACTGTAATTACAGCCTCCTTAACCTCACTGCCAAGATAATCCTCTGCTGTCTTCTTCATTTTTTGAAGAATCATGGCAGAAATCTCTTGTGGAGTGTATAGACGACCGTCAATGTTTACACGTGGGGTGTTGTTGTCGCCACGGTCAACCTGATACGGAACGCGGTTAATCTCTTTTTGCGTTTGGTCGTATGTCTCGCCCATAAAACGCTTAATAGAGAATATGGTCTTTTTAGGGTTTGTGATAGCCTGACGTTTTGCAGGGTCACCAACTTTACGCTCTCCGCCGTCAATGAATGCCACAATAGACGGAGTGGTGCGTTTGCCTTCGCTGTTTGCAATAACAATAGGGTCGTTTCCTTCCATGACTGATACACAAGAGTGTGTTGTACCTAAGTCAATACCAATAATCTTACTCATATAATTGAAAATTGAAAATTGAAAATTAAAAATTGAATCTCTCGTATTTATATCTCTCAATTATTGTGCCAAAATAAAAATATCAACAAATACTGACAAATTGTCAAAAAGTGAGAATTTTATCGTACCTTTGTTGGTGATTCATACATCATACATCATACATTATGTTAATAATAACATTATTAAGCATACTATTTCCCCTACCCGATGGCAACTGTGCCTCGTTAAGCAGTGACAGTTCATCTATAATGGCAGGAGAGTACAGGTCTGCAAAACAGGATACGGTGGTTGAATTTTCTAAAATGAGAATTTGTCCGCTAAGTAAGGTTTCTGATTTTAGTTTTTCACCCGATGCCAGCCGCATATTGCTTACATCGTGTAAGGGAGATACAGCAGTAAGCCCGTATTATATATATAAGGTGGAGAGCAACCGATGTGACCGCCTGAGTGATAATCCGCATCAGGCTTGCCCTGTTTTTAGCCCCGATGGCAAGAAAATAGCGTATGTTCGTGATAATAATCTGATTATAAAGCGTTTGGAATACAATACAGAGATAAATGTAACTACAGACGGAAGCAATGATGTATATAACGGCATTTGCAGTAAGAATTTTAGAGAGGCGTATGGCATAGAGAGCATAATAAAATGGAGTCCATGCTCTATGTATCTGATTTTCAGTAAAAATAATAAACTCTTTATGTACAGCATGCAGTATAAGTGGACTAAAGAGATAGTGATGCCGGATGCCGATGCCTATTACATTACAGCGGTGGAGTGGACTCAAGACCCTGAATATGTAGGTGTTATGTATCTTAATAAGGCACAGAACAAATTAAGGCTTGCAAAAGTTAATGTCAATACTTTTATTGCCACAAGAATATATGAATATACAGAAGAGAAGTTTATTCCGCCTTTTGCCGCCAAATTTGTAAGATTTTTAGAAGGCACCGTTAATTTTGTAGTTGCAAGGTGCGAATCGGACAGAAAGCAGCTATACCTGCATGGTCAGAATGGCAAGTTCATAAAGCAGCTGACTAACGATGAAGTGGGGGTTACAGATTTTTACACCTACGATGCTGCAAATAAAAGGTTATATTATCAGACATTTGACGGCTTGCACAGGCATGTATGCTCAGTGGCATCTGATGGTACCAAGCCTCTAAGACATACGCCTGACAGTGTATCGGCATTTGCTGGGTTCAGTGCGGACTGCAAGTATTTTGAGTGTACATCTAAAACTCACAATTCCGCTACAGAGATATCTGTATGCGATGTCAAGGGTAACAAATTAAGGGTTTTAAATACACTAAGTGACGCTCCAAAATACAGTAGGGAGTTGAGAAAATCAGGCGATTTGAATTATTATGTGGTTAAGCCTACATCGGGGTATAATGGTAAATATATAATGTATGTATCTGATTTTGAGAAAAATAATGATGACGCACTTGAAACCGTATTGTGTGATAACGGCTACTCTGTAGTGGTTGTAAAGACTAAAGGTACAGAGGGTCAGGGCAGAGCATTTGCCCAAGGTGCCTATTTAAATATATTTAACGCACCTGCATCAGATTATATATCTGTGGCACAGTCTATTATGGATAGCGGTGAGGCTACGGAGATTTCAATAATAGGAGAGAATCTGAATGCCGGAGTGGCATTGTCAGCCATATTGGCAGACGGAAATCCTTTTAAGGTGGCGGTGGCGGTATCGCCGGTTACAGATGTCAGAGATTACAATCCTATTCTAATAGAGAGAGTTATGAAGACAGAGGGGGCAACGGCGGCATATCGTGAGAACAGTGCGGTTGATAATATTTCCAAATTTAATAAAAAAGTGTTAATTTTACACTCTGAAAACAATGCCGATATTCCTTTGGCTCAAACTAAAAAGCTGAGTGAGAAACTTGTTGACAGCGGCATTCAGTTTGAGTCTCAGATTTTCTTTAATAAAGATGAGTCATTTACTAAGGGCATTGTAAATAACTATTTGATTACCAAAATACTAAACTTTATAAAATAAAAATGAAACCTACACTTTATGTAATGGCTGCCGGTATGGGAAGCCGTTATGGCGGTCTAAAGCAGATGGACGGGCTTGGTCCTAACGGAGAGACCATCATAGATTATTCTATTTTTGATGCAATCCGTGCAGGATTCGGCAAGGTGGTTTTTGTAATACGCCGCGATTTTGCTGATGATTTTAAGAAGATTGTGATATCCAAGTTTATGGATAAAATTCCTGTAGATGTGGTATATCAGGATTTGGATAATCTGCCGGAGGGTTTTACCGTTAATCCGGAGCGTGTTAAGCCTTGGGGTACAAACCATGCCGTACTTATGGGCAAAGATATTATAAAAGAACCTTTTGCAGTAATTAACGGCGATGATTTCTATGGTCAGGAATCGTTTAAAGTGCTTGCAGATGAGTTGGTTAAGATGGAAGACACTAAGGGTCAGTATTGTATGGTAGGTTTTCCTGTACGTAACACCCTTTCAGAGAGTGGTACTGTATCACGTGGTGTGTGTAAGAAAGATGCTCAGGGTTATCTGACATCCATCGTGGAACATACTAAGATAGAGGAGAATGGCGGTGTTATAGTAAACCATAACGATGATGGTACAAATACCATTGTCAAACCCGATACGCCTGTATCCATGAATATGTGGGGCTTCACTCCTGATTATTTTGAGTACTCATATAATTTCTTTAAGGAGTTTCTAAAGGAGAACGAAAAGAGCCTTAAAGCAGAATTTTACATACCTACTATGGTTGACCACCTTATTAATAATGGCAAAGCAAAGGTTAAGGTGCTTGATACCACCAGCAAGTGGTTTGGTGTAACATACGCCGCCGATAAACCTAATGTAATGCTAAAAATAAACGAATTGATAAACAAAGGTGTATATCCATCCAAATTATGGAAAGAACCCTGACCCTTGACCCTTTATCCTTGACCCTATCATGTTGCTTTATCATTATTGGCTGATTGCCACCGCAGTACTTATACTTGTTGAGCTTTGTACGGCAAGTTTCGGTGTTATATGTTTTGCCGTTGGTACGTTGCTGGCGGCGTTGTTGGCGTATTTGCAACTTTCACTTGGGTGGCAGATTGCAGCATTTATAGTAGGCTCTGTTTTGGCACTTGTATTTATAAGACCATTTGCCCTAAGATGGCTTAACAAGCGTAAAGGAGAGCAGGTTAAGACTAACGCCGATGCCATAATAGGACGTAAGGCTGTAGTTACAGAAGCTATTGACAATGTGGTAGGTACGGGTTATGTGCGTATAGATGGCGACCAATGGAAAGCCGTATCACAAACAGGCACCGTTATCCCGATAGGTGCAGAGGTTACAGTAATTTCAAGAGATAGTATAATTCTTAAAGTTAAACAAGTTTAACTTTAAAAGGGACAAGGAACAAGGGACAGGGGACAAGTCCTTGACCCATGACCCTTTACCCTTGACCCCTGACCCTTTAACGAGTGAAACGAGTTAAATAATATATATTATGACAGCAGGAACAATTATTTTGATTATCGTAGGCGTTGTAGTTGTTGCCTACGTGCTTAAAGGCATTAAAATAGTCTCACAATCAGAGACTATGATTATTGAGCGTTTGGGTAGGTATCACCGTACCCTCAATGCAGGTATTAACGTAATATTGCCTATCGTAGAGCGTGCAAAAGAGACAGCCACCCGTATGAGTAACGGGGCAGTGCGTATGAGTAATAAAATAGATTTGCGTGAGCAGGTGTTTGATTTTGACAAGCAGAGCGTTATAACTAAGGATAACGTTATGACAGAAATCAATGCGTTGCTTTATTTCCAGATTGTAGATCCTGTCAAATCTGTGTATGAAATAAAGAATCTGCCAATGGCTATTGAGAAACTTACGCAAACCACGCTCCGTAATGTTGTGGGTGAGTTGGAACTTGATGAGACGCTTACATCGCGTGATACCATTAACTCTAAGCTGCGTGCAGTGCTTGACGATGCCACCAATAAATGGGGAGTTAAAGTAAATCGTGTTGAGTTACAGGATATTACGCCACCGCAAAGCATTCGTATAGCAATGGAGAAGCAGATGCAGGCAGAGCGCGACCGCCGTGCAGAGATTCTAAAGGCAGAGGGTGAGAAGCAGTCTGCCATACTTAAATCAGAAGGTGAGAAATCGGCGGAGATCAACGCCGCTGAAGCAGAGAAACAGGCTCGCGTACTAAAGGCGGAAGGTCAGGCAAAGGCACAAATCTTACAGGCAGAGGCTGAGGCTCAGGCTATTAAGAATGTAGCAGATTCTGTCGCTTCCATCAAGGGTGCAGACCCTGTAAACTACCTGCTTGCCATAAAGTATATAGACGGACTTAAAGAGATGACAAAAGGCAAGGACAATAAGACAGTCTATATTCCTTACGAGGCTACAGGTGTGCTTGGCTCATTGGGTTCTCTTAAAGAGATGTTCGGGGGCAAGTAGGGTTTTTGAAACCTCTTTGTAAAATTTATGTAAAGAGTTTGTAAATTCTTTGAAATGCTTTTGAAATTGCAAACCTTTGCATTGCAATATGTTTGAAAATATATGTAGTTTTCTCTTGACAAATGAAAATGTGGTATTACATTTGCAATGTCATCGATGAAGGAGAGCTTCAAAGAGGAGAGAGTTAATAAGCAGACTTGGAATAGCCTGCATAAAACAAAAAAACTATGTATAATTATCAGATTAATTATCGCGGAAAAGATGACACCAAATTATTTGATAGAATCTTTGCCAAACGTAAATAAGCGGGGTGTTCGCCCCCGTTAGTTTGGAGCGATTGAAAAAGTGAGAAAAAGAGACGTAATACAAATTACGCCTCTTTTTTATTGTTTTTTATTTTAAAAATATGTATCTTTGTATGTCTGCTTAGTTGAGTTGTGACATATATTTAAAATTATAACCTTAAAAATCAAAAACTTATGTTAGATGGACAAAAAAAGATGAGCACGTGGTTCTACGCACTGCTCAGTTTGCCTGCAACCGCTATGGGCTTCGGCTTATCGGTACAGATTTCAGCACTTAGCTGGATTTTATCAACAAAATATGGTCTTAGCATTGGTGATATCGGAATAGTGTGGGCGGCAGGTCCTATCGCCGGTATTATAGCACAACCTATTGTAGGTGCTGTAAGTGATAAACTTTGGTTTATGGGAGGTCGTCGTCGTCCTTGGATAATATTGGGTGGATTACTTACTGGTATGATGCTTCTCGCACTTCCAAATCTTGAGATTGTACAAAAGATGCTTGGTATGGAGGGTGCTGCAGGTCTGTTACCTATTGCGGTTTGTGTTGCACTTACACTTGACCTTTCAATAAATGTTAGTTTTAATCCTACACGTTCACTTGTGGCAGACTGTACCACACAGGAGCAACGCAGTAAGGGCTATACTTGGATGCAAACGGTATCTGGCACTTGCGGCGTACTCGCTTATCTTATAGCGGTTCTGTGGGGTAACGAAACCCTTATATATGTGGGTATGGCTGTTGCAATTATGTTTACGGTAGTGCCTATATTCTTTATTGAAGAACCTCGAGAACTTACTTCTGAAACATCTGACGATGATGAAAAGTGTATAGATGTGGCCGCCACTTCAAAAAATTCTGTAGTTAAGGATATGAATGATGCAATTCTGCCTCTTTACGGATTCCTTGTTTACGGCATATATGTAATTGTTGCTAAACTGTTTATACCATCTGATGTAATAGCGTCTATGCCACATTATTTTGGGTTGAACGCTGTAGAACTTGCGTGTGTGGTAATTGAGATTATAGCCCTCTTAATGGTACTTACCAATACAATGAAAGTTAAGGAAGACATGCACGAGTTCCAAAAAATTCTGCTCGCCCACTCATTTACATGGTGGGGTGTACAAACGATGAACGTGTACATGTTCTTTTATGTTTCCAGTGTTATTTTTGGAAATAACGTGGAGAGCCCTGCTCAAACAGTTAACTCAATGGCGTTTCTTGTACGTGACCTCATAGGCGCCCTGCTACCTGTTCTTGTTCTTAATGTAATTGCAGCCAAAAAGGGTATGGCACACACACACACAGGAGCCATTCTTGCTATGGCATTAGGCTATGGCATCATATACTTCTGCGGAGCCAACATATACACATTCTTTGTAGCACTTATAATAGTTGGTATAGGTTGGGCGTCACTTGTTTCACTGCCATTTGCAATTATGAGTTCTCGTGTTGACCAATCAAAGATGGGGTTATATATGGGTATCTTTAACCTTTCTGTAGTGCTTCCTCAACTTGTAGCTTCATTTAAGATGGGTGAGGTTATTGATGCAGCTGAGGATAAATCCATTATATTTGCAATCTGTGCCATCTGCCTTCTTATATCCGGTGTTTTGTGGGTATTTGTTAAGGAGAAGAAATAATACTTAGGGTCAAGGAACAAGGGACAGGGGTCAAGGGAGAGTAAAAACTCCTTTGACCCTTGTGTTGTATTTCACCTTATTGAGATTACACTGGGGTTGCTTGGTTGCAGGCACATAATGTAATAGATGGGTATGTATGTGATGTTGCCGTCTTGGGTTACTTCACGCTCATTAGAGAGAACATAACCATGTTTTACATTATACTCTTTGTTGTTTGTGAATTTTGTTACTGCTGAATGTATAGTATAATCTCTTCCCGATTTTATTTCCAATGGTAATATGGAAAGTGAGTCATAGTCATCAATTAGAAAATCAACCTCTCCTTTTTGCTTGTTGTCATAATAGTATAGTTTGAAATTGTGTGCCTTTAACTCGGTGGCAACTACAGTCTCATATACGGCACCTAAATTTATGCTTTTCAAATCATTCAGAACAGCCGATACATTATACCTATATAGTATATTCGTGAACAAGCCGACATCATTTAAGTATAGTTTAAGAAGATTTTTTGTCTGTGTCTCTATTAGTGGGAATACGGGGTTTGATATAGCGTCAACATCAAGTGCTATGCCTGAATTTACTAGATAGTCAAATTCATCTTGGTATCTGCTAAAGCCAATTTTTCCGTTGATTTCAGGTTCTATGTTTTTTATTAGGACTCTTTTTTTCTTGTTTTCAAGATTTGATGGTATTAACTCATAGAGTCGCTTTATTTTTAACGAATGTTCTTTGTCATATTGGGCTGCATCTTCACGGTATAAACTCAATATTTCATCTTGAACATTGCGTACATCCACTATGTTGTATGTAGAAATGTAATTATTTACTGCATCGGGAAGACCTCCTACAAGAAGATATTTCTTGAACAATTCCATAACTTTGTTATGTAGTCCGGTGTCAAGTGACTCCAGTGCCTTGAACTTATCTTTTATATGGTCAATGGCTTGCTGTCCAAAGTCATTAGCCCATAGAAACTCCTCAAAATCCAGTGGATACATTTGTTCAACCTTGATTCTTCCGCCTGGTTTTGAGAGTGTCTCGTTCAGCGTTATGCCAAGTAATGACCCACTTACTATATATGTGAATCTATTGTCGTCTTTAAGAAATTTCAGAAGTGTCAGCAGTTCCGGATACGCTTGTATCTCATCAATGAAAACTAGGGTGTTAGTTTTGTCTTCAAGTTTCTTTCCTGCACGTGCGCTGAGTTTTATATAGAAATCTTGGATGCCGCTAATATTTGCAAACTCTTTAAGTCCGTTTTTGTCTTCATACATATCAATTTTTATGAAGTTCTTGAACAGTTGCCGCCCTATATGTTCAATAATAAATGACTTCCCAACTTGTCTGGCTCCGTTTACAATCAAAATTTTGGTTGACTCAGGCGATAGGTAATTCCTTATTATTTTTTCAATTTTTCTTTGTAGCATATATTTCTCCCATTTTTATGTGGCAAATATATACTTTTTCTATAAAACAAACAAGTTTTTGTATACTTTTTCCAACTTTTATAGTGGTTTTCTGTATACTTTTTCCAATTTATTCACTTATTGTGTCCGAGAATTCGCTAACGCTCAGACTGTTTACAGACCGTCAGGTAATGACGAGGGAAAATAGATGACGAGTGGAAAATGAATCACATAGGCAATGTGTTTATTTGCTCTATGTAGTTTAGAATCTCATCTCTGCCGTTGGCAGTGACGGAAGATGTTATAAAGATTGGGGGAAGTGTCTCCCAATCTTCTTTTAGTCTGTTCTTGTAGGCATCTATGTTTTTAGTTGTGACAGATTTTGACAGTTTGTCAGTCTTTGTAAAGACTATTGAGAACGGAATGCCGTTCTCTCCTAACCAATTTATAAACTCAATGTCTATTTTCTGTGGTTCCAGACGGCTGTCCACCAAAACAAAAAGGTTAGTAAGTTGCTCTCTGCCCAATATGTAGCCCTCTATCATAGAGCGTAGCTCATCACGCTGTTTCTTGCCTCGTTGGGCAAATCCGTAACCGGGCAAATCCACCAAATGCCACTCTCCGTTTATTAAGAAATGGTTTATAAGAAGTGTCTTGCCAGGGGTGGAACCGGTAAGGGCAAGCCCTTTCTTGTCTGCAAGCATATTTATTAGTGAAGATTTGCCCACATTAGACCTGCCAATGAAAGCATATTCAGGCAGGGTTGATTTAGGACAATCACCCACCTTAGGGCTGCTCTTTACAAATGTTGCACTTTTTATTATCATAATTGTAATGTATGATGTATAATGTATGATGTATGAAAGAGTAAGTTTGTTTGTTTTAACTTTTTTAGTAACTTTGTAGGTTAATATTTTGCAAAGATAATAAAAAATGGAGTCTTATCCCTCTTTTTTGCTTGAAAATGCAGTGAATCAACTCTCTAAACTGCCAGGTGTGGGTAAAAAATCTGCACTGAGGCTTGCATTACACTTGCTGAAACAGGATTCTCAGCAGGTTAATGATTTTGCACAGTCTATTCTGCTGCTCAAAAATGAGGTTAAATACTGTAAGATTTGCAAAAATATATCAGACAGCGATGTTTGCCAGATTTGCTCCAATCCGTCAAGAGACGCCTCTACCGTTTGTGTGGTTGAGACCATAAAAGAGGTGATGCTTGTGGAGGAGACACAGCAATATAAAGGTTTGTATCACGTACTTGGAGGTGTAATAAGCCCTATGGACGGGGTTAAGCCCTCTGACCTTGAAATAGAGAGCCTTGTGGGTAGGGTTGCCGATGGTGGCATAAAAGAGATTATTTTTGCTCTTAGCCCCACTATGGAGGGCGACACCACATCATATTACATAGCACGCAAGCTGAAAGGTTATGATGTTAAAATAACAACCATAGCACGAGGCATTGCCGTAGGTGATGAACTCCAATATTCAGACTCTCTTACATTAGGTAGGTCAATACTGGATAGACAGGAGTATCATGTATGATGTATGATGTATGATGTATGAGGGTATCTCTCTCTACGTCATGCTGAACGTAGTGAAGCATCTCATAATGTTTCTGAGATCCTTCGCTAACGCTCAGGATGACGAGAGGTGGACGCTCAGGATGACGAGAGGTGGGCGCTCAGGATGACGAGAGGTGGGCGCTCAGGATGACGA
>JAZLHT010000168.1:0-4688 GCA_045616965.1 Candidatus Enterocola sp.
TTATGAGGAATATATGCAAGAGTAGGGGGTATTTTTGTTAGGGCTATTTGTGTATGTAGTTATCTATAAGCAGAATTCTATTCTGTGCGGATTCTATAAGGGTGCACAGAAAATTATAGCCTCTACAGTACCTTGTACTGTAGGTTTACAGCACTATTATCAGGTACAATATACGAATATTCTTTTCAAATATACCCTATATGGTATAATCTTTATTTATTTTAAATATTTTATACCCTAAATGATATAATATTAATATTTTTTCATATATTCGCACCCTAAAGGGATTATATTATGAATACATTTTCATCGGTTGTAAAAGATTTTACGCAAGCAATTTAAGGTTTAAGGCATGCCAATGGAATAACATGCACTCCATCAGTACGGGTATAGGCCATTGAACCACCAGTTAGAACAATTTTCAGGTCGGGTTCTCGTATTGGCATTTGATTTTCATTCTTGTTATGCTCACAAATGAGACTGTGCAACTCACACAAATGAGCTGCTCCCTTTTCTATTTCAGAGCTACCTAACTTACACTCTATTAGGGCGTATCGCTCATCTTCAAGATGCAAAACCAAGTCTGCCTCTAATCCATATCTGTCTCTATAATAACCTACACTGCTGTTGAAATCTGCTGTGTATGCCTTTAAATCACGGATACACATCTGTTCAAAAATAAAGCCAAAAGTCTTCAGTTGGGTTTCTAACGCCGTAGGACTAAGGTTCATTGCGGCAACTGCGATTGACGGATCACAAAAACATCGCTTCATAGAACTACGTATCGCCGTTTTACTACGAATAGCAGGACACCACGCTCTAATATCTTGTATTACAAACAGTCTCTCTAATGCACCAATATAGTCATCAAAAGTATCCATTGACAATATTATGTCTCCAGAGCCTGTAACATCTTCTAAGATACTGCTTTTTTTTGCCAATGTACTGATATTTCTGGCATACGACCGCATAATCTGACGAGCGATTTTGGGGTTACGTTGCTTTTTATCAACCGCAGAAATATCTTCATCACAAATAGAATTTACATAATCATTTGCAATCATCATTGCCGCTTTATCACTCCTCTGAAGTGAAATAGGCCAACCTCCCCTACAAGCCACACGTATCAAATCCGGAATATCCAACTTACTTTTTGCACCATCAATACAATAGTTCTGATTATTAAAAAGTTCGTGCAACGATACCTCGCCCGATGAATCCTTTGACTCCCAAAGACTCATAGGAAGCATCCGCATACGCGTTATACGTCCAGTACCTGTATGTTTAATTTTTGATTTATCTATCGTGTTTGAACCTGTCAATATGTATTGTCCAGGTTTACCACCTGCATCATCAACTGCAATACGCACAGCATCCCATAGCACAGGAGCATCTTGCCACTCGTCAATCAAACGTGGCTGTTCCCCTTTAAGCAACAGCGATGGCTTAGTTTCTGCTGTGTTTAAATAGTTAATTGCCATATCAGGGTTCTGCATCTTTATAACACTATTGGCTTGCTGTTCTGCTGTTGTAGTTTTTCCTATCCATTTAGGACCTTCTATCAGCACAGCACCAAAAGTTTCAAGTCGCTCACGTAGCATTTTATCTGCCACCCTTTCTAAATATTTCATACCAACTATTTTTAATGACTGTGCAAAGTTACAAAAATATTTGAGAAAATACAATTCAATCGGTACTTTTGTGGCATTTCAATCGGTACTTTTGTGGTAAATCAAACTATTGCTGAAGATGAAGCAACAAACTTAATACCAAGAGCCAGCCCTGAGACGGACTGGCTCTTGAAATGAAAATGTAGTGCTAATAGTTGTTTACTGGCAAACCTCTGCTGGAGCGGCGTTGATAGAAATTAAAAAAACAAATTTATGATATATAAAATGAAAGAAACCAGCAACGAACTGATTACTCCAGCCACAACACCTATCCAAAAATCCCTCTTATTTTTAATAAAGCCTTGTTTCTCTGCCCATTGCAATTTGACCACATCAAAGTAATTCTCTCCAAATTCATTTATCAAAATAGAAACTTGACACCAATTATCAAAGGCAGTATCTACATCCTTATTCCCCTCACATAATCTTGCCTGCTTGGCAATCTTATAGATATTGGTCTTGTCTTTAAGCATTTTCGGTAGGAAACTACCATTATCTATCAACCTAAGTTCACCATTTTTATCACACAATTTGTTACAATCGTCATTAAAATACTTCAATTTAAGTTTGAATGTATCCAAGGCACCCCTTTTTAAATGAGAATATGCCTTTGTACAAGCACTATCCTCCACATCCTCACTTAAATGAAATCTTTTTAGGTGGTCAAAAGCAGATGAAACTTCAAATAACAACTCAACTGGCAATGAATTATTACGAGCCTCTATCTCACAATAGAGAGGTTTCACCCATTCATTGTAGAATTCATATACATCACATTCCCTCATTGCAACGCAAGAATCTTATCTATATCCCTATCAATATCCTCTCTTGAGTATAATCCATCTCTTAAAACATTACACCTGCCGACAACAGGGAATTCAGACACATATTGAAATGGCTTCCCATTCTTATTTTCAAGATGAGACCTCAATTCCTCGGGAGTAAAACTCCTGATCTGTGCTACACTAAGCCCAGATAAACTCTCTATGTGGCTTAACATTGGGTTGATATTCATTTATAATGTATTGGATTAAAACGCACCGTAAAGGTAATAATTATTTTTATAATTTGCAATAACTCCCCACCACATTTCTGTGGCAGGGAGTGTTATAGTTTCAAATTCAACTGATTTAATAACATTCCCCTCTATTGTTACCTTTCCTGATTTCTGAGCCGCTTTTAACAACCTGTTGAACTGCTTTAAATCCAACACATATCCATTAAGCGTTTCGTCTTCCTGATAAGTTCTTGTATCCTTAACTCCACCAAGAGCCAATGATATACCCTATATGGTATAATCTTTATTTATTTTAAATATTTTATACCCTAAATGATATAATATAAGTATTTTTTCATATATTCGCACCCTAAAGGGATTATTTATGAATGCATTTTCAACAGTTGTAAAAGATTTACGCAAGCAGTACAAACTGACACAGACAGAGTTAGCGTATAAATCAGGAGTAGGTTTAAGGTTTGTCAGAGAGCTGGAACAAGGCAAAGAGACACTAAGAATTGACAAAATAAACCAAGTGCTGACACTATTTGGTATGGAAGTTGGAGCAGTTTCACAAATAGATAGAGACAACTGAAAGCAGGAGCAGTATATATTGAAGACACATTGGTTGGTCAAATCAGAGAAGAGATAACAGGATACAGCTTTACCTACGATGCCAACTATCTAAAGTCAGACAATGCAGAGCCAATAAGCCTTACTCTGCCACTAACCACAGAACCATACTATAGCAAGGTAATGATTCCTTTCTTTGACGGACTTATTCCTGAAGGGTGGTTACTTGACATAGCAGAACGGAATTGGAAAATAAACCAAAGAGACAGAATGTCACTACTGTTGGCATGTTGTAAAGACAGCATCGGGTGAACCAAACAGACTGACAATAGTTGGAGCATTGGGCAGATACATACTCAAGCCTCAAACAGAAAGATTTAAGAACTTACCGGAAACAGAAGATGTAGTAATGCACCTGGCTGACGATGCACACATACGCACCGTACCGCACTGCCTTATAAGGTTTGACGATGGAGAACTTTGCTACCTGACAAAGCGTATAGACCGCACTACAGACGGCAAAAAACTATATATGGAAGATTTCTGTCAACTCTCAGAGCAACTTACTGAACAAAAATATCAAAGCAGTTATGAGCATATAGCCACACTTATTAAGCAATATTCTGAAAGCCCGATGCTTGATTTAGTTAACTTTTGGGAGCAAGTACTGTTTGCATGGATAGTTGGCAATGCCGATATGCATCTAAAAAACTTGTCATTATATCGCCCACAGAACGGCAAATACCAACTTGCACCCACCTATGACCAAGTGTCTACAACGCTGGTTATGCCGGAGGACACAGAAGAACTTGCACTATACCTAAACGGATTTAAACGCAACTTAATGAGAACTGATTTTGAACAAGTGATGGAGAACTCAGGACTTGACACAAAAGTAATAGGAAGAATAATTGAAAAACTTATTTCTTCAGAAACACTTTGGAAGCAGACCATCAGTAATTCATTCCTACCAAGCACAATGCAAGAGACCCTTACTCAAATAATCTCCCAAAGAATTGCACGCCTAAAACTATAAAAACAAACCTCTGCCGGAGCGGCGTTGATGTAAACATCGTAACCACCGCTCTCAGTTTTAGATAGTTAGGCACAGACACTATTGTCATTCCCGCCGTATTACAACTACTAGTACCACCGTCATAACAAAATTTAGGGGGTATTTTTGTTAGGGCTATTTAAAGTGCGTGGCGGATATTTATTTAAGGCACTCGCTCAGGTAGGCAAAGAAATCTACGTCAAGAACCTCTGATATTTTCATTAGAAGCTTGGTGTCGATACTCTCTTTGGTAAAAATCTTGTAGGCGTTTGTGCGGTCACAACTGAGCTGTGCTGCAAACCATGTGACAGTTCTTCCCTGCAATTTAAGTGTGGATTTGATAACGTGTCCTATATGGGGTGGTGTGTGTGTGTGTGTGTGTGTGTGTGTGTTT
>JAZLHT010000169.1:0-4062 GCA_045616965.1 Candidatus Enterocola sp.
AACATTAGCGGTACTGCTTGCACTGACCGCAACAGCAGAGAGAAGAATTTGGTTGTACTCAAGTGATGGCAACCATGTAAGTCTTCCTGTTGAAAAACTTGACAGTATCAGTTTTGAGGAGCCGGGAAAAATTGTTTTGAATCCAGAAAAGAAACTGCTTGATTGCAGCGGCGGAAGATTCTCATTGTCTATTCAAGCCAATAAGCCTTGGACAGCTACAGTAAGTGACCCTACAGCACTTACTATATCAAAAAGCAGTGGCACAGGAAATGATAATATAAGTGTACTTGCCCAATCAAATGCCGATGAAAAATCATATACCTCATTTGTTAAGTTCACACTTTCAGACGGAACTTGTAAATATCTTTATGTTACGGTTGATGGCATAATACAATCAGTTTCACTTGATAAAAACGATATGAGAATTAAGATTGGCAACAGTGAGTACTTAACCGCTACTACATATCCCGCTGGCGGACAGATTACTTGGAGTTCAAGCAATAAGTCTGTTGCAACCGTTTCAAATGGTGTAGTGACTGCGGTTTCAGAGGGCGAAACCACTATTACTGCAAAATCAGGAAGTAAAAGTGCCTCTTGCTACGTAACAGTATATGATAAAAACATTCCTGTTGTACAACCAGAGGCTGGTAAGATTAAATTCTTGGTTAATGTTCCTGCTCAAGTTAAAGCATGCAATGGTGTTGCTTTGATTGGTAATTTCTGCGGCTATGATGCTTCTAAGGCAGCATTCTCTACTAAAGCCTCTGAGACACAGACATGGTACATTATTACAATTGACAAGTGTGATGCATCTACATTTGGTATCAGCAAGGTTTGCTTGGTTGATGAGGACGGAACAACCTCTTATGACTATGAGGCTGCTGGAGGCGCATACGAATTATTGGAAGGTGCTGATGCATACGCTGCTATAGGTAGCGATTATGGTACAGATAACTGTTTGAACCTTGCTAATGATGATGTTGATAATGTTGTTATTAACATCAAAGTTTCTGAGTTCAAAGGTAACCCATGTGTTGCTAAGACAGTATATACACTTACTTTGAAGATGGCATATTGCGGTCCTGATGGTGAGACAGATGTTGTTCCTGCAGTATGTGGAAGTTTCAACAGCTGGGATGCTGCGAATCCTATACCAATGGAGTCTGCCGGTACCGATACTTGGACAGTTCAAATTGAAGGTCAGGCTGCAAATGAATTTACATTCCAAAGCAGTGTTGGCAATTGGGCAAACGAAATTCAAGTGTACGATGAGGAAACTGGCGAATGGGGTAATATGCAAAATATTAAATTAGGAGACCAATTAGATCAAACATTTGACTTCTCAAGTGCAGATAAATACAAATGGTCTGCTTGCGGTGCTGAGCCACCAGCGGATCCTAACGAACCTCAAACAAATGTACAATTCACATGGAATGGTCAAGATGGTTTTGAACTTACTGAAGGTGACAAACTTATCTTTACAGGTAACTTTGAAGAAGAGTCTTGGGGTGCAAGCACACGTGAAATGACCGCTAATGGTGATGGCACATACTCTTGGACAGGTGATATACCTGGTGCATTTGAGTGCAAGATTTTTTGTTCAAACTACAGGTAATCCTAAACAAGTTTGGGGTAACGAAGACAATATTAAGTTAACAGTTGATGATACATATCCTTACTTATTTGATATGTCACTTAACTATCCTATTGATGAGGAATAATTGGAATATTCCAAATAAAAAAAGAGCGGCTTTAAAGTCGCGCTTTTTTCCTCTAAAAGTAAGTCCTAAAAAAATCAAGGTAGCGTAGTAAAATACGCATCGATGCCACATAACCAATCAGTAGCGGTTACGCAATGTACAGTGTATTCTCCAATCATTACATCTTTTGACTCTCCGTACATCATAACTAATGTCAATTTTTTGCATTGAGTGTCTTTTGCCGCTTTTACAAGTCCGTTGATTTCACGATTGTATTGTTTCTTTGACGGATTTGTAAAATTATATGTGACTTGAATCAGTTGCTGAACCCGATTGCCATCTGTAACCGCAAAATCAACCTCGTAATTATGAGGGCTACGGACATAATAAACATTTTGCAACGCATGTTCCAACCTGCGTAAGAGTTCAATGGCTACTACATTCTCCAAACGCCACCCCATATTATCGGGTTGTAATACATTGTCATGAGTTGTTATGAATGAAGGGTCTATAGCATAGCATTTAAGTGAAGACTGACGCTCCCTGCTTTTGTATGAGTATTTATGCAACAATCTTATCAAATATGCGTTGTCAAGATATGATACATAATTTTTTGTGGTATGTACTGATTTGATTGCAAGGTCGTTACTGATAGCCGCAAAATCCAATTCCTGACAAAAATTGTCAAGCGATATGTTCGCCAATTGTTTCAAAGTACTTAAATAGCGTACCTTATAACGTCTGCATATATCTTTGCTGATTATAGTATTAAGCAAAGACGACACATATCTTTTTGTGCTGTTTTCCCTTATTGTTTCCGGGAATCCACCGCATACAAGGTATTCGTTAAGAGCATACCCCCTCAACCCTTTGGCCTTGGTTGTAATTGATTGCGTGTCAACACGCAGTATGTTGCAGTATTCGGCAAAAGAGAAAGGATAAAGTCTTATCTCATTGTATCTCCCTACAAGGTGTGTTATTAAATCATCACCAAGTAAATTGGCGTTGCTGCCTGTGATTATAATCTTGAGTCCGCTTCGCAATAATCTATTTATAAACAACGGCCACGATGGAGCGTTTTGAATTTCATCAATGAACAAATGGGTAAACGAACCGTGAATACGATATAATATCTCAATCAAATCATTCAACTGCTCCGCTTTAAGATTGGACAGTATTTCATCATCAAAATTGATATATGCGAATTTCACTTTTGATTGAATCAAAACTTTTTGGCACAATGTTGACTTTCCACTACGACGAACACCTATCACCACCTGAGCAAGATGACTGTTCAAGTCAAGGTACTGTTCTTCTGCCCGTTTTATAAACTGTGAGTAGTCTATCTCCTCAAGTTCAGCCATCTGGTTACGCAGGATAATCTCAAGACTTTGCATAATATGTTGTATAATTATATTTGTCACAAAGATACTATAAATAAAGCAAATATACAAATATATTGCCTTATTTGTGAGTTTTTATGTTAATTTATTGCCTTATTCTAATAAAAAACGTACTCAAAAAGTGAACCTTTGTAGCGGATTGAAAAAGTGGACATTAAAAAAGTTTTTTAGTTAATAATTTTTTTAAAAGTACACACTGTAGATTTTTTTATTGATTTTTCTTTGATTAAAATAGACATATCATTCATTTTTATTCACTTTTCTTTGACTGAGGTGGACACGGATTTGTATCTGTCTCAATCTAAGCACTTTGAGTTTTATTCCTAACAAACTTTGGTATCGTAGTAAGTTCTCTGTTCTCAAAAGTGTTTCTGTTCTGTAATTCTCCCTTGTTAAATCTCCTTCTGTAATTGTTTGGAGTGTCATATCCTATTGCATAGCACGGACGGCATTCGTTGTAATATTTCACATATTCATCTATTATGCCTCTAAAGCCTTCTATTCTGATAAATGTCCTCTTGTTTAATTGATAGTCGGACATCACCTCCTCCTTTATCCACCCATTCAGAACCTCGTTCACAGGGTTGTCAGTAGGTTTGCCTGCTCTTGACATGGAACGCACTATGTTTGTGTCCTTTATCAGGTTGTATGCCATTGATGCATAGACGCTGCCCTGGTCCGTATGTATTATTGTTGGCTCGTTTCTGCCTTTGAGCATTGTCACCACATCTGCCCTGGGTCTGCCACTGCAGGACAGCCTGCCTCAGAAATCACCCCCCCCATATCAAATCCGTTTGCCATAGGTTCCAAATAAGACACTATAGAGGTGGCATCAGTGTGCTGATTAAGAGTATAAAAAGTGAGAGTGTCAATATCTATCCCCTTGTCAACCAACTTAATAAAACGCCTTGCAGTACGCACGTCCTCCACTATAAAATGCTTTATAGAACGTATTACAT
>JAZLHT010000170.1:0-4256 GCA_045616965.1 Candidatus Enterocola sp.
ATTTGTAAACCGTTTCATATAGGTCTCTATTGCATCCTTTGACTTGGATACCGTATCCATAGCCTCAAACAGCCCTTTAAGGTCTATAACCTTTTCTTTAGCAGCAGCCTTAATGCTGTCTTTCTGTTGGGCACTCATACCCCTTTTCAATCCCAACTTCAAACGTGGAGATACAGCAAAACTCATTCTTGTACTGTCAAGTGTGGTACAAGCACCAGGCGTGCAAGCAAGTAATGAGTCTAAGGATAGCCTTAATGATAATGACGGAACATTAGGTCTCTGCTTGTTCTTGCCTATTGTGGCTGAAGCACTCATTTTCTTGCCCAAGAACTTCAGAGAATCGCCTGCTGTAATATCAACTCCGCCAAATGCTACAGAGGCACGTATATATGGCACTTTTTTAGGAGCCAAATCATCTGCGGTGATACTTACTGAAAAGCGTTCTGATTTAGCTTTTATCTTACGAGTGTACCACACATTAAGCGAACTAAATGATAACCTGGAACTTAGTAAAACCGTATCATTTGCACTTTTCCTCTCTATCTGTGTCCTGTTAGATAATCTGCCCTCCTGCTTCTTTAAGAATGACTTGATTCTGGCGGAATCCTGTGCCGTAAGCTGACGCATTTTTCTGCCACCCATAGCATTGGATGTATTTGTGTTAAGTGTGAAATTAAGAGAATCCACATACACCCCAAGTTTCTTAGACGGCAATAAAATGCCTATTTTATCGCCGGTTATCACACTCTTAGTAAATACTTGGTATATATTCCTATTCTTAATGTCATCCAAGAAACAGTTTCCTGCAATATCGGCGTTAAGAGTACCGCCCAACCTCTGTTTAGGCTCAAACTTATAGATGTCATTTATTACATGAAGGTCTATATCTGCGAGCAACTCCATATCAACATACTCTCTGCCACCCTTGTAGCAAGCGTCTCCGGATAACTGCAACTTGTTTTTCTCTGTCTCCACCAAAAGTTTCTCAACCTTTACAAAAGTGGAATCCTTTATGTTTTGGTTATACCTGCCATGCGCCTTCAAATCCACACGATTAATCTTTTTCTTATATTTTTTAAAGCCGCCGTTAAATTTAGACAACTCCACATCAGCTTCCACTACAGGCAGGTTCTTACCTTCATATATGCCCCTTGCTTTTGCATACAGTTTCAACGCTCCGTCAAACACTATCTTATCTAAATCCTTAGAGTATTGCGACGGCACAAAAGCGGTAAGTCTCCACAGCGACGGACACTCAAGCCATAATCTCAGGTTTTCCGCACCCACTTTAAGAGTATCTGTAGAGTATAACGTGGCACCACCCTTAACTGTAAGAGCAGTCTCATCTAACTTAACGCCAAGAGTATCAATGTAATATTTTTTAAAGGCACTATCGGCTACAGCCCTTGCATAAATGTCAAACGGTGTACCTTTTATGTCAAACGTACTATCCTTTAGGCACACTTTATCTGATAAGGCATTAAACAACAACAGATTAGTGATGGTATCGTTTTTAAACGCATTAAACTCTATCTTAAAGCCGTCCATATTAAATTTACGGTTCTTAACAGAATCCATATAAGATACGTTCTCCATCAGCACATCAATCTTGGACTTAAGCAGTTCAGGCATAAACTCCGTACCTGATGAGTTTACCTCCAATCCGCTTATATTTGCATTAAAGTGGGAGTCATAATCCGTATATTTAATCAACGCCTTACCCAAATAGAGTGTGTCTGCATAAATCTTAGGCAACGATGTAGCGGTAGTGTCCACCTCATCAGACGGCTCCACCACATCCCAACTATACACGCTATCCTTTTTCTGTGCCTTAATATAGGGGTCAGTTATTATAAGTTTGTTTACATGAATCTTACCGCCAGCTATAAAGTGAACCAAATTAGCGTCAGCCTCTATATTCTTAATATAGAGAAGCGTATCAGGGTCTCCAAAAGCAAGTGTCCTTACAAGCACTCCGCCCAAATCAAGGTGTACATTGGGGAATGTCTTGAATATATCAAGATTCAGGGAGTCATACCTTGCCTTGGCATCTACAAATTGAGGAAGATACTCATCAAGCAACCTGTTACCGCGTTCAGGCTTTAATTCATACTGGGCCACACATATTGCGGCAAAAGCCAAAACCAACACAAGCCCCACTACAGAGGCAAGCGTTATTAGTAATATTTTAACAGTCTTTTTCACTTTATATCCACTTTAGCGTAACCTATCTTTAGTTTTGCCTCTGCATGAACTATGCGGTGTGCAGGGGCGGTCTCTATCCATATATATACAGGATTCTTGCTTGAGAACAGAGTTCCGTCTGAGGTGTTGAACTTAAATTTCATAGCCTCTATTGTCTTTTTAGAACGCAACTTAACAGTCTCTGTTCCAAGATATTGAATACACATAGTAACTACAGGGTCCTGAAACACATAACTGTCAAACCATATATTGTCACCCTCTTTCAGTGAGGCAAAATCAATGTTACGGATTCTGTACAGCAGGCTGAACGGGTCCATCGGGTAACCCTTATGATTAACCTTCTCTCTTTTTACAGTGCCGTTTCTATTGGAGTAGGCATCAACATACATACCTGCCTCCGATGGGAAAAACTTATAGCTATATACAGCCTCATACTTTTTTTCCTTATCGTGCTCATAAAAGTGCATAGGTTCAAGATAGTCCGTGGTTATCTTGGTACGGAATGTATCACACATTGCAAAAAACGTCTTAATGGTTTTAGTAGTCTTAACCACAGCATCAATCCTGTAAACATCTTTATCACGGCAAGTGTCTTTTATGGCAAACGATGTAATATCCACTCCGTCAATTATTATACCCCACTGAAAATAACCTATGTAATCAAGTTTCTCCCCTGCTGTAAAAGCGGTGTTTTTAATCTTCAAATCAGACACATAGTCCTTTGCACTCAAAGTGACGCAAACAAACGGTAAAACTGCTATTATTATAAAAAACCTAATCTTCATTACAATATATTATTTTAATTCGCCTCACTTATTTGAGCTTTTACTCTTTTGTTCTAACTCATTAGGACGTTGCAGCAACACATCTATTGATTTATAATCCCACAATTCCTCAACGTCCCAATTGGCAGGCATGTGCATAAGTTTAGGGCAATAATAGATTTGCTCAGGTTGAATGCCTTTAGACACATCACCCGTATCCCACTTGCCATTTGAATTGGCATCTATTATCATTCTAAGCACATATTTTTCCGGCTTTATATCTTGAAATGCCACCTCACCGTCCTCAATAACACTTCTATATTTAACGTCCTCTTTTAAATCAAGCAACTCCAGAATAGCGTTCTCAGGATTTTCGGGGAATGTTATATAGAGGTTGGCATACAATTCTAACTTATTGAGATTAAATGTTTTATAAAACTTATCATTATGTTTTCCATAAATACTGAACACAGAAGCAGAATCAACTGTAAGTTTATAAGTCTGTCCGAAATCTTTTTCATAAATAACCCTTAATTCCTTTGCACAAAGAGAGTCTTCTATTTCAAATGTTATTGGCACAGGGGTGAACAGTGTATCTTCTTTCAAGCATAACGATATGCTGTCATACACAATACTGTCTATAGGTTCGGCAAATCTCAAGGTTATGGTGTCGGGAGCCTCCATTTTCTCCTTGATATTATGATCAAATGTCAGAAACGTGCGGATTTCCACCTCCTTCTCATCCTTCTTTTTTTTCTTTAAACTAACTTTTTTATGTGGCACCACTAAACTAAGCGTATCAACTGTTTCTGTCAACTCTCCAATTGAATCGGTTTTAAGGTATTTCATTTCAAGCCTCAATGTGTCTGTTTTAAGCAATGTGGTGTCTGTAATCCAATACACAAGAGAGTCACTTCTCTGAATTTTCTCCATAACCCAAGGTTTAGTTGACAGTTGAAAGTTGAAAGTTGAAAGTTGAAAGTTAGCACTATCCCTTGTCCCTTGACCCTTGTCCCCTGACCCCAGTACCTTTAGGTCCGGCATTTTGCTTGGTTCATGCCCGAATATAAGAGTAAAGCTCTCTCTATTGGGGTGCATCGCCTTTTTAAAGTACTCCTGCTTGTTTTCCTCCTTGAAAAGCCTTAAAGTTAGGGAGTTAAGGAGTTCAGGAGTTGAGGAGTTAAGGAGTTCATAAGTTAAGGAGTCAGAACTTAAGGAGTCAGAACTTACCATAACACTATCCCTTGTCCCTTGACCCTTGACCCTTGACCCTTGTCCCTTAGGTTT
>JAZLHT010000171.1:0-3385 GCA_045616965.1 Candidatus Enterocola sp.
AGGGTGCGGAGTTCACAGATATGGTGGCTGCAATGCAGGCATCGTACGATGCAGGTGTTACAGATGAGTTTGTAAAACCTATAGTCAATACATCAGTTGACGGTAAAATTAAAGAGGGTGATGTTGTTATATTCTTTAATTACCGTAACGATAGAGCCAAAGAGATGACAATAGCCCTTACACAAAAGGATATGCCTGAGGCTGGAATGCATACAATTCCAAACCTTCACTATTGCTGCATGACCCCATACGATGCCTCATTTACAGGTGTTCATATTCTGTTTGACAAGGAGAATGTGGAGAACACACTTGGAGAATATGTTTCGTCTAAAGGTTTGAAACAACTGCATATTGCTGAAACAGAGAAGTATGCGCACGTTACTTTCTTCTTTAACGGCGGTAGGGAGGAGCCATACAAGAATGAGGACAGGATTTTGGTTAATTCACCTAAGGTTGCAACCTACGATTTGCAGCCGGAGATGAGTGCATTCAGCGTATGTGCCAAGCTTGTAGATGCCATCACAGAAGATAAATATGATTTTATAGTTGTTAATTTTGCCAACGGCGATATGGTAGGCCACACAGGAGTGTATGCCGCCATAGAGAAGGCAGTTACAGCAGTGGATGCATGTGTTCACAGTGTAATAGAGGCTGCACGTGCCACAGGTTATGAGGCAATTATAATTGCAGACCATGGTAACGCCGATAGTGCAATAAACGCAGACGGCACACCAAATACTGCACACTCACTTAACCCTGTTCCATGTATCTATGTAACAGACAATAAGTCCGCTAAAGTGGAGAACGGCAGGCTTGCCGATGTGGCTCCGTCAATACTCCATATTATGGGTCTTGAACAGCCAAAAGAGATGAGTGGAAGCAATTTGATTAAGGCGTGAGCCTTAATCAAAAGGGTCAAGGATCAAGGGACAAGGGTCAAGGAAAAATAAGAATAAAAATTATGAATTTTAATATAGAGCAAAGCGGCAGTGAGGTTATCTGCACCTTGAGCGGCAGACTTAATACAGAGGTTGCCACAGGCTTATGTAATCAAGTTGATGAACTGATAGCACAAGCCCAAGGGAAACACCTTGTTATTGATTGTTCAGGGTTGGAGTATATAAGCTCATCGGGTTTAAGGCTGTTTCTTAAAATAAAAAAACAACTTAATGGCACTATTACCATAAAGAGTATGAAACCCGATATAAAACAGATACTTACACTAACAAAAATAGACTCGTTTTTTGATTTTGCTGATTAAAAACCAAAAAATCGTTATTATTTTTTTGCAGTTAGTATAAATTGTATTATCTTTGCAGTCCAAAAATTTACGGAGGAAATTTTTATGAAGCGCACATTTCAACCATCAAACCGCAAAAGAGCCAACAAGCACGGCTTTAGAGAGAGAATGTCCACACCAAACGGACGTAGGGTATTAGCAGCACGTAGAGCAAAAGGCCGTAAGAAACTTACAGTTTCTGATGAGGCTTGCGTAAGACGTAGCTGATAATTGAGGTTATTATTAGAAACATTGATATAGAGAGGTGGCTTTTTTGTAAGTCACCTTTTCTGTGTGCAAAATTTGTATACCTTAATCGAATCGTTTAGAAATATATGCGCATAAAGGTTATAATTCTATCCATTACTTACATTCTATTCTTATGTTGTTCAGTGCGGGCATCAGACAGTGTTTATATTGCTGTCAGAGGAAAAATCACAGAAAACAGTGTAAAGCTAAGATGGTCAGCCAGTGATGCCTCTGCGTGGCGTCGCACTAATGAGTGCGGTTTCAGAGTTGAGAGATATATGGTTAAGAGGAACGGACAACTCTTAAATCAGGCTGAAAAGAAAGAAATAAGTGCCTGTATTAAAGCGGAACCTGTTAACAATTGGGAGCAGATAGCCAATAAGAGTGGTTATGCCGCAATAATTGCTTAGGCTTTGTATGGGGAATCGTTCTCATTGAATTCTCAAAAGCAAGGAACAATATCACAACTTGTAAATATAAGCAGGGAGCAAGACCAGCGGTTTCTCACATCAAAACCACATATACGTCATTTGATATTCAAAAATCAGAAGATGGCATCAAATTCAAAACCATATCAGATTTGCCTCTTATGAACATTAATGACAAGGATATGGTGTCATTTCCGGATTCACTTGCTCAGAACTATAGGAAGTGCTACTATAGAATAAGAGGTGTTGATTCTTTTGGAGACTACGGACCGTGGTCTGATGTAATTAGTGGAGAAGGCAAAGAGTTTTTAAGTACAGTTCCTGTAATAGTGAGGTCTGAAGTTGAGCGGGATAGTGTTCTTGTGGATTGGGAGTTTGAAGCCAGGCAGGAGCCATTGCTATCACAGAGTTGTTGGTAGAATAGGGAAAGGGGACTTGTCAAAACAAGAGAATGCACTATCTCAAGTTAATTCTGTTGTTAATTGGGCTGTGTCAACTGGCGAGGAAAAATTGCGACTCGATGGTATATGGGCTTTGAATATCTGTTTGCTTAAAGCTCAAATGGAGGGAAATACATCAAAAACTTTGACGTTTAAAATTCCCATCAAATGGTTGCCTGATGAATTGATAAATGTTGCTACATTATCATTTTATCTAATAAAAGGAGATTTTACTTGGCGGCTTGAACAGCTTGAAGGTGTAAATGATGCAACGAATCAACTGAAATGGTTGAAATCTTATATAAAAGACAAGATGAAAGACCTACTGAATGTTGAAAAAATATGGATTAAGACATATTCTAATTCTAACTATATATCAATAGAGATTAATCGATGAAAAAAGCTGTACTAACATATCACATTATTGTAATTACTATAGTGCTAATTGCAGGAGTTGTCCTCAGTACAATGTATCAAAATCCTTATTTGATAATTTGTCTTTTGTTTATGTACATAGGAACGCTTTTTAGTTTAGTTTTTCTTTTGTTATTTCAAAAAAAAAATAAAATCAACATCATAATATCTATTTTGATTTTATTGTTGTTTTTGGAAATAAACATTATTTGGCTTTTTTTATTGCCTTTCGCAGAGCGTGGTGATTCCAGCTATCTGCACTATTTACATCGGAATTTTATTGAACAAGAAATTTTCCCTATAATTAATTGGTCAATTTTAATTACGAAAATGGTTTTCATTGGTTACTTAATCGCACAATACAAAAAGTTATCCAAGCAGGGTAGAGAGAGTCAAACAGTAGAATAATGTAAAGACAAAATATTGTCATTTATAATGATTAGAACAAATTTAAAACATAAAAACAAAACAGAAATGAGCAAAACAATTTTAAGAGCAGTTATTCTATTAGTGGCAGGTACTGTGCTGCTGTGCGGGTGTGAGAAGAAGAAGGAGGACACACCCAAACCGAATCC
>JAZLHT010000172.1:0-4663 GCA_045616965.1 Candidatus Enterocola sp.
AATCCAAAAGTACAAACAGTATGAAGCCCACGCCGTATGTAAATGCCTACGGCACAGCCGTAAACGAATATACATACCCGCAGGACATTCATTGTTGCAATGCTCTCTTTGGATTATTTGAATTTACCAGATTCTGAAAAACGAGAACAAAGCGTCAATAAACGCCTTTTAATATGTCTTAGAGGCACACTAGCCTCCGCTTAGCCCACCCATCCGCTCATAAAACAGAGCAATCAGCGTGGACTACACTGCAAATTTAGGAAATTAATTTTGATTTACAAAATACCGTGTTAAGAAAATAAAAAAATTCACCCCTGCCACTACACTCGTAGTGGCAGGGGGGGATTTTTTAGTTATGGTTTAAAGATAAATTTGTAGAAATTAAGGATTTTTCGTATCTTTGTAAAAGTTAATAACATCTGCAAAAAATTAATGACAGACATACAATTCATATTATATAACCTACCTGAGGAAGATGGCAAAGTACAAGTGGTTATTAAGGATGAAACCATTTGGGCTACACAGAAGGCTATTGCACAATTGTTTGGTGTCGGCATTCCTGCTATTAGTAAACACTTGAAAAATATATTTGATGAAGGCGAATTGCAAAAAGGAGTGGTTATTTCCAAAATGGAAATAACCACTCCGCATGGAGTCCCAAGGCTACAAAGTTCCGCCAGTGGGCTACGCAAGTTTGACAAGCATCTAAGAAACCTGCTTGAAGATAACAGTAATACCACTTTACCTTAAACCAACCTCTGCCACTTCAGGTGCGGTGGCAGGGGGAACTAATGTGTTTTTTGATAACTTATTATTTTTTTGTACCTTTGCAGTGAATACTAATGTAGTCATGTCTAATTCTGATTTTTGGGAATCAATTAATAATATCATACGCAACGGCTTTACCGATGCAGACCTTTTAACATTAAACACTTATGCAGAACATTTTATCGGAAGGAAACTTATTTATAAACGATTTTCACCGCAGGAACAGTATGGCTGCTCAATTGGAGGTGTTACAAATGTCATTGCATCCTTACTCGCGGGAGCAGATGTTGCAACAGATAAACTCGATGCACCAGTCGGCAGTGTCAAAAGAGAATTCCAATATGCAGAGGCGCAAGCAAATGTTATAGAGCGGTGGGCAAAAGCGGCTCATTGTTGGATAGATAAGACAGATGCCAAATTCTCTGCATTGTTCGGACCTCAGATTGCAGAAGGAGGCGAAGCTAAAATATTCTATAAAAACGGGAACACCGTTATAAAATCGATAGGTTTAGACTACTACATACAACCTATTCTCGCTCTAGACAGGGTAAGCTTACACAATACATATTTCCAAGAAACTCGTCTGACAGTATTGGGTTTTGGAAGAAACTCAGATGGTGAATTTAAAATAATAGTAGAACAACCATTTATTATTGGTAGCTCTCTTTCAGACGATAAAATTCAGACCTTTGCCACAAATATGGGATTTACTCTTAAAAATCCTAAAAATTGGACATACGCCACACCTGAAATATATCTTAGCGATTTACATGACGAAAATGTTATTGTCTCAAATAATGGTAATGTTTTTGTTGTGGATTGTGACATTAGAATTAATACTCCGGAATTAAAGCAGGGTGGCATCCGAACCTTAACTACTGAGGTTGCGTATTAATCAGCGCAAAAACCACCCCTGCCACTACGGGGTGCGGTGGCAGGGGTTGATTATGATATGCTGAAAATCAAAACTGCATTGCATTGCTTGCGGTCATAGACAATGCATTATTAATGTATTTGTTTAAAGATAATCCGTTCATTTGTGCCAGCGCATCAAGTTGGGCATGCAGTTCAGGCGATACCCTAACATTAAAAGCACCTTTGTAAGACCTTTTAGGCTGAATGCCTCTTGCACTGCAATCAGCCAAATAATCATCAATGGCACCTATAAAATCCTCTCTTAATTCCGCTACCGTTTCACCCTCGTATGTAATTTTTACATTGTTAGGCAAACCAAGCACTTCTCCAAAAAGACAATCACCCTTCTCGCTTACTTCAATACTTCCTATAAATCCGTTATAACTAGGAGTGCTCATAATTCTTCCACAATGCAAATATAACTATTATTTAGTTACAAACAAAATTTATATCAAACTTAATTTGTGTCGTTTTACACCTATTCCTCAAGAGATTTTCGGTTTACTCTCATTGTTTGTAAATATTTATTATTCAATCCTCATCATCTTTGAGACAACGCACACTTTGACCTAAAATCTTATTGTCATAGTAGTAGTCACCCGAGAGCAAAAAATCATGGTAACAACTGAGGAGGGTGCTATAAGCATTGTGGTTATTGCTATTATGTGGAGTATCTGTCCATAAATAGGTGCTGTCTCCAACGGCATGTATATAATTCCTAGTAGCAGCGTGACCTGCCGGCAAAGCCGCAAAGCCATACGTATCCAATCCTTGTGGGTATGTTTGTGGTTTGCCCGCATCATACCAGCCAGATGTGGTCTTCAGGTGCTTGCCAGCAGTGTATGCTCCTTTGCCGTCTGTTTTTTCTATGTAATCTACAAGTGTATGCCACTCCGCTCTTGACGGAACGTGCCATCCGTTGGGGCAGATTCCTTGGCGGTTGCCTGTGAATGCGGTTGTCTGTTTCTCTCCGTCTGCTACGCCTACAGCCGCAGCCCAGTTGTAGAGGTATCCCAATTTCGTTATCTGTGCATTAGTGAGATTACCAGCATACTCTGTATCATACCACTTGCTCTTGTCTGACGCATCGGTGTAATATGGGGTGTAATCAGAACTTTCTGATGTTGGAACTGTGTATCTGCCCTCCTTGTATGCTTCAGACTCAGTGTCATACTTTGAACAGCGGTAATTCTCAGCCATCCAAGTCTGTGTGCCTATTGTCACCTGTGGATAATCAGATGCCTTGCATTTCTCCATTCCTAAACTTTTTATTGAAATTGAATCAATTTTCCCCAATGCAGTGGTCAATGTAACTATTGCTATTTCTGTCTTTGTTGTTGTGTTCTCTGCAACAGTAATGTCTATTATACCATCACCAGTACCTGATGTCCTTGACAATGTTACCCAATCCTTATCACTTGATATTGTCCAAGACGTATTTGATGTTACACTAATAGATACTTCTCCTCCTAAATATGGAATATCATATGAAGTTGGCGATACGCTTATAGTTTCAACATCTCTATTAATTTTTGTGGTTACTGGTATTTTAGCGTATTTTGTTGTGACAGTAATAGTTGCCACACCTTTTGCTTGGGTTGTGTTTTGTGCAACAGTAGCCGTAATTGTTTTGTTGCCGCTCCCTTGTGTCTCAGAAAATGTTACCCAATCCTTATCGCTTGATACAGTCCAAGATGTATTTGATGTTATGTTAATTGGCACCTCTCCTCCTAAAAATGAAACATCTTGAGAAGATGGCGATACGTTTATATTCTCAACATCTCTGTAGATAAAAGTGTTTGCCCAAACCACGTTTTTAGTTTTAAATACAACTTTTGCAGTATCTTTTGTGGCGGAGTTGTTAGGTGCAACAGTTACTGTTATGTTATCATTTCCTTCTCCTTTAGTTTTTGACAGTGTCACCCAAGTCTTATTGGTTGACACACTCCAAGAGATATTGCTTTTCACATCAATTGTAAATGAACCTCCCTCAAAACCAATATTCTTCTTTGTAACAGATAATTCTATCTTATCTTGCCAAGGTGCCGTTATAACATTTAATGTGTTTGGCGTTCCGTCTTGCAGTGTAAACTTTACAGTTGTTGTTCTGGCACTTAAATTTGTGTTCTGTGCAACTACGACCTTCAATGTTGTGTTGCCTGCTCCTGCAAATTGAGATACTTTTACGCTGTTTGGGTCGCTAATGCTTACCGTCCAAGGCTGGCTTGCAACCACATCCAAATCAAAAGTGCCGCCTTCAAATGGTACATTTTTCTCCGATACTGATAGTGCTATGGTACCGGGTGTAACGTATGTTATACTGTCCAGTTTGTCATAATCAAACCCTAAACGGGTGTTGTCATTCTGGTATATCCAAACCTTTGATGCCACCGCTATTGAGATGGCTGCCACTGATAGTATTGATATTATAATTAAATTCCGTTTCATAATAGTGTTGTGTTACAAGTAATTAATATGGGGTTACTGTTATTGTAAGTGTTTGGGTATAACCGTCTTTAAGTCTTACGGTAACCGTTTCTGTTAATGGGGTGTCTCCGTAGTTCGGCACCGTTGACACCTGTATGGTGGCGTTGCCCGTACCTTTGGATTCGGATAGCATAATATTGTATATGCTGCTTACCGTAGCCTCCCAATCCATATCTGCTTTTATGTATAAATTAAATGTACCGCCCTCCTTATCAAGAGTCTTTTCCACAGGGCTAAGTGAAAGATTGCCCGGAGTTACAAAACTTATGCTGTCTATTTTTGATGACTCCACTGCGGTGCGTGTTCCGTCACTCTCATACACCCAAAGTGTCTTTGCACTACAGAATAGTGCTGTACTGCAAAACGCCAATATCATTAATGCTGTCTTTTTCATCTTACTATAACTTTTTGTTCTGAATTGTTGGTCTTTACTATGTACATTCCCGGTATTGAGACTGTGGCGGCACATCGGTCTGTCTGCACAGTCTCTCCA
>JAZLHT010000173.1:0-3154 GCA_045616965.1 Candidatus Enterocola sp.
ACCTGTGTGGTCATACGTGTAGATGTGCAGTTTATCACCGTCATCTATCTGTCGCAGGCGGTTCTCGCAGTCCCACACAAGACTCCTGTGTAATCCCTCCCCTGAGATCTCCGCAGGGTTGCCAGCACCGTCATATTCATAACTTGTATTGCCAATACTGGTGGGAGCGGTGCGTCCGCTATCATCATCCCAGCCGTAAAGGTACGCAATTTCTGCGGAACTTCCACCATCAGGAGTGTTGAAAATTTTACTTACCTTGTCAAAACCGCTCATTATGTTGTACGTGTATGAGACGTCATAATTGGCAGGTTTGCCATTGTTCATAATGCCGGAACCTTTGCCTGTGGCTTTGATGAGGCGGTTGAACTCATCATACTCATACTTCTGCTCATAGTTGTTTTGAGAGCCGTATATCTGGGTTATGTTGTCAGCATTGTCGTATGAATAACTGTTTGATGAGAGCTCTTTACCGTCACCGTTTTTCAGCGTGGATGTATGCAGCCGCTCCAGGTCATCGTATGTGAACGTCTCAACGGTGCCGTCCCCCATCTTATGGTACGACGTGTGGCTTCATTAAAAATGTGTCTCCTATTTCTTGTTCTTTTTATTATATTCTCTTACCATAATTCTCCACGTCCTGTCCTTTTGTTGGTCAGTACGATGCGACAATGATTTAAATAAATATGTTTTTGACTTTATTGTATCTCGTTGAATAGACAATCCATACAAATATTTTTCAGATAAAGAAAAAGAAGCAAATCTATTGCCCATATCAGCTGCTTTTATTAAATATCTCATGCAAAAACAAGTTGTTATAGAATCCATTTGAAGTCCTAAATCACTATACATTTTACTCATTTCTATATATACATCATAGTATGCAGTTGGATAATTATATTTATTTGCCATAATTAGCGAATATGGTAAACGTTCGTATGATGGAGACAAAAAATACAATGCCTCATATGAATTAACGTTTCCTTCATTAATAACTTTACTTTTGAACTTTTCTATCTGCTCTGGAGTATAATTTGGTTCGTAACACGGAAAATCGTTAATAATTGCTTCTGCTTGAGAAAACACAACAAATACGGTAATGCACATCAAAAATAAAATGGTTATAATATTTCTTTTCATTTTGTTTCTTCTTCAGTTTTTACATATTTATTGATAATATTATCCGGATTACTAAATATCGGTTTCGTTGTTCCTTCAAAAGAATCTACCAACTTACCTTTATGATAAATATTCCATGAACCTTTGTTTACAACTCCTCTTTCCACAGATCTCCCATCTGAAAGGGTTGTTTCAATATTTACATTGTCGCTAGGTGCCACCACAATGTCGTTAATATCTTTTGAAATATTTTCAGCAAAACCATCTTTCTGACCTGTTTTACAAGAATGTAAAACAACAATTGAGGTTTTATCATTATCACAATTATCATTGTATGTGTCACTATAATCTAATAGAATTTGTTTAAACTTTGCTCCATCATTAACAATACTACTAGTTTTGTTGTCGTTGCAATAAAAACTAAATCCTATATTTTTGTCATTTTCATTTGAAACTCCATGAGCCCAAATGTGAATCACCCCATCGTTTTCCGGATAATTATTTGCGGCATTTGAAATTCTATTGTTTGACTCACTTGGCGCAAAGAAAATCAGTTTTTCTCTCCCGTCCGGATCCACGTATCTTATAGGGTTGTCAGCACAATATACATACGGACTCACACCAGGATATTTCTCTGCAAGTGGATCTACGCCAAGCCATAGGGCAGTGGTAGGGTCATAGTAGCGGGCACCGTGTGGTTATATGTGTACAGGCTCATTGTGCTGTTGCATGTGTCTTCTATTGACAAATATCTTAATCTTACAAAATTGTCTCCATTTTTATCGAACATAATACCATTCATTCACCTCATCGCCCATACCAATAAGAATATCATTCTGCCATAACAAAAAACCGATGTAATCAATTTTTTTACCATCAGTATTACCTTCAAGAAATATATTTCCAAATTTGTTTAGGTCGTAATGCTGTATGAGAGAATCCACCCCATGTTGTTTGTAATAATTGTATATTTCTTCATCAAATTCAATATTGCCATACTTGACGAGTTCTTTATACACCGAATCCGAAACCATATAAGGCACAGAAGGATTTACATTCTTCTTTAATTGGTCTAAAATACTATCTCTTTTACATTTTTGCGAATCAAGTGTTGTTAACAGTCCTAAAACATCAACACCAATCCACTGAATCTCTGCTGTCTTCTCATTTTCTATTAACACATACACTGGGCAAAAACAGCCTTCACCACAACCAACATCAAACGCTGTCTGACGGTTTGACTGATTGTAACAACTGACACACAAAAGAGTGCATATTACACATATAAGGTGCTTCATATCAATTATCTTCTTTTTTTACTGTAAAATAATTGTAATCTCTTTCTGGATATCCCATTGCATCACGAACTTCATTTTCTCTACTTATTGCATTTATTTCATTTCTTTGACACTTGTCCATTTCTATTACATCATGATTATTTAATTTATTTCGGTCATAGTCAATTCTATTCCCATTTTTATCATCTTCAGCATGTCCTAACTCGTGTGCCAAACCAGCTTCTGCAGGACGATATTTACCATCGTACCCATTTGTATCATCAGGGTTAAAATACACAGTTTTATTGTCAACAGTATAGTGGTTTGTTCTGTCTTTTTCACTTGGTTTTATATTGTATGTTTCAGAAGTTTTTTCCAACGCAGTTACCATTTTATTCAAACTGGAAGACATACTTTTGATATTATTCAACTGCTTTTGAACTTTTGCCTCAAAATTATCAACCCCCAATTTTGCCAAAACCCTACCATACCATGTTCCAATCTTTATTTCGTTTCCGTCCGGATCCACGTACTTGACTGGGTTGCCTGCACAATATACATACGGACTCACACCAGGATATTTCTGTTGCAATGGATCTACGCCAAGCCACAGGGCAGTGGAGGGGTCATAGTATCTTGCTCCGTAGTAATAGTAGCCGGTTTCTGCATCAAGTTCCTTTCCGTTAAACTTGTACGGGGTAACGTTGCGTTCTTCTATAAAGGTCTCTCCGTACGGGGTGTAGGCTAAGTATTGCGCCACA
>JAZLHT010000174.1:0-15380 GCA_045616965.1 Candidatus Enterocola sp.
AGTGCCATTGCGGTAATAAGGCGTGGATTGTCTGTATATCCTAATGACAGTGCATTGCGGTATGAGTTCGCCCGTCTGCATATAGTGGCAGGGGATTTGGATGAGGCGGAGAGACTGTTTAACGCAATGCTTGAAGACAGCAGTACTGTTAACCCTGAAGATATATTGGGTATAAAACTGATGCTTGCCAAAATCCATATAGAACAATGTGATTTTGATGCTATAGATAAAGAGGTTAGGCATGTAGGCACTTGGATTTCAGAGGTTGACGATGAGGTTGCGGCAGACTCATATCTTGATTTGGCAACATCGTTCTATCAGTGTTTTATGTACTCATACGCTATTGACATTCTTAGAAAAGGACATAAGCGTTTCCCTGACAATCTACAGATTTTGGAGAGTTTGATAGAGTGCTATGTAAAGGATAAGTCAGATTACAAAAGCGGCATCAAGTATTGTGAAAAAGCGTTGGACTCCGCACCCTATAATGAGAAACTGTGGTTTAAGTTAGGGTGGTTGTACCGTTATAGCGATAATTACAAAGAGGCTATAAACGCTTTTGACTATGCCACATCAATAAACGCCAAGGCGTATGATGCATGGCACGCTATGGGGGACTGTTATGTGAAGTTGGAGAATTATGAGCGTGCCTGTGAATGTTATCTTAAAGTTTTGGGTAAAAAGGATGCGGGGGTTAAAGATTTCAATCTTGTAGCCGATATGTACAATTACCGTGATTTGTACGAGCGTGCCCGCGAATACTACAACAAATCTCTTGATATTGACGAAGATAACGCTGAGGCTCTGTTTGGTATAGGAATGAGTTATTTTCTTGATTCTGAAGATAAGGAGACAAAAGCTTCAAGAGCCATATATTGGATAAAGCGTGCCTTGAATGAGGATTCCGGCAATGAGTTTTATTGGATGGTGCTTGGAGAGTGCTATTTTATCACTGATAATTGGGGACATGCCATATTTGCCTATCACAAGGTGGTGGGCATCAACCCTTCACAATCAAGTGCGTTTGTAAAGTTAGGACAGGCATATTGTGCCATCGGGGATTATAATGAGGCTGTAATTTACTTGAACAAGGCTAAACTGTTAGATCATGATTCCAGAATAATTACGACGTCACTTGCCATAACATATTATTTTTTAAAGGATTATACAAACGCAAAGTATTATCTTATGCACGCCATAAGGATGGATTCTCATGCAGATTCTGTTTTCCTGTCAATCCATCCGCATGCAAAAAAATTTGTAGAAAACGTAAAAAAGTTAGTATGAGAAAATATATTCTGTTGTTAGTGCTTTTGTCCCTTGTCCCTTGTCCCTTGTCCCTTAACGCCAGTTCCATGTCAACTGTCCACTGTCAACAGGCAACTGACGCCACTCTGCTTCAAAACGTAATCTCGTGGTATGACCGTAACACAAATTACGGTTCCATTATGGCGCTTATGGCAGTTGAGAGCTCTTTTATTCCGTTCCCGTCAGAGGTTGTAATTCCACCTGCGGCTTACATAGCATCTGAACCCGATAGTGACCTTAATATAATACTTGTGGTGCTGTTCGGCACCATCGGGGCACTGATAGGGGCATACATTAACTATTTTCTTGCCCTTTGGCTTGGCAGACCTATTATATATAAGTTTGCCGACACCAAGTTTGCCCACGCCTTGCTTATTGACCGGGAGGGAGTGGAAAAGGCTGAATCTTATTTTGTGAACCATGGAAACATGTCAACCTTTGTAGGGCGTTTCATTCCTGCCATAAGACAACTTATATCAATTCCTGCAGGACTTTCAAAAATGAACTTGGGCAGTTTTACCCTCTACACTTTTTTGGGAGCCGCCATTTGGAACGCTGTACTTGCTCTGCTTGGCTATGTGGCTCACGGACAGAAGGATTTGATAGACAAATATAGCCACGAGCTCTCTATCGTATTGGTTGTGATGGCATCGGTGGCTATAGCATACATTGTTGTAAAACAGGTAATTAAAAATAGGAAAAGATGAGAGGACAAATTATTTCAGATTTATTTGCTGTAATAGGCAGACCGCTTGCACAATCATATTCAGCCACATATTGGAACGAAAAATTCAAGCAGAAGAGATTATCGGGTCATCTTTTTGAAGCGTTGGAACTAAAAAAAGTGACTCTTGTCAAGGATTTCATAGACTCTCATCCTAATCTCAGAGGGTTCTGTGTAACAATTCCTTACAAGGAGAGCATAATTCCATTGCTTGATGAGGTTGATCCTGTTGCAAAAGAAATTGGTGCTGTAAACTGCGTAAGAGTGGTGAACGGTGATGACGGAGCCAAACTTATAGGCTACAATACAGATTGTGTGGGATTTGCCGAGTCTGTAAAGCCACTGCTCACACCAAAACATAAGAGAGCACTGATACTTGGTACGGGCGGGGCGTCTAAGGCTGTGGCATACGCCCTTAAAGGTTTTGGTATAAATTGTACATTTGTATCTAGGTCAAAAGAGGGATGCCTTAAGTACTCTGAACTTACAGAGCAGGTTATGAAGGATAACACAGTAATAGTGAACGCCACTCCTGTAGGCAGTTTCCCTCACACAAAAGAGTGCCCTGACATTCCTTACGAGTATATAACGCCAGATCACATTGTTTTGGATATAATATATAATCCTATACGTACATTGTTTCTGCAACAGGCTGAACTTAAGGGTGCCACTATAAAAAACGGGTGGGAGATGTTCACCAATCAGGCGGAGACGGCTTGGAAAATTTTTTTTAATAGAAAATAAAATAAAAATTTTATTTTGGAGTTATATAGAAAGTAATTACAATTTTTAATTTATATAAACCATGAAAAAGACTAAATTTATTATTATGGCTATGGTAGCCATTGTTATGTGTGTGTCGTGTAAAAAGGAAGATTCTGGAAAGAATAGTCCCGAAATGAGTAATGAAGAATCCAGTGTGATAGGAAAGTGGGTGGAGAAACAGATTGAGTATGAGGGTAAAACGTATTCATGCTCTGAATTCCAAGAATATGCAAAAGAATCTAAAAATCTTGTATTGACATCACTTTCTATGGCGGCAGTGGATATGACTTTTGATTTAAAGTCAGATAAGACATGTGTTCTTACTCAGGTCGGACAGTCAATGAAAGGTAGTTGGTCTGTGTCAAATCAAGATGTGATGATTAAATTTGAAAAGGAGATAGTGTCTTTAAAACATAAGGATGGAAAATTGTTTTATACTATCTCAATGCCAAATTTTCTTGAAGGAACAACTGAAACTATTAATGTGATATTTGAGAAACAATAAGAAAAGAGCAGAGATAATTATGAAAAAATTAATTTTATTGTGCGTTGCAGCCATCGCACTTTGTTCTTGCAATCAGATTGCAGAACACTCTTCTGTTTATAAGAGAACGGTTTATGAAAGAGATTCAATTAAGGCGGCTCAAGAAAGAACCACAGCTGAACTGGATGAGTACTTGACCATCATAAACGAGGTGGATTCAAATTTTCAGGTTATCAAGGAGAATGAAAATTATATCAGCATGAATTCATCTGTTGAAGGCACTCCAAGCAAGGCTGTTCGTGCACGTATTACAGATGATTTTTACGCTATAAATTCAATACTTGAAGCCAATAAGGCTAAAATATCGGAACTGCAGGAGTTGGTGGATAACGGCAAAATACAGTCTGCTCAATTAAGAAAGTCAATAGCCAATCTTAAAGCCAAATTAGAGGAGAAGGACAAAGAGATAGAGGCTTTGCAGAAGGCGTTGGAAAAAAAGAATATACGTATAGACAGCCTTGTTGTTGAGACTACGCTTATGGCTCAACAGGCAGAACAAATGGCTTCTGATATCGAGGAGCAGAACAAGAGAATACAGAACCAAGACGAGGCTCTTCATCGTGCCTATTATTTGATTGCAACAAAGAGTGAACTGAAAGAGAAGGGTATAGATGCTAAAAAAATGAGTTCCACATTCCGTAGCGGTTCGTTCAACACTGTGGACATACGAGAGGTGGAGACCATACCAACCAATGCCAAGCGTGCTAAAATTCTTACAAAGCATCCTGTTACGTCATACACTTTTGACCGTGATGAAAACCGTCAGTATGTGCTTAAGATTAAAAACGCCACGGACTTTTGGAGTACTTCAAAATACTTGATTGTTCAGGTTGATTAAGTACAAACACATATTTTTTGATTGGGACAGCACGCTGTGGAACTTTCCTGTAAACTCAGAGAAGGCATTGAGCGTGTTGTTCCATAATTATGACTTTGAGCGTTTCTTCCCCGATTTCAACACCTTTCACACCATATACAAGAATAGGAATATGGAGTTATGGGAGGATTATGCGTTGGGTAAAATCAAGCGTGAGTTCCTTGAAACAGAGCGTTTTGAGTATCCGTTCCGTCATATAGGTGTAAGCCCCGATGTTGCCGCTATGCAGATAAATGCACTGAAAACAGATTATTTACGTATGCTTGGAGAGCAGACCGTACTCAATGACGGGGCAAAAGAGGTGCTTGAGTATTTTAAGTTAAAGGGGTGCAAACTATACATAATATCCAATGGTTTTAGTGCTGTACAACACCTTAAAATAGAGCGTTCAGGACTAAAGGATTATTTTACAAAGATATTCCTTAGTGAAGACATAAAGGAGCATAAGCCGCAAAAGGCATTTTTTGACTATATGCTTAAAAGTTCCAACGCCCGCAAGGCGGAAAGCCTTGTGGTGGGTGATAACTTTACAGCCGATATTGTAGGTGCTCATAATGCAGGCATAGACCAAGCTTATTATGCCCCTGCCTATAATGGCGAGCCCTTACCGTTCCAACCAACTTTAATAATTAATTCTCTGCGAGAACTAATTATTAAAGTTGAGGAGTTAAGGAGTTTTGTCGTCCCTACGGGACTAAGTTAAGGAGTGAAAAACTCCTAAACTCCTAAACTTTTAAGCTCCTAAACTTTTTAATTATGAGAATAATCGAAACCCACGCACACCTTGATGACCCTCAGTATGCTGAGGATTTGGATGCCGTTGTACTTAGAGCAAAACAGGCAGGAGTGGAGAAAATTCTGCTTGCCAGCGTTACAATGCGTGATATAGAGAAACTCAAATCTCTTGAAAAACAATATCCGGACTATGTCTATACCATGATTGGCATTCATCCGCAAGAGGTGAATGCGGAATCCTATAAAGATGAACTTGACGCTTTTGACAGAGCCATTGCAGATGGTAAATATATTGCCGTAGGAGAGATAGGTATAGACCTCTATTGGGATAAGACTACACGTGCAGAGCAGGAGACGGTGTTCCGTCATCAGATAGCGGCGGCCATTGAGAAAAACTTGCCTATAGCCATTCATGCCAGAGATGCCCTCCAACCTACGGTTGATATTTTAAGGGAGTTTGATAAAACTAAATTACACGGCGTGCTGCATTGTTTCTCGGGTGCTCCTGAGAATGCTCAAATTATGATGTCATTAGGTGATTTTTATTTCGGCATAGGGGGAGTGTCCACTTTTAAGAACGCCAAATTTACAGAGCGTCTTGCAGAGATCCCTCTTGACAGGATTGTTCTTGAGACAGACTGCCCGTATCTTGCCCCCACACCACATCGGGGAGAGAGAAACGAACCATCGTTTTTACCGCTTATTGCAGGTAAATTGGCGGCTGTTTATGGTAAAACGATTGAAGAAATAGGAAAAATCACCACAAATAATGCCGAAAGATTATTTTTTTAGCATTTTTATTTTGCCTTTTACGGTAAATTTTGTAACTTGCACGCGATTAACTATGGAGAGATGCTCGAGTGGTTGAAGAGGCACGCCTGGAAAGCGTGTATGCGTCTAAAGCGCATCGCGGGTTCGAATCCCGCTTTCTCCGCCGTTATTTCTAAAATAAAATGTTGAATTTCAATAATTAACAAACAATATTAACATTTAATTTTAAAAACAAAAGTATGAAAAAGTTAGTTGCAGTATTAGCGTTTATTGCTAGTGTAAGTTTTATGAGCGTTTACGCTCAGGATGAGCAGGCTCAGGATGAAGCTGTAGCCGCTCAGGAACAAGTTGCCGAGGCTCCAGCAGAGGAGGTTGCTCCAGCAGCAGAGGCAGCAGAGGTAGAGTCTGGTCTTCACCAAGCCCTAAAGACAAAGTTCATTGAAGGTGGTGCAGGCTTTATGAGTTCAGTTGCGTTGTGCCTTATCTTAGGTTTGGCTATTGCCATTGAGCGTATTATCTACTTAAGTCTTGCAACAGCAGATTCCAAGAAACTTCTTTCTGACGTAGAGAAAGCACTTGATGAGAAAGGTGTAGAGGCTGCTAAAGAGATTTGCCGTAACACACGTGGTCCTGTTGCCGCTGTATTCTATCAAGGTCTTATGCGTATAAATGAGGGCGTTGATATTGCAGAGAAATCTATAGTTGCTTACGGAAGCGTTCAATCAGGTTTGCTTGAGAGAAACCTATCTTGGATTGGTCTTTTCATCGGTCTTGCTCCTATGTTAGGATTCATGGGTACTGTAATAGGTATGATTGAGGCATTTGACCGTATCCAACAGGCTGGTGATATTTCAGCTACTATCGTTGCCGGCGGTATCAAGGTCGCTCTTATCACAACAGTTGCAGGTCTTATTGTTGCTATTATTCTTCAATTGTTCTATAACTACATTTTATCACGTATTGAGGCATTGGTAGGTGATTTGGAGGATTCTTCAATCTCTATGCTCGATATACTTATGGCTAAATGTATTAAGAAGTAATTTTATTACAGGAGAATTTAATTATGGAGAATAAAATTTCAAAAATATCGATGTGGGTGCTGTTCGGCGTTACTATCATCGTAGCCCTTATGTTCTACTTTGGCGGCTATGTTGATCCTAATGCGGAGTACCTGGAACCAGTGTTTACAGAGCAACTTATGTGGCTTATGTATGCATTTGTGGCTATTGCCGCTCTATTGGTTCTTGTGGCTGCTATAGCCAATATCGCTATGGATTTCAGAAAGAATCCTAAGAGTGCAGTCAAATCCATTTGTGGTGTAGGTGCACTGATATTGGTTATGCTTGTTTCTTATTGTGTATCAAGTGGAGATGCTGTAAATGTTCTTGGTCTTGAAGAGGAGATTACAACAGGTACTCTTAAGATGGTTGATATGCAATTATATACAATTTATATATTGCTTGTTGTAGGTGTATTGCTTATGATTTGCAGTAATTTTGCTAAAAAATTAAAATAAAATCAGCGTTATGTCTAAGAAAAAAGTACCTGAGATAAACTCCAGCTCAACCGCCGATATTGCGTTCCTGCTGTTGGTATTCTTTCTGATGACCACTACTATGGCTGTAAACAAAGGTCTTTCACGCCGTTTGCCGCCACCTGTACCTGCTGATCAGAAAACAGAAGACCTTAAGGTTAAGGAGCGTAACGTGTTTGTGGTACTTATAAATTCTGAGAACCAGCTCTTGGTGCAGAATGAGTACGTAAACGTGGCGAATCTTAAAGATAAGGCTAAAGAGTTTATTCTCAATGCAAAAGATGATCCAAACCTGCCAGAGAAAGTGCCTATGGATGTGGAGTTCTTTGGAACCGTAATGGTTACAAAAGACCACGTAATATCACTTCAGAATGACCGTGGAACATCTTATTCCAAGTATATTGAAGTTCAAAACGAGCTTGTGGCTGCATACAATGAATTGCGTAATGATTTGGCTCAACAAAAGTGGGCTGCTGATTACGACGAGTTAAATGAGGACCAACAGAAGGCTATTCAAAAGATTCTGCCTCAAAAGATTTCAGAAGCCGAGCCTAAAAATTATGGAGGAAAGAAATAATGGGACGTTTTAGAGATACTTCTTCATCAAAAGAGATACCTGCTATCAGCACCGCTTCTCTTCCGGACATTATCTTTATGTTGCTTTTCTTCTTTATGATTTCTACATCAATGAAGGAGGTTGACTATAAGGTAGGCATTAAGGCACCTGAGGCCACAGAGTTGGTTTCTTTGGAGAAAAAGACACTGGTTCGCTTTATATATGTGGGTCAGCCGTTGCCAAAATTCAGAGCTCAATACGGTTCAGAGCCACGTATCCAGTTGGACGATGCGTTTGCTGAGGTTTCTCAAATAGAGAATTACATAGTAGCAGAGCGTTCTGCCATGCCTGAGACAGACCAAGACCTTCTTACTGTATCACTTAAAATAGATAAGGATTGTAAGATGGGTATTGTTACTGATATAAAGCAGGCTTTGCGTAGAGCGTATGCCCTAAAAATAAACTATTCGGCAATACAACGAGCTAATTCTAATTTATAAAGGCATCTTTTCCGCTTTCGCCTTAGTCGTTTAGGACCTACTAAACTCCCTCGGCGGAAAGACGGAAAATCTGCTCTTTAAAATTAGAATTCAAGTAAGTGGATAGGAAATAAATCCTGAGATACTTGATTCTCGGGATTTTTTTTTGTAAATTTGCGGTGCTTCTAAATTATTGTAAATAACAATGAAAAATTGTATTATATTTGCTTTGGCTACTTTGACGGCAGTGTCTGTAGGTGCTTTTGAGTTACGTCAGCCTATGGATTTGCCAATTGAGCTATCTGCTAATTTCGGTGAGTTAAGGCCTAATCATTTTCATTCCGGGCTTGATATGAGGACACAGCAAAAGATAGGTCAGCCCGTATATTCAGTATATGACGGTTATGTGTCACGAATCAGTGTTTCCGCTACAGGATACGGAAACTGCCTATATGTAAACCATCCTGAAATTGGACTTACTTCTGTTTATGGACACCTTTACAGTTTTGTGCCGGCATTAGATTCCATCTTAAAGGAAAAACAGTATGCGGAGCAAAGGTTTGATGTTGACTTTTTTTTGGAGCCTGATGCATATCCCGTTAAAATAGGAGACAGAATTGCCACAAGTGGCAACTCGGGCTCATCGGGCGGTCCTCATCTTCATTTTGAAATAAGGGATATGAAGACAGAGATGGTGATGGATGCACAACGTTTCTATTACATAAGTGATAAAACGGCTCCCCGTTTTCATAGGATTTTTATAACTCCTTTACCGGGTGAGGGTGTTGTGGCTGGTGATGCAATGACTAAGGATTATTCAGTGGAACAACTTAAGACACCTATCAAGGCATACGGAAGAATTGGCATAGGTGTAAAGGCAAATGACTATATGTCAGGCTCTGCAAATGTCTATGGTGTGCATACGCTTAAAATGGAGGTTGATGGAAAAACCAAGTTTCTGTTTAATGTTGAACAGTTTAGTTTTGACAGTACAAGATACATAAACTCTTTCATTGATTATGAATTATGGAAAAAAGGCAGGGGTATGGTTATGAAAACATATTTACCTGACAATCCTTGTATGGAGTATATCAGAGAACATACGGACGGTGGTTACCTGCTGATTGACGAGAACAGAGACTATAATGTTAAACTTACAATTACTGACTACAGAAACAATATATCAACCCTTAATTTTACAATTAGAGGAGACAGTACGGTTATTCCTATAGTTTCAGCGTATAATGGGGGCAGATATTTTATGTGGAATTTCAGTAATAGTATTATTGAAGATGACTTTTACTTTAAGCTTCCTAAGGGTTCTCTTTATAACACATTGTATTTCAAATACCAAAGTAAGGTGGATTCTACGGCTTGCTCAAATATACATCAGGTTCACTACGCATACGTGCCTTTGCAGAAGTATGCTGACATAAAAATTAAGTTGACTAATGACACACTTGTAGGTAAGAACCAATACTATATAGGCTATAGTGACGACGGAAGGTATTACGACTATTCAGAAGGCTATTATGACAATGGTTGGATGGTTGGAACCACCAGGGCGTTGGGATTTTATAGAGTGTTGGTTGACCAGACCAAACCTACACTAAAATATTTAGGGAAAAATGGGAATTCAATAAAATTTTACGTTGCGGATAAGGAAACCAGAATAGGCAGGTTTGAAGGGTGTATTGATGGCAAATGGTCTCCTTTTTACTACGATGCCAAAAGCCATACCATAATATACACTTTTGACAAAAAGAGGGTTGAATCAGGAAAGAAACACAGTGTGTCACTAACTGTATATGACAACTGCGGAAACGCTTCAACAATCAAAATCTCAGTTCAGTGGTGATTTAAAGCGTTACGCTGACCTTCTCTATGTCTCCGCCGATGGGTGGGTTTAACTTGGAGACTGTAACTTTTACACTGCTTATTGATGAAAACTCTTTAAGCAGTGTTTTTTTTATGCGGTATGCCACATTCTCTATAAGGTGGCTTGGAATCATCATCTGCTCTTTAATTACATTATATACTTCTGCATAGTTTACCGCTTTTTCTACGTTATCTGTATCAACGGCTTCAGATGCATCGTAGGTATATTCCACATCTACAGTAAAGTATGTGCCTATTTTCTGCTCTGTGTCAAAACAGCCGTGATGGGCGTAGAACTGCATATTGCATAGTGTAATTGTAGCCATCATTGTTAATTTTTGAGCAAAAACAGTAATAGTCGGGATGACTGGATTCGAACCAGCGACCACGCGCCCCCCAGACGCGTACTCTAACCGGACTGAGCTACATCCCGATAGATTTTTGAAGTTTTGTCGGGGTGACAAGACTCGAACTTGCGGCCTCTACGTCCCGAACGTAGCGCGCTACCAACTGCGCCACACCCCGATTGCACACACTTTTTATAAAAAAGCGGTGCAAAGTTAATTAGTTTTTTATGATTGTGCAAAAAAATTGTAACTTTGTGGTCTCAATTTTTTAAGTTATGAAAAAATTCACGCCCCACATTATTGCAGTTGCAGTCTTTTTAATCATTACATTTGCATATTTGTTTCCTGTATTGCAGGGTAAAACTATATTCGGGTCAGATACTCACAGTTATTTAGGAATGAGCAAAGAGGCTGTGGAGTATAATAAAACTCACAGTGAGCCTACACTTTGGACTGACGCTATGTTTGGCGGTATGCCTACGTATCAAATATGTATGGAGGAGCCTGCGTCGCTTGCCAAATATATAGATAAGGCTTTAAGGGTTTTGCCAGGTCCTACATATACTGTATTTCTTTATCTTATAGGCTTTTATATACTGCTTGTGGTGTTAGGCGTGAATCCGTATCTGTCCATAGGCGGTGCCATAGCGTCTGCTTTTGGTACATACAACCTTATTATTATAGTTGCAGGTCATAATACAAAGGCGGTGGCAATAGCCTATATGGCGCCTATAATAGCCTCTGTGTATTATGCGTTTAAGGAGCGTACAAGGCGAAACCGCCTTATAGGTGCTTCTATGTTGGCTTTGTTCCTTGGATTGGGACTATATGCAAACCATGTGCAGATTATATATTATACGCTTTTTATGGTGATTTGTTTTGGTGTTTCAGAACTGATTTTCGCCATAAAAGAGAAAACATTACCCGATTTTTCAAAGACATTGGGCTGTTTGATTATAGGTGCGGTTATTGCCGTTGGGCTTAATGCAACAAGAATATTGACTACACAAGAGTATGTTAAGTCCACAATGCGTGGCGACAGCAACGGACTTACGATAAACGGAGGCGATAGTAATGGACTTGATAAGGATTATATAACACAGTGGAGTTACGGAATAGGAGAGTCTTTCACTCTGCTTATACCTGATTTTAAGGGTGGTGCTTCTGTAGGTACACTTGACCAAGATTCCAAAACGGCAGAGACTATAGGGGAAATTACAGGGCTTAAGAAGACACAAAAGGAGCTTACATCAGCGGAGAAGGCTCGTATTGACCGCATTATGCAGAATAATCCAAACTCATTTGTTCCAAAAAATCTGGCAGAGTTTATGTACACATTTAATCTTCCTCTTTATTGGGGAGACCAACCGTTTACGGCAGGTCCTGTGTATGTTGGTGCTATAGTGTGTTTCCTGTTTGTGATAGGACTGTGTATAGTGCCGTCAAGGCATAAATGGTGGTTGCTTGCAGCGGCATTGCTTGGTTTGATGTTGTCTTGGGGCAAAAACTTTATGCCGCTCACGGATTTCTTTATAGACTATGTACCTATGTACAATAAGTTCCGTACAGTGTCAATGACCCTTACAATAACATGCCTTGCCATGTGTATAATGGCTATGCTTGCCATTAAAGAGATATACTCAAACAACGTTGATAAAAACAGGAAACGTAAGGCAGTCGTCATCTCACTGTGTATTACAGTTGGTCTGTGTGTTATATATGCTCTTCTTCCGTTGTTGGCAGGATCTTTTGTATCGACGTCTGATGCTTCGTTCAGTGGGGCTTATGCTTTCTTAAAGGATACATTGCCTGCCGACCGTATGGATTTGCTACAGTCAGATGCATTTCGTTCACTAATGCTTATATTGGTTGCCTCTTGTGTGCTGTTTGCTTATTTTGGGGGCAAGGTAAAGGAGGTATGGTGTACTTTGACAATAGTGCTGTTGCTTGCCATTGATATGATTCCTGTTGCACAGAGGTATCTAAGCAGTAAGAATTTTGTAGAAAGAAAAAGTGTTGAGACTCCGTTTACCCCATCTTATGCCGACAGGGCGATACTTAAAGACAAAACACTATCGTACAGGGTGCTTGATCTGACAGTAGATATTTTCAATAGTTCGCAGCCATCTTATTTTCATAAGACGGTAGGTGGTTATAGTGCAGTGAAAATGCGTAGGTATCAGGAACTTATAGAGTTGCAGTTAGCTCCTGAGATAAGCAACCTGACATCGGGTTTGAAAAACATGCGTACAGAGGCAGACCTTGATAAAGCTCTAAATGCCACCCCTATACTTAACATGCTTAATACTAAGTATGTAATAATATCCGGTGCATCATTGCCAATGCTTAATAATCACGCTTACGGTAATGCTTGGCTTGTGAATAATGTTAAGTTGGTTGATACCCCCGATGATGAGGTAAATATGCTTGATGTTGTGAATTTGCAATCTACTGTGCTGGTTGATAAGGCATTAGCTGAAAACATAAAGGATTCTGTATTTGATACCTCCGATGCTGAAATAACGCTTATATCATACGAGCCTAACAAACTTGTGTATTCTTTCTCATCGAGTAGCAAACAGCTTGCCGTATTCTCTGAAATATTCTATTACACAGGATGGAAAGCCTATATTGGAGATAAGGAGGTGCCGTTCTTTAGGGCGGATTACCTGCTTAGGGCAATGAATTTGGAACCGGGAAATTATGATATTACGTTTAAATTTGAACCGTCATCTTACAGAAATGGAAAAATTTTAGCAATTATTTCCTCTATTCTCTTGATTTTGGCGTTTTGTGGTATTATCTTTGTGCAAAATTTAAAAAAAAGGAAAAAATAATATAAAATGTCTCAAAAAAAAGTTCATTTGTTTAATTCAAGGGTTACGTCTGTAATCAGTATATCGCTGGTTATTCTGTTGGTGGGAATAACCACCGCCTTGTTATTGCTGTCCAGTGATCTTTCTGTAGCGGTTAGAGAGAATATAACCATGTCTGTCGTTCTTAAAGAGGACGTTAAGGCTGCCGATGTACAGAAACTGCAAAAGACACTTGATGCTGAATTATACTGTAAATCAACTGAATACATAGATAAGGAGACCGCTTCAAAAGAGTTGGCGGAGGAGTTGGGGCAGGACCCTGTAGAGTTTCTTGGATTTAATCCGCTGCTTGGCTCCATAGAGATGAAACTTTTTTCTGACTATGCCAATACAGACAGCATAGCCCAGATAGAGGCACAGCTCAGACGTATGCCTGAGGTTAAGGACGTAATATATCAGGAGGTGCTTGTAGATGCTGTAAATAAGAATGTAAAGAGGGTGTCTGCCGTTCTTTCAGTGTTTGCGGTATTGCTTATCCTTATTTCTTACGCCTTGATAGGCAACACTGTACGCCTTACCGTATATGCCAAGAGATTCCTTATCCACACAATGAAACTTGTGGGTGCTACAGGTTCATTTATACGAAGACCGTTCCTTGCGGAAGGAGTGGTTACAGGATTGGTGGCTGCCGTAATAGCAATGGGTATGATGTCTGCCATACTTTTCTGGGCTCAGTCAGAAATATCTTCGTTTCTTACAACCGAAATTTTGCACACCTTACTCATATCGTTCCTTGTAATGATAGCATCGGGTATAATAATAACCATAGTGGCAACATATATTTCTGTGACACGATACTTGAAACTTAATGTTGATGAACTATATTACATATAGATGTATGATGTATAATGTATGATGTATGAATTATGAAAGATACAAATAAAAAACAAGATTCTGACTTGCAGAAAAGGCTGCCTGCATTTAATCTGTATTTGATAGCGGCAAGTCTGCTAATTATAGTTATAGGGCTTATAGTTATGTATGTAGGTCCTGACAGTGAGGCTAATTTTGAACCCGATATATTCTCTGACCGCAGAATAGTAGTGGCGCCGATAATTATTTTTATAGGTTTTATATCTGTTATATTCTCTATCTTATGTCCACGATTCAAGCGCTGATTTTAGGTATTATACAAGGGCTTACAGAGTATCTTCCTGTAAGTAGCAGCGGTCACCTTACCATTGCACAAACGCTGTTTGGCGGTTTTTCCGGGGCGGATAATCTTACGTTTGACGTGGTTCTGCACGTTGCAACCGTACTAAGCACAATAGTGGTGCTTTGGAAGGAGATAGCCTCCATTTTTAAGGGGTTCTTCACCCCTACAGGCTGGCGTGTGGCTGAATGGAACGATGAGAAACACTATGTAGCTAAAATTTTGGTGTCAATGATACCTGTGTTTATAGTAGGAATGTTCTTTAAGGATTTTGTGGAGGAAATTTTTGGGTCGGGACTGCTTATTGTGGGTATATGCCTTATTATTACCGCCGCACTGCTTGCGTTTTCTTATTTTGCAAAGCCACGTCAGAAAGAGGACATATCTTACCTTGACGCTTTCATCATAGGTATTGCACAGGCTGTTGCTGTGCTTCCGGGGCTTTCACGTTCAGGCAGCACCATAGCTACAGGTCTTTTGCTTGGAGACAAAAAGGAGAAGGTGGCACAATTCTCATTCATAATGGTTATTATCCCAATATTGGGAGAGGCGTTTCTTGAGTGCGTCAAAGGTGTTGCTAACGGAGGATTTGACATGTCAATTCCTTGGACAGCGTTGCTTACAGGCTTTTTGGCTGCCTTTATATCCGGTTGTCTTGCCTGCAAGTTTATGCTTGAAATAGTTAAGAAAGGCAAACTTATTTGGTTTGCCATATATTGTGTTATAATTGGCTGTGTGGCAATAATGTATTAAAAGGGTCAAGGATCAAGGGTCAAGGATCAAGGGTCAAGGGTCAAGGATCAAGGGACAAGGGTCAAGGATCAAGGGACAAG
>JAZLHT010000175.1:0-10150 GCA_045616965.1 Candidatus Enterocola sp.
CCCTCTTGCAGTGTATGCGCTCCGCAGCGTACTACACTGTCATCCTTATCTAATCCGCTGAAAATATGAACATAACCATCACTACCTGGTGCTCCTACAGACACCTCTTTGCTAACCGTCACACTATCCTGAACAACCCAAACGTATGATTTACCATCCTTATCGAACAGGGCTGACAAAGGAATGCTCATAGCATCTGAGAAATCAGCATTGTGGATTGTTAATTTTACATCAACACCCATACCGGGCTGTAACATACTCGGCTTCTTGTCCTTGAATCCAAGTATCATTCTAAACAGTTGGTTGTTATCCGCCTTAGGCACAAGGCTTATTATATCCAATTTAAGTTCATTGCCGCCTATACTACCCGATATTGACTCAATACTGTCCTTCTGCTCATATATGCTCAGTGGAACATTACACTCAACCGTATATTGCCCGATGTTAGAAAAAGTGAACATAGGCATACCTGCATCAAGCATTTCTGACTGTTGGAAATTAACCTTAATGACAGTACCGTCAAACGGAGCGTACAATTTTGTAAAAGCCACATTGTTTTTCTGTACGGTAAGAGCCACTTTAAGCTGTGCAAGACCTGTCTTGGCCTTATCGTAATCATTACCTGCCACACTGCCTGTCTTATACAGTTTCTCCAAACGGCTAACCTCACGTTCAAGTTGGTCATACTGAGCTTGATATGCCTGAACACCAAGCAGATAGTCACTGTCATCAAGCTCTGCCAACAATGTTCCTTTCTTTACATGCTGACCATCTTTTACGTATATGGATTTAACCTGCCCGGCAGCCTTAAAACCTAATGATATCTCCTTGTCGGCATTTACTATACCTGTTATATGTTTCTCAATCCACTCATCGGCAGAGAGCGGTTTTGTTACAAGCACGCTATGGATTACACCATCATCACCAGATGTTTTATTGATTTGACACCCCGATAAAAGGATTGTACCTGCGATAGCAACAGCCCATATAAAATATCTTTTCATAATAGTATGTAGTGTATATCTGTGGATTTTAAGGTTTACAAACAACAATCCCGCATAATTATGGTTATGCGGGACAATAAATAGTGCATTCTTTGCTTATTTTATTTTAGCAACCACCGCTTTGAATGCTTGAGGTTCATTCATTCCAAGGTCTGCAAGTGCCTTGCGGTTAATGTCTATACCAGCTTTATGAAGTGCACCCATAAGCTTTGAGTAAGACATACCCTCAATTCTTGCTGCAGCATTGATACGCTGAATCCATAAAGCACGGAAATTACGTTTTTTTGCCTTACGGTCTCTATATGCATATTGAAGACCTTTTTCCCAAGTGTTTTTGGCAACTGTCCAGACATTTTTTCTGGCACCAAAATAACCGCGTGTAAGTTTTAATACTTTCTTTCTTCTTGCTCTTGAAGCAACATGATTTACTGATCTTGGCATGATATATAAAATTTAAGCGGTTAATAACTATTTAAGACCCAATAACATTCTGACATTATTCTTGTCTGCTTTATCCACCAAACCTGCGTAAGTCAGATTACGTTTTTGCTTGGTTGTCTTCTTAGTCAAAATGTGACTCTTGTAAGCATGTTTTCTCTTAATTTTTCCTGATCCGGTAAGGGTGAACCTTTTTTTGGCACCGGAATTAGTTTTAATCTTTGGCATTGTCTTAAAATATTAAGTTAATAAATAAAAAAGTTATTTCTTCTTTTTAGGAGACATAAGTATTGTCATTCTCTTGCCCTCAAGTACAGGCATCTGCTCCACTTTACCATACTCCTCCAAATCATTAGCAAACCTTAGAAGCAGAACCTCACCCTGCTCTTTAAACACAATTGAGCGACCCTTAAAAAACACGTACGCTTTTAATTTTGAGCCTTCGGTCAAAAAATTCTGAGCGTGTTTTAATTTAAAATTATAATCATGCTCATCTGTCTGAGGCCCGAATCTAATCTCCTTAACTACAATTTTAGCCGCTTTTTGTTTTTGTTCCTTCTCTTTTTTCTTGAGTTGGTACAAAAACTTAGAGTAATCTATAATCTTACAAACAGGGGGAACCGCAGAAGGTGATATTTCCACAAGGTCCAATTCCTGTTCATCTGCAATTTTAATTGCATCTTTATAACTGTAGATACCGGGTTCTACATTGTCACCTACCAAACGGACTTCCTGAACACCTCTGATAAACTCATTTATACGGTGTGGATTCTCTTTTACTACCCGCCTGGAATTATTTCTCGGTACAAAAGGTTGTGCTATAAGTTACGTCCTCCAAACGCTGAAACTAAATTGTTTATACTAAATTAGCGTGCAAATATACAGCTTTTTATTAAAACCGCAAAATAAATTTAATCTTTTACCACTCCATTGGCATTTATTGTAGTTTCCATACCATCAGAAAACTTAACAGTATAGTAAAATCCGTCTGTTATAATCGAAATCACTTTTTTATCTCCGAATCTGCCGTCAATTGATTCTTGAACTTGATTTGGTACAACAAAACGAGGCATATCGCCTTTTTTCTTATCTACTCTGATTGAGTTCCAACCACCTGCCATATCAAACTCGATGGCTGTCTTGTTAATCAATGTCACAGTATATACAGGAAGATCTTCTTCTATTCTTTGGAATGACTTTTTAACAGCTATACCTTCAAAATTTTTGTTTACAAACTGCCGTGCGGCAGCTGGAATACTGTCGTATGGTATCTTAACTTCGTCTTTTTTTGCCTGAACGGCTATTACCATCATCAATGATGCAATTATTAAAGCACACTTTTTCATAATTTTTATTTTTTAGGGGTTATTAGTTTATGTTTAATGTCAAATGTTATTTCAGAAATAAAGTCAGCAACAGACATAGCTCCTTTATCTCCCGCTTTTCTGTTCCATGCGGATACAGTGCCGCTCTCCACTTCTTTCTCTCCAACGATGAGTGCGTATGGCACCTTTTGTACACGAACCTCACGCATCTTGTATCCAATCTTCTCTGTTCTGGCATCTACAGTGACAATCACGCCCTCTTTCTTAAGTTCAGACTTAACTTTCTCTGCGTAATCAAGATATTTATCTGACACAGGAAGAATACGAACCTGCTCAGGGCATAGCCAAGTTGGGAACGCACCTTCATATTTCTCAATAAGCCAGGCAAGAGTACGCTCATAACAGCCAACGCTTGTACGGTGAATGATATACGGGCGAACTTTCTGTCCGTTCTGGTCTATGTAATACATATCGTACTGCTCAGAAAGAATGGCATCCCACTGAACCGTAATCATGGTATCCTCTTTGCCATATACGTTCTTGGCGTTAATATCCACCTTAGGACCATAGAATGCAGCCTCACCTACATCCTCTACAAATTTTACACCCAACTCATTAAGCACATTGCGGATATTTTGCTGAGTCTCCTCCCAAACCTCCGCAGTACCTATATATTTCTCCTTGTTATCCGGGTCCCATTTAGACAGGTGGTAAGTAACATCATCTTGCAGTCCAAGTGTGGTAAGGCAGTGTTTTGCCAAAGCAAGGCAACCCTTGAACTCCTCCACCATCTGGTCCGGACGTACAATAAGGTGTCCCTCTGATATAGTGAACTGGCGTACACGTGTAAGTCCATGCATCTCACCTGAATCCTCGTTACGGAACAATGTAGAGGTTTCGCCATATCTTAATGGCAAATCTCTATAAGATTTCTGCGATGCCTTATACACATAGTATTGGAACGGACAAGTCATAGGACGTAGTGCAAACACCTCTGCATCCTTCTCCTCATCACCCATAACAAACATTTTATCCTTATAGTGTCCCCAATGCCCCGATATCTTATACAAATCACTCTTTGCAAACAGAGGGGTCTTGGTACGTACATAGCCCCATTCTGTCTCCAAATCCTCTATCCAACGCTGCATGGTCTGCACTATCTTAGTGCCTTTAGGCATAAGAAGCGGCAAGCCTTGTCCTATAACATCTACGGTAGTAAACAACTCCAATTCCCTACCAAGGCGGTTATGATCTCTATTCTTAATGTTCTCAAGGAACTCAAGGTGTGCCTCTAAATCCTCTTTAGAGAAGAATGCCACACCAAATATTCTGGCAAGAGACTTGTTATTGCGGTCTCCACGCCAATAGGTAGCGGAAGATGATATAAGCTTAAATCCCTTAATCAGTCTTGTATTTAAAAGGTGAGGACCTGTACAAAGGTCTATGTAGTCATCTTGTGCGTAGGTTGTGATAAGTTCCCCATCGGGTATGGCATCAAGAAGCTCAAGTTTATAAGGCTCATCCTTAGCCTCAAATATTTTATAAGCCTCACTGCGGGTAACCTCCTTACGCTCTATACGTGTAGCCTTCTTAATAATGCTCTTCATCTCCTTCTCTATGGCATCCAAATCCTCACGTGAGAATGGTTTGCTGTCAAAATCGTAGAAGAAACCCTTATCTGTGGCAGGACCAATGGTAAGCTTTACATCAGGGAAAAGATGTTTTACAGCCTCAGCCATAATATGAGCAGTAGTATGACGCAATACAGACAGTGATTCAGGAGCGTCCTTATCAAGCAGCTGGATTTCACAATCTGAATCAACCACTGTACGCAAATCAACCAATTTAGCCCCAATTTTAGCGGCACACCAACTGTTAAGGCTATCTGGGTTAGCCTTTAAAATCAAATCAATAATGGTGCAAGGTGCATCTACACTCACCTGCCCTATACCCAACAAATTTACGTTCATAACTCTATTTTAAAATCGGTTACAAAGGTAGTGCAAACCGAACACAAAACCAAAAAATGTGAAACATTTTTTGAAAAAACAATAACCCCTGGAAGTCTTTTACTACCAGAGGTTATCAAAATTAATTAAAGGTAGGTTCCATACATATTGTCTTATTCATGTAAAATTGCACGAACAGACAAAGCATAGCCACTACCAAATACATCACTTATCTCTGGTTTCTTATTATCTCCTGGATAAAGTGAGAACATCAGTGATTGATATTGAGCACCTCTCACATTAGAAGACCAATACGCACCATCTTCATTAACATAATCAGTACTATAATACCACCTACCAGCAGCCGGCAGAAAAATACTATTGTTAGCATACGCACCCAAACCCTTAATAACAACACCGTTCACGCCAGAGCCATTATAATTAGTCACCAACGTACCTCCATCTGTATATGCAGCATAAGGTTCTTCTCCATATTCATTACACAACTTACTAAGGTCATCCACTGTAGGCATCTGCCAATTTTCACCCCACAAATTCTTTGCTGTATCATGTTCGCCATATTGAATATTAGTATCAAGCCAAACATAATATCCGTCATCCTCTGCTATTCCTCCCCAAGCATAAAGCTTACCATATTCAGTTTTACTGGAGGCACCCACATTATATTCAGCAAACTTAGGACCGCCAGCCCACAGCTGAACCCAATTTACATCTACGTTGCCGTTCCTTTTTGCAGTACCTGTGGTTGGTGTAAATTCTATCACTTGCACAGGCATATTAGTAACAGCCCCCGCCACTATTGTATTATCTTTAAAAGCAGTAATTGCAGCAGGTATATCATTTGTTGATGTTACCGTTACGTCAAATCCGCTTGCAAATGCTCCAGCAGGAACTACAATCCAAAAATCAGTGGCTGAGCTTGTGCTTAGTGCTACACCCGTACCGCAATTAAGTGTTATTGAAGCAGTACCGTCTGTTCCGCTTTTTGTAGCGGTTGCACCTGAAGATGGAGTTACGGTAAATGTTCCATTAAGTTTTGCACCACCTTTATCTGTAACAGTTATGCTTTTAACAGAGCCTGTTTTGCCTGACTTTAATTTTAAACTAAGTTTCAAAAGACCAAATGAGTGGTCAAACTCAAACGTATTGGTCTCTGCGTACGCAACACAAGGCAATGCTCCTGCCGCAAATGTACCTGCGGTGTATGTTTGTGTTGCTGGCATTGTAAGGGTTATGGTACCGTTACTGAAGCCTATTGCAGATGATGCAGGGCATATCGCTGTCCAAGGACCATTCTTGGCACATTGTCCGGTAAACTCTGCTGTGGTCTCACCCGCTCCACTAGAAAGAATACACTCACTACCCGGTGTATCTTCCGCCGTAAATACCTTTAGCTTATCTGTTGCAGACCATATCACTGTGGTGCCACTTGAAACTGTGGTCTTCAAACCGCCCTTTGATGAGGCTGTAAACACCATATCAGACTTTTCTACTGATGATTGCTCATTATTTCTTACTGCATCGTTCTTTTTGCAAGATGCTGAAGCCAGCATCATCAACGCTGCTCCTGCCATGTAAATAATTTTTTTCATTGTTTTATATTTTTATTTAGTTTTTTTACGTTTATTATTCCCACACTCCATTTTTCTGTTTTATTTCCTTCACATCACTCGATGGGTCTTTCCATGATCCATCTTTCTCAGATATTTCGTTAACCTCGCTTGTAGGCATTTCAAACTCCACATTAACCGCAACAACCTTACCACCTGAGCGTTCTACGGTGAAGTTCCCTATCTTGGTTGAGAACACCTTGCCGTCACTATCTGTCATTGACAGCGTGATGTCATTTGCCGCAAATGTTGCAGGGGCTACCGCTATTATAACGTTCTTTGGTGCTGTAGCGTCAAGTGCCGTGCCACTGATGCCGGTTACGGTTATCTTCTTTGCACCTGTAACTGCCGTTGATGAGGCTGTAGGGTCTGCCTTGCTTACGCTGAACGTTCCGCAGATGTTGTTTGCGGCTGACTCTAATGCCATTGACGCTATTGTGCCTGCACCTGTAAGCTGCAGTTTTATGAAACCTGTCTGGTTCTTGAACGCAAGAGACTTGTCTGCCTTACTGTATGCAACCATTGGCACTGTGCCTGTATTAAATGAGTTCTCCACGTATGCCTGATCTGCAGGTATGCTGTACTTAATGACACTGCCGTCTATGCCCTGTGCCGCTGATGATGGATATACTGCATAGTAAGGTGCTGTAGCCTTCTCCGCTATCCAACCCTCAAATGTTGCAGATGTGGTGCCGTCGCCATCTGTAAGGGTGAAGTCACCACCTGTTGTTGATGCACCTGCGTAGATTTTAACTACGTCTCCTGATGACCATAGGATGTCAGAACCGCTTATTGAGGTCTTCTCCTTGCTCTCACTTGATACGGCACTGAACACCGTTTTTACCATACCCTCCTTGCTCTCAGGGTTCTGCACATCTGAATTTTTCTTGCATGACACCGTACCAAGCACCAATAGTGCTGACGCTATCATAACACTTAGTCTTTTCATTTCTTTTTCTTGTTTTTTAAAGGTTAATTACTAGTGCCATGTAACACTCTCTGTTGTGAATTTTGCTGACGGGGCTGAACCTGCCATTACGGGCATCTCTGCCTCCATTCTCACTTGCTCCATCTTAGGAGCGTAATAGTCTTGTTTCTTCATAAGTTAATTTCAGTTTAATTGGTTAATATTAAGTTTTAATCGTTATTACGTTTTTAGTGGACAGTGAGAGCAACCTCCTACACGTCATTTTGAATGTGCTTGCTAACGATGGCAGAAGCCAAACTTATTTGGATTACGCCGAGTGACGCTAGCACTTCACGAACGGAGTGAATAACGGAGCGTAGCGTAACGAAAAATCTGATAATGTTTCTGAGATCCTTCGCTAACGCTCAGGATGACGAGAAAAGTTAGGATGACGAAAAAAAGAAAACAAGATTAACCAAAATATTTATTAACTGTCATCTGTCAACTGTCCACTCTACTTGTCCCTTTTGTTAAGGCTTCGCCTTAACCATGTTTGTCGTGACTCGGCATAGCTCGCAAGCGACTCTGCCCTCGCTACTCCAAACAGTCCCCTACGTGCTCCGCACGGCGTACATTGTACGCTTGTCGCCTACGGCTCCTCATACATCATACATTATACATCAATCCTTGATCATTACTTACAACCACACCATAAGTTATTGATAATAAGCTAATTACCCCCCCCGATTTTCATCGGGAGGGTAATTTCCACCTACCTTTATATGTAAGCCGTTTCCGGCTTCTATGTCTCGTCATTTTAGCTTCCTATCGGGGACGAAGATAGTGAAAATTATGGACAAAACAAAAAAAACGAAGTTTTTTTGCAAAAAATATGTGGAGTGTGGGTTGGAAACTTGTTTACAGACTCATACAACACATATTTTCAAAAATGGAACATTTTTGGTTCTGTCATAATGCATCCTATCTTCACGAGTACACTATGTGTTGCGAGTAAAGTTAGTGCAAACGAAGTTGGCACTTTACGAGTAAAGGTAGTATAAAAATTATTGGAAAAATGCTAATCAGAAAAATAGACACATATATAGAAAACTTTTACAGCACTACAAACAAAGCACTGCTTTTAACAGGAGCAAGGCAAGTTGGGAAAAGTTACACCATTACAAAATACGCAAAAAACCACTACACCACGTTTGTTGAGTGCAATTTTGTAAAAGAGCCTGATTTGGTAAAAGTATTTAACAATGTTAAAGATGAAACTGATATAATAAACCGCCTACAACTATTCAAGCATAAGACATTTACACCTAACCAAACATTCATCTTTTTTGATGAAATCCAAAAATGCCCCGATGTTCTTAGCCATTAAAGCAGACACAATAACATTTGTATCAATAACCGCAAAAATCATTTCTTTCTTTTAGATGTACGATATTCAGCAATCTTCTCCGCTACCATATACTCACTCATTCCTTCCTTCCCGTTATTAGTGGACTCCCTATTTAGAGCATACAACGTATCCAAACCCTTTTGAGAGACATATGGTTTCTTCTTCACATCAAACGGAAGCCCTTTTTCTGACACAGATTTTTTCAAAAAAATTAAGTCTCTATGACAAAAAAGCGGGGTCAAGATTTTGAAACCTTGACCCCGTGTAGAACGTCATGTTAAACATCCACCCTCGTTATGTTGAAAGTGCTAGTGGCACTCGGCATAACCCAAGTAAACTTGGTTCTGCTCTCGTTGGCAAGCACTTTCAGCATAACGGCTGTGGCTTAATTGCTCTCCTTCAAAATCGCACGCACAGAGCATCCGTTGTATCTGCTGATACCAGTCACTTCAGATCTACTTGAGCTTCCATAAAAGCAACCAGCAGTGGAAGGGGCACGGCAAGCAGCAGACCAATAGTAGCCGGCGAAACCAACCTCAGAGGATGAACCGTTGAAATAACCCCCAGCGGGGAAAAATACGGAGTTGTCAGCGTAATCACCTTTGCCTGTAACTAATGTGCCGTTCAATCCACTTTGACCATTATAGTTAGTTATCCACTTTACTTCGCACTGATAAGGAAAGTTATGAAAAGGGTCCTCAATTGGCATCTGCCATTTGTCGCCCCACAGGTTCTTTGCTGTATCGTATTCAGTACCTTGAATGCCTGTCATACCACTGTAATATTCTTTGCTTGCGTCTTTGTTTTTTGACTTACCCCAGCAATAATAACCACCGTACTCTCCTATAGATGTGGCGCCTACATTGAATTCAGCAAATTTAGGACCATCCTTCCATAGTTGTACCCACTTAACTTTATTTCCAGGAACACCAGCATCTGTCTTAACCTCAGCCTCACCTCTGCCTATTGGTTCCTTAAATTCTACATTAACCGCAACAACCTCACCACCTGAGCGCTCTATGGTAAAGTTCCCTATCTTGGTTGAGAACACCTTGCCGTCACTATCTGTCATTGACAGCGTGAGGTCATTTGCCGCAAATGTTGCAGGGGCTACCGCTATTATAACATTCTTTGGTGTTGTAGCATCAAGTGCCGTGCCACTTATGCCAGTTACGGTTATCTTTTTTGCACCTGTAACTGCCGTTGATGCGGCGGTTGGCTCTGCCTTGCTTACGCTGAACGTTCCGCAGATGTTGTTTGCGGCTGACGCAATCTCCATTGACGCTATTGTGCCTGCTCCTGTAAGCTGCAGTTTTATGAAACCTGTCTGGTTCTTGAACGCAAGAGACTTGTCTGCCTTACTGTATGCAACCATTCGCACTGTGCCTGTATTAAATGAGTTCTCCACGTATGCCTGATCTGCAGGTATGCTGTACTTAATGACAGTGACGTCTATGCCCTGTGCCGCTGATGATGGATATACTGCAT
>JAZLHT010000176.1:0-6448 GCA_045616965.1 Candidatus Enterocola sp.
GGCACTTTTAACTCTGCCCTCATAGTCATTTCCAGCCTCAGTTACACCAAGATGTAGTGGAAAGTTTAGTTCCTCGGCATCCATTGTGGCAGCCATCAGCCTTACTGTATGTACCATAACCCTTACGTTTGATGCCTTTACAGATATCACAACATTATTAAAATCCTCTCTTTTGCAGATTCTGAGGTACTCCATACAACTCTCTACCATGCCTTCCGGAGTATCGCCGTATTTATCCATAATACGCTTACTTAATGAGCCATGGTTTACACCTAAGCGAATGGCAACTCCGTTTTTCTTGCAAAGATCAATTAGTGATGTAAACTTTTTATCAGCCTCATCAAGTGTTTGGGCAAAGTTACCTGGGTTTATTCTAACCTTTTCTATATGCTTTGCCGCCTCAAATGCAGCCCTTGGATTAAAGTGTACATCTGCCACAAGTGGTATGCTTGAGTACCCGGCAGTATTAAGTTCTGCCCTTACATTTGCCATATTTGCAGCCTCACGCTCTCCCTGTGTTGTAAGACGCACAATTTCACCTCCCGCCTCAATAATTCTTATGGCTTGTGCCACACAGGCTTCGGTATCGTTGGTGGAGGTGTTTAGCATTGACTGCACCCTTATTGGGGCATTACCTCCTACCTGTAAGTTTCCAACAAAAACTGCTTTTGTAACTCTGCGATTATAATTAGTTTGCATATTTATGTAAATCTTTGATACAAAGATACAATTTTTTTGTATATTTGTATGGTTAATAAAACAACATAATGCGTAATAGAGAAGAAAGACGTAAATCATTAGGCAATTTGGCATTACGCATGTCAGTAGCCGTATGTGTCACCGCACTTATAATTTTGATAGTTGGAGGATACTATGAAATAAAGTATCTTTATGATACATCTATGGAGATAGCTGAAGAAGACGCAGTTAAAGCCATTGATGCGTCTATTTTGTCAATTAACCTTAAACTAGAGCAGATAGAAGCGGCTGCCAACTCGTTTGACTTATCAGATAAAAGGTACTTGAATCCTAAAGAGTGCCTGAAAGCCACTAAAAGATTCTTAACAGTATATCCTGACGTAAGTACGGTATCTGTTATGTATGCCCCTGGATATTGTCCTGATGGCAGTGAATGTTATATTGTAGGAGCGGCTTATTATATGGATACAGACAGTATTATCTTTGTTGACGGATACAAAGAGATTGATTATCTTCATGATGATGACAACTGGACAAATTCAGGAGAGAAAGATACTGTGTGGTGGTCTGAACCATTCTATTCTAAATTCCATTCAGAGTTTTCATTTATCAGTTATTCCAAGCCACTTAAGATTCAAAATACAGATACAATCTATGGAGTTTTTAATGCCTCTACAACACTGACAGATATGGAGAAGATGATGGTAAAACTTAAGCCAGACCCTTTATGTGATATTTCAGTAACAGGAAGGAATGGTATGTATATATGTCGCCGGGATTCCGCTCAGATTGCCAAAAACGGAGATTATATGTCTGTAACCCGTCCGTTTCCACGCTTAGGAGGAGAGATAACCTGTACATTCCCATATAAAATTATATCCTATTACATCAAAGAGGGTGTTATACACACTATTATTACGCACTCAATTCTGTTGATTGCCCTTATCGTAGCCATAATACTTAGTGTATATTTAATTGCCCAACCTTTTATGAGAAGGCACAAAGAAGAGGCCAGGCAGAATGCCGCTATGGAAGAAGACTTGAGTATAGCCTCTCAAATGCAACAGTGTATGTTGCCTCAAACATTGCCAAAGCAACCGTCTATTGATGTTTATGCAAAACTGATACCTTCAAAGTATGTTGGAGGAGATTTATATCATTACTCCTTGAAACAGAACAAATTATTTTTCTGTATAGGTGATGTTTGCGGTAAGGGTGTGCAGGCGGCATTCTTTATGACAAGCATAGCAAGCCAATATATCACCCTTAAAGCAATCTCAAATGACCCTGCCAAGATACTTAAACGTATAAATGATGAGATGGCACTTACAAACAACCAATGTATGTTCTGTACGGTATTCGCAGGTGTACTTGATTTTGAAAACGGTTATTTGGACTATTGTAACGCAGGTCATAATCTTCCTATATGGAATAGTGCCAAGAATGGCGTGGATTGGTTGTCCGGCACTGATGACGGTGTCTTAGGAGTAAACATAGATGCAGACTTTCATACAAAACGCGTTAAATTTGAGAAAGGAGACTCTCTACTGCTTTATACTGACGGGGTAACAGAAGCTGTAAATACAAGGAATGAGGAATTTGGCAACGATGCCACTCTTACAGCATTCAAGGCGTGTGCGGAAAAGAGTGCCAAAGAGACTATCAACTATATACTGCGGAAAATTGATGAACACACAGGAGATGCACTTCAAAGTGACGACATTACAATGTTGTGCGTAAGGTATCTGTAATCTTAAAAAATCAGTGTCAGACGGTTCTCGCCAAGAGACCTTTCGTATCTGAGAGAGGTTGTCAATTGCTTTATAAGCATAATTCCCAAGCCGCCTATTTTGCGTGTGTCAAGGTCATCACTTAGGTCTGATTCCTTCTGTTTAAGTGGATTGAACGGCCTTCCGTTATCACAAAGTGTAACCATAAAGTTACTGTTTCCGCATGCCATTTCCACTCTCAAAGGTCCGTCAGAGGAGTAGGCGTAGTTTATAATGTTTACAATAGCCTCTTCAAGTGCCAGACATATATTGTTGTTGTCAGTATCTAAGGCATGCAATACATCTTCTATTATTTTTTCAGAACCTATTTTCAAACTTTTGTAGTTGAGTTGCCCCCAATTTTTATATTTGGCAACTGTACAAACATAGCCTTTCTCTATGTTCTCTACTGTCTTAAATTCATAGAAATCAGGGTGTAGGGTGTCATGCATAAAGTCTGTTATGCCTGTGCCTGTAAGTTTGCAGACTGCCTCTTTTTGTGTCCAAAGCCTTGTAAACTCAAGGTTTGGATTTGCAGAGGCATTTATAAACTTAGACTCATCTGCATTCATCACCTTGTCAATCAGACCATCTGACGGTTCTCTAATAGCCTCAATGTCAATTCCTACAGGCTCATTATCAACTGCTACGGCTATTCCGTTTTTACAATGGCTTATATTAAAGAATGTATCTTTAAGATGTTTAAGGAACGGTTTGCCATTCTCGCCATACTCCCATTCTGATACTTTATCGGCTGAACCAACTAAATTCTGCAATATGCAATATGACTTAAGTGAGGCAAACTGCCCAAACAGATGTTTGAACTTTAACGCCTCTTTCTTACGCCACTCAGGAACCTTATCAAGTAGGCTTGATACTGCCTCTTGACTTATCTCTGCCATATTCTCAAAAATCTCTGTCATCTGTTTTGCTCCTTTAAGTGCATTTGCCTTATTGTATATTCCTTTATCTCATTGCCCCAATCACTAACTGTAACTATCAGGTCAGGATTAAGATTTGTGTTAACTATATATTGAAAGTGAATGGTGTCTGTATCGTGTAATTCGTATGGTATAATGCCTGAATAGCTGAATCCCATGTTTTCTAATATATTGCTTGCAAAATCTATGGCAGGGTCATTTAATTTAAGTTGAATGTAGAACAGTTGCATGCCGTCTGATAGCCCACGCATAAAATTACGCCTCATGCAAAGTTCAAAATTATTTCCAATAGAGGTTACCTGGCATAAAGATTGATTCCAATCCACCTTAAAGGTATATTCATACTCTGTATGCTCAGGTTGTGGTGCATCTTGGCTATTTAAGAAGGTTCTGTTTAGTCCTAACAGTCTGAATGTCTTTTCTATTATTGATTTGTGTGCTTTAGGCACATAAATTTTTCTACTGTCTGTAAATGATGTTGGTTTAAAAAAGTTTATAACACTTTGCCTCTGACCTTGTGCTTTTGCTACAACGCTTTGGAAATCAGCAGGTGCGTATGCAAGTTCCATTCCTGTTTCCACGCAACCTAACGCTATGTTGGCTTTTTGAGTAAAAGGGTGAGTGGTGACGGCACTGCTGAACACTCCTCTTAATTTATCTTTTGCCGCTTGCTCTATTAAAGCCACCTTTAAGCATGAGAACAACCCTCTTTTTCCATATTGAGGCGATACAAATGCCATTCCGCTTTCACAAATTGTATCATCGGGATATGCCTTAACCATACCTATGTGTGCAACCACCTCACTGTTTGCATTAGTGCAGACAATGCCTTTATATACTTTGCTTTTCATCCGTTCCGCCATATCGTCAGGAGAGTACATTGAGGCTGCTGAATAGTTGTAGCCGAAAACCTCATACAGACAGCGGACAATGCTTCGTAGGTCAGATGTTTTAGCAAGACGCATTTTGGTGGCATCGGTGGCGAGAACTATATTTTTACCGGCGTTTTTTGTCGCATCTTCAGAAATCTTTTTCATTTCCTCAAGTGAAGATGACGGCAATGCTATACATATCTCTATTGTTTGCCCGTTTTTACCGTTATAAATAACTTTATAAGAGGTGCTTAATGTTCTGATTAGTTGTAGGCTTATCTTGTCCTCCTCATTTTTGGCATGGTTAGGGTTGTATGCAAAAGGTATTCCCTTATACATATACCTTAACGTAAATGAATTTGCATTGGTCTCACCTTGAAGTTGGATTATGTGGTCAGTTTCTCCATTGTAGGCATAGTTGACTATACGAACAAACACCTCCTCAAGCAGAATGCTCAGCTGGAAGCATTTTTCGTCAGAAATGCCACAATGTTTTGCCACTACCTGAACATATTGTTGCAGGGACTCCAAATGATAGTTCTCTGAACTTACTTTAATATCAAAAAGTTGCGTAGCCATTAGATTCGTTTGTCTATTACTTGTTTTAATTTTCCTGTGCGTGGGTTACGGGGCAGGGTATCGGGGTTGAGAACAATAGTCTTAGGCTTGCAGATAGTACCCGTATTGACCATTGTTTCAAAATTATGGTCATTACGCATAAGGGTTTCATAAAGTTTTTCTGAAAGTGCCTTCAGTTCAGTGTCAGAACAGGGTTTTATTGTCTCAACCTCCACTGTAAGCAGGTCTTTGTGCCCTTCAACCGATGCTGTCATTCTAAAGTGCATACTAAGTTCAGGAAGCATGCCAACCACCTTTGATATTGCTGAAAGTGCTGTGTTACCTGCCCCGATAATAAGTACATCGTCACTTCTGCCCAACAACTCCATCTGTTTTACGGTGCGTCCGCATGGACAAGGCTCTGTAATGATTCTTCCCATATCGCCTATATCGTAACGCACAAGCGGCATTAGTCTGCGGGTGAAGTTTGTTACCAAAATCTTGCCTTCCTTACCATCTGGTACAGGCTGGTTTGTTTCAGGGTCAACCACCTCCATATAGCAGTAACTCTCATGAATGTGGTGAATGGCAGTTCCAACTGAAGTTTTAATCTGCTCTTCGCACTCAAATCCTATACAACCTGTATCATTGCTTAGATAACCTGTAGAGGCAAAAACCTCTGTTTTAAGTATTTTAGATATATATTTTTTGGCTTCCGGGAATAGGTGTTCACCGCCTGTAACTATCTTTTTAAGGGTTACACCATCTATGTTGTTCTTGTCAACATATTCAGCAATGCTAAGTATTACTGATGGTATTGAAATGGCTCCAACAGGTCTGTAAGCCTTAAGCATACCAACAATAACCTCCATACTAATGTTACCTGCTATTGGCAGAATATGTGCCTCGACTGCTTCCAATGCCTCATTGTGGCTTAGGAACGATGCCCACATATTGCCTGCATAGAGAAGGTTTGCCACCACATCGCCTTTTTCAAAAACACTTAGAGCGTAACCTTTACCTATAAGGCGTGCGTTCTCATGGGTCTCATCCAATGTGCGGTAAATGCACTTTGGGTCTCCTGTAGTGCCTCCGCTTGAATAAGATATGCTATCCCCTAACTCTCTTGTAAGCAATCCATTCCCTTTTGGCGGCAGGTTGGCTTTTAGTTCATCCGGTGTAAGAACAGGTAATTTTGCTATATCGTCAAGGCTTTTCAGGTCATCTTTGGGTAATTTGTCAGCATAATACTGCGAATGCCTTTTTGTGTAATGAATGAAAGAGTTAATTCGCATTAAAGTTATCTCATCACGCTCATTTTTTGGCAAATAATCAAAAGGATTTTGGAAAGGCTCATCACTGCCTACGCTTACCCAACGCACAAGTTCACTTACGCCTCTTGTACCGTCATGTGGCGTTCCATGCTTACGGCGTGTCATCCAGCCTATATCAGTTATACGGTCTGCTCCCAAGCCTACAAGTGCGTCTGAAAGTTTCAGTTTGAGTGCCGTAGGTGCCACTATGGCTATTGACTGTATGAATTTCCCATACTCCTTTACAGCATTAAGGGTATCTGTAGTGTGGTCTTTGCTGATTATTACAAAGCCTG
>JAZLHT010000177.1:0-7800 GCA_045616965.1 Candidatus Enterocola sp.
TTCCACGTCATTTTGAGTGGAGCGTAGCGAAACGAAAAATCTCACAATGTTCCTTTCATATTACAAAATTAGTAAATAATTTTCAGTTCACAAAAATTTTGACTACTTTTGCGTTTATCAGTAAAAATAATGGGCTTATGAAAAAAATTTTATTTTCTGTGCTGATATGCATAGTGGTTTTGACATCGGGTTGTAAAAAGAATGATTCTGCATCTGAAAGTGATGCCAACTTAGTGGTTTACGGTAAAATATACCAAGCCAATGTAACTCCTGGCGGCGGTCCGGACCAAAAGAGTGATATTGCAGACGCTATGGTAATTAAAGATGGTAGGTATATCTATGTAGGTTCAGTAGAAAAAGCCCAAAAATATGTAAATGAAAAAACACAAGTCATAGACCGAAGAAATATGGGAATAATAGTTCCTGGTATGACAGAGGGGCATGGACACTATCTGTTAGGTTGTGTGCAGAACTCAATGGGCACACTGGAATTAAATAATGTTCTGAAATACGAACAGATTCTTGACATATTGGATAAACATTGTGCTGAAATGGAGAACGGTTCAAAACCTAAAAGAAACGTTTTTGGATTCGGGTTCAATTATCCCACAATAAAGGTGGGTGGGTTTGATGTGGAACATAATATTGCCGCCGATTTTGACAATATAGCACATAAACACGGATTGGATGAGTTGCTTATATTTCTTTCTGACGGTGATGGACATCGTTGTTTTGTAAATACTAACTGCATGCGTAGGGCAGATATTTTAAATGAAGACGGGACCATTAAGATATCACCTGAATCTTTTCATGGTGGAGATATATTTACATTCATAAAAGATGGCAAGAGATATCCTACGGGGCAGTTTACAGAGCAAGCCAATTCACTTATGAGAATGTCAGGTATGGATTTTTCAGAGATGTTGACTCCTGCTGTGCTGTCAGATGGATTTGCAGGTATGCAACGTATGTTGCTCTCTAACGGTTATACAAATACCGTTTGCGGTCTGACAAATTATTTTGACCCAAAGACGTTCTATAATATTCTTAAAAGCAACGATGAGGCAGGTAATCTCTTTGTTAATGTGGTGGCAACCTACAATATAGAGACTTGGATGGACTATAATAAAGAGATACAGAATGCCATTAATATAAAAAACACACAGGCAAGCAAGCACGTGCATCCAACTACAATAAAGCTTTTTATGGACGGTGTTACAGAAACAGGAACAGGTCTTATTTTTGAAAATTACAACGATGAGGAAGGGAACCCCACAGATAATAACGGAATTCAGATTTGGCCTAAGGACATATTATGTAATGTTGTAAGTATGGCAAATAATAACGGAATGCCTGTTCATACACACACATTTGGTGATAAGGCTGTAAATCTTGTTTTAGAGGCATACGGCACTTGTGGTAATAAGGAGATGCGTAACAGTATTGTTCATGCCAGAAATATTAAAGAATCGGATTATGCAGTGATTGCAAACAACAATGTGGTTGTATCGGAGGCTGTAGTACTTCATTTAGGACCTGCCAAATGGGTGGAGAAGAAGTATGGCAGATTGGTTCCCATTCTGCCTGATTACTATGCCCAGCATGCTTATCCTATAAAGTCTCTAATGCAAAAAGGCATTGTTGCCACTTCATCTACTGACTATCCTGCCACATCGGGTTGCCCTATACATCCATTTAAAATAATGGAGGTTGCCGTTACAGGATATTTAAGGGATTTGGGTGAATATGGAGAACCATTCTGGACTGAAGAGTGTGTAACGCCGGAGCAAATGCTACAGATGCTTACAATAAACGGAGCATATCAATTAGGACTGGAAGCAGAGCGTGGCAGTATAGAAGAAGGCAAATATGCTGACTTTGTGATAGTTGACAAGGATGTGCTTACTTGCAATCCTAACGAGATAGCGGACGCAAACATCGTTGCCACATACTTTGAAGGGGAGAGGGTTAGTGAGTAGTGGACAGTGAGAAAGTCTAACTAAGTTAATCCTTGTCCCTTGACCCTTGACCCTTGTCCCTCAGTTTTTCCGCCATAAGTTCCTCAAATTGTAGCCCTGTGAGTTTTGTCATTTTTTTGAACAAATACCATAGGGCTATTACCATTACTATGGTTGATGGTAATGCTATTACGGGATAACTAAGTGCGGTAAGTTTACCCAATTCCTGATTGAATGCCTCTGTGCCGGCAGGGCTGTGGACAATTATTTTAGTAAGTGTGAAATTAAGTACTGCCGATAGTAGGAACGAAGCGCCTACCATATAGGTGGAGTTACGCAAAATCCTCTCAAATTCAGGCTCGCAATTCTTCTCTTTTAGAATGGCATCTATTTTATCTACATCCATTAACTCCTTGTTGTAAAACAACTTTTTAATAAGCGGATAGGGTGTTTTAAGAGAAATCACTATGGCGGCTCCTATAAGTAGCGGTACTGCCGCCTCTTTATATGCAAGCCACTCTGTAGGTAATTCCAATACCCCGATGATACCTGTACAGAAGATACTTACTAATCCTACTATGGCTATAAAGCCTATCTTTTTTTGTATTATCAGTTCATACAGGCTTTGGCATACAGGGAAAGCCAATGCTATAAGAAATCCTGGCAGTACGCCAAGGTGTGCCTCGTCAGAGAACTTGGAGAGTATTATGGCTGGGATTACAATACTTACAAGGATGCTTACTATGGGGTTGGACTTATTCATAATAGGGTCAAGGTAATAGGGTCAAGGTAAAAGGGTCAAGGTAAAAGGGCCAAGTGATTTTCTCAAAGTCTTGTTTTTTCAAATTCTTTGCATTTTTGTTTGGTGCCTTCTGTAAAATATGTTTCGGCAAACTTTTCCCAAATGTAGTTTATGGCTACATCTGAGGGATGAATCATATCTGCGGCATAGAAACGGTAGTCACGTAGCTCGTCATCCATAATCTCATAACTTGGAAAATATGAGCAGTTTGCATTCTGTGAACATATACGGTCTATGGCAATGAGTAGGGCAGCCTTACTCAGTTTGCTTTGGTGGAATCCGTCTTTGCGATACCTTATGGGGCTTACTGTAAATATAAACTGCTTGTTTGGAAACTCTCTTACAAAAGTGCTGTAATTGTCAGTAATCCAATCTATTGGTAAATTTTCTCGTGTAAACTCCTTTTGGTCTGTATGATGGCAGTTAGCCACCACCATTCCGTTACTTTTTAATTTGTATATGCCTGTGGTTCCAAAAGTAATTATAATATAATCAGCCTCATTAAGGAATTGGTGTCCGTTACAAACCGCCTCATTCATTTTCTTTACCGCTTCACTTTTGTCTGTATCGGAGTACTTGCTGTGAAAGTTATAGTGGCTGAACAGATGCCTATCGGGTATTAAATCCGTTTCTGACACTAATGTGCGGTTTTTAAGTATGTTAAGGCATTTAAGCACGGAAGCGGGGTTGTATATTGCACCAAACGGATGGCAGACATTAAATCCATAGTAAACAGCCTTGTCTGATATGTTCTGTGCAAAGCATGAGCCTAAGAACAGACATTTGCTGTTATGGTCTATTCTTAGGTCTGACTCTGTCTTTACTACTGTGCTTAAAATCATTACTTGGTTAGTGTTGTTTGTGATGTTGATATTTATTGTTAAATATTGCACAAATATACAATTATTTATCGGCATATTTTACTATATTTGCACAAATTTATCAACTATAGCTTACCCGATAATGGAGAAAACATACCCATTGCTTAATTCTGTTGATTTTCCTGCCGATTTACGGAAGCTGGATAAATCTCAGTTGCCACAATTCTGCGATGAATTGCGGGGCTTTATAATTGATGAACTTTCTACAAATCCGGGGCATTTGGCATCGAGTCTAGGGGTGGTGGAACTAACTGTGGCTCTGCATTATGTGTTTAATACCCCCGATGATAAGGTGGTGTGGGACGTAGGTCATCAGGCATACGCACATAAGATACTTACAGGGCGTAGGGCAGTGTTCTGCACTAACCGTAAGTTCCATGGCATAAGCGGATTCCCTAACCCTAAGGAGAGTGAGTATGACGCTTTTGTATCGGGTCATGCATCCAATTCCATATCTGCCGCACTTGGCATTTCAGTAGCCCATCAAATGGAGCATAATGACGGTAAGGTTATAGCGGTAATAGGTGACGGTGCTCTTACAGGAGGCCTTGCGTTTGAGGGGCTTAACAATGTTTGTGTAAATCCTAATAATCTGCTCATTATACTTAATGACAATAATATGTCTATAGATATGCCCGTTGGGGGAATGAGCAAATATCTTACAGATATAACCACTTCCAAGTTCTATAATAACATAAGATTTAAGACCTATCACTTGCTTAAGCAAGTTGGGTTAATGAATGACAATAAGAAGAACAGATTAGTGCGAATGGGTAATTCTATTAAGAATGTGGCATCGGGTTCGCACAATATATTTGAGGGTTTGAACATAAGATACTTCGGGCAGTTAAACGGACACGATGTAAACCAACTTGTAAAAGTTCTTAACGATATTAAGGATTTTGAAGGTCCTAAAGTCTTACATATAAAGACCGTAAAAGGTAAGGGTTACGGACCTGCTGAGCATGATGCCACCGTATGGCACGCTCCAGGTTTGTTTGTAAGGGAGACAGGTGAGCGCATTAAGTCTGACAAATCAGGCGTAGCAAGGTATCAGGATGTGTTTGGGCATACGCTTGTAGAGTTAGCGGAGCGTAATGATAAGATTATAGGAATTACGCCAGCCATGCCTACAGGCTGCTCTATGAACATAATGATGGAGAAAATGCCGCACCGGGTATTTGATGTGGGAATAGCGGAAGGGCATGCCGTTACCTTTTCTGCCGGACTTGCCAAAGAGGGAATGATGCCTTTCTGCAATATCTATTCATCTTTTATGCAGCGTGCATACGATAATATAATCCACGATGTGGCGTTGCAGAATCTGAATATGGTGCTGTGTCTTGACCGTGCCGGACTTGTGGGGCAGGACGGACCTACACACCATGGTGCTTTTGATATTGCATATCTAAGACCTATCCCTAACCTTATAATATCCTCGCCAATCAATGAGATAGAGCTGCGTAACCTTATGTACACAGCCCAACTACCTAATAAGGGGTCTTTTGCAATAAGGTATCCAAGAGGTAAGGGTGTAGGGGTGGATTGGAAGAACGCTCCGTTTGAAGAGATACCTGTAGGCAAGGGTGTATGTCTTAAAGAGGGCAGTAAGATAGCGGTGCTTACGCTTGGTCCTGTAGGTAATACCGCCAAGAAAGCCATAGATTCTCTGTCAGAATCAGACAGAGCAAAAGTAGGGCTTTATAATATGCGTTTTGTAAAGCCATTGGACGGAGAACTGCTTAAAGAGATTGCAGCAAAATACAAAACAGTCATCACAATAGAGGATGGGGTGCTTAATGGCGGCTTTGGAAGTGCTGTGCTTGAGTTTTTTTCTGATAATAATATGGCTGTGAAGGTTAAAAGATTAGGGCTTCCTGATTCTTTTGTGGAGCATGGTCTGCCAGACCAACTGTATGGTCTTGTGGGTATTGATACGGAAGGTATTTTAAAGGTAATTAAGGAGATGATTTGATGTTTGGTTCAGGTAAATTATATTACTCGATAGGCGAGGTTTCCAAAATGTTGGATGTTAATGCGTCTCAACTGCGTTTTTGGGAGCATGAGTTTCCTAATATAAAGCCTAAGGTTAATACAAGAGGTCATAGAATATATACGGCTGAAGATATTCAGCAGTTACGCATAGTGCAGTATCTGCTAAAGGAAAAGCGAATGACCATAGAGGGGGCGAAATTACATCTAAAGGATAAGAAACATACCTATCTTGAGAATATATCGGGAATAAATGTGGTTGATGAACTGCTTAAAATTAAAAATCAGATAGCGGAAATACGTAAGGAACTGAATTTGTTTGCAGATGAATGAGATAACATTTGATATTGCAAAATCTCTATACAGACCTCGCCCAAGTGATGCTCATAAAGGTACATTCGGGCGTGCATTGTTATTTGCAGGCAGTAAGGGAATGATGGGAGCGGCTGTACTTAGTACGGAGGCTTGCCTGAGAAGTGGAGTGGGGCTATGCTATCTGCTTGGTCCTGAGTGCGGAATGGATATTATGCAGGTTGCTGTGCCGGAGGCTATATATAAGACAGAGATTCCTGACCCTAATCTGTATAGTGCTGTAGGTTGCGGCCCCGGTTTGGGGAAAAGTGAGGATACCAAGCATTATTTGCGTTTTCTGCTTAGGCATACGCTTGTACCAATGCTTCTTGATGCAGATGCCCTTAATATAATATCTGAGCAGAAATGGCAGAGTATTATTCCGGAAGGTTCAATACTGACGCCTCACCCTATGGAGTTTACACGTCTTACAGGCAAGACAGGCACCAGAACGGAAATGATAGATGAGGCTTGCCGTTTTGCAGCGGAGCATAAAGTTGTTGTTGTGCTAAAAGGGGCTGGAACCGCTGTAATAGATACAGACGGCACTGTTTTTATAAACACAACCGGCAATAGCGGAATGGCTACAGCCGGCAGTGGAGATGTGTTGTCTGGTATTGTTACGGGGCTTCTAGCACAAGGATACAAGCCCTACGATGCGGCTCGTTTAGGAGTGTTTCTGCATGGACTTGCAGGAGATACAGCCTCTAAAAATATTTGTGAGGAATTTGTCCTGGCACGTGATATTGTTGCAAATATAGGTGAGGCATATAACTCAATCAAACATTTTTCCGTTGTTGTTTGATATCATAATCATATCGTCATACTGCTCGGGCGATAAATCCAAATAATAGTAGTTTAGCGGATTCTGAACTTTGCCGTTTGCATATACCTCGTAATGCAGGTGAGGACCTGTTGATTTTCCCGTATTGCCTACAAAAGCGATTACATCGCCACGATTTACCACACTGCCACGCCTTAACCCTTTTTTAAATTTGCTTATATGGCCGTAAAGCGTCTTATAATCATATCCATGATCTATTATAATGCAGTTTCCATAGCCTTGTTTCCACCCAATATAATTGATTTTTCCCGCACCTGTGGCGTAAATTTCCGTACCTACAGGAGCGGAGAAATCCATTCCCTTATGAAATCTTAGGGTTCTGTAAATAGGGTCAATTCTCATTCCGTAACCCGATGCGGTGCGTTTCAAATCCTTGTTTTTTACAGGCTGAATGGCGGGAATATGCTGCAAACGTTCCTCATTCTCGCTAGCAAGCCATACAAGTTCATCAAAAGAGTTGCTCTGAACATACAGCATTCGGTTAAGAATATCCATTTTTTTTGTTGTCTCTTTAACTATAGACGATGTTCTCATATCCTTCCACTTGTCGTATCTGGCGGTAAAATCATAATTACCTGTTCTCAAAGAGGTTGGAATTGAATCTGCGTCAAGTATCACCCTGTAGAAATTATCGTCACGCTCCTTTATAATGTCCATTATTTCAATGGCCTTGTCAAGCTGCAACGAAAGCAGTTTGTACTGCGTACTTATTTTATTGTTCTCGTTTATAAGGTCTTTTTCAGCCCTCGATTTAATAGTGGATATAAATATAAAGAAGAACCCGATACCCAATATTATACTAAGTCCAAGCACTCCCAACGTACGCTTGAAATAGTACACCCAATTTCGCTCCACCTTTTCGTACTTGAGCGTATGCTGGTTAAAACGGTAATGTACCCTGTCTGTTTTCACACTGCAAATTTAATAAAAATGCTTTAATTTTGAAAATATTTTAAAAATGAGTAACTTTGC
>JAZLHT010000178.1:0-5493 GCA_045616965.1 Candidatus Enterocola sp.
CCGATGGTGTTTTCTGAGCCACCCAATAACTTTTGGTTCCCGATTCCGCCATATTAAATCCTGCAGGTTCTGGTATTTCATCTGCTGACACCCGACTCTCATACCAAACTAATGACATACCCGCTCCTTTCTGAACCAAAGATGACCAACTTCCTGTTCCGACAACCGCACAAGCACTATAAGGCGTCACTACTGGGGCAGACGGACTTAGTTGGTAAGTTTGTGATTTTGTCTCTAAAGCAGAAACACACGGACCAAAAGAACCGTCATCTGTGGAAGTTGAGGCAGTTACACTCATTGTATAAGTCTGTCCGTCAACAGGATTGGAAACACTATATGTATTACCCGAAGGAGTTACCATCGTTCCGTTCAGAACCCATGAATATGTAGAATATGGATCAGTAGAAGTTAAAGTAAACACCACAGGATCTCCGCAACCTGAATTTGCAGACACCTCTGGCTTATCGGGAGTTTTAACATAAGCATTTGTTATCTCCGATGTCTGAGAGTCACAGCCATCTTTAGTCGCCGTCACTTTAGCGGTATATTCCCTTTTATTTTCAAGTTTTTCATCATCCACTGCATAAGTATCACCCGATGCCGTAACAAGGCCACCGTTTACAAACCAGCTGTAAGAATTAGCTGAATTATAGTTTGTGACTGTAAACACAGGAGTGGTTCCACAAGAGAATTGACTCTTTAAAACAGGCTCATCAGGTGATTCCCTATATACACGACTTACAGGATCTGATGTCTGCTCGGAGCAACCGTCAAAAGCGGTGACCTCCATTTTATATTCCACACCCGATGTAGGCGAAACAAGCGTATATTTGTTATCCTGTGGAGTTACTGAGGTTCCGTTTAATTTCCAAGAATAATTTACATCCGGATTAGGATTGACCAGCGTATATGTAACAGGAACATTACATGTGGCGGTAGTGGCCGCCAATATAGGTTTTTCAACAAGAGCGGGAAGTGATGAAGAAAGACTAGCCTCATACCCCGCCCAGTCATCAAGATCTGTAAAATATCCCTTTAACGTATAATTCTGACCACGGACAGGATTAGATACCACATATTGATTGCCTGTAAAAGTTATAGGATTTCCATTTAACGTAAAATGCGGAGTATATTCCATAACATCGTATGAATTTATACGGAATATAATCGTATTACACCCGTCTCCAACCTGGGTAATCACAGGAGTAGGCACATAATATGCATCCAGCGTGTATATGGCACCCTCTTTTGCCATATCAAGAGCTACCTTATCTCCCTTTTTAACACCTGGAAGATTGAGGCTGATATTACCTGCACCATTATCAGTTATTGTGACATTGAGACCAGCCTTCAACACTGTAGAGGACTGCGGATGACCTATCTGTCCGGCATCCCAACCCCAGTCACTGCCATTGACTGATTTTAAAATCTTAAAAGTAGCGTATGTGATATCAATTGGAAATTCATACTCAAAAGTAGTGTTACTTCCCGTAAAAACATGACTGCCTGCAGTACTTGGATCTCCTGCCTTACACCCTTCGGTGAGTGTGGCAACCCAACATGCAACGCCATAAATATATTGAGTGTCGTCTAACTGACGGAATTGATGCGGATAATAGTTTGCATCGTAGGTATGTGTGGTATATATACTAAAACCGAACAGTCCCGTTGTACATTTCCCCAAATCACTCAACGCCTCAGTCTGAGAGACTCCTGGAACCTGCTGGTTATCAACCCCTACCCAATAACTGTAATCTTGCCAATCTCCGGATACCGAGGCATACACCACCATTTCGTCAGATACATTGGTACCTGCATTTTCAAAAGTGAAATATTGGATATTTGTAGGGGATGATGTGGGGAAAACAGCCAGTGTATAAGCAGCAAACGATTCAACGGGAGCAGCAAGTAAAAGCAAGCCAATCAACAAGAATAGTATATATGATCTTCTCATAGCAACTGCAATCTATAGTGAAGATCACAAAGTTACGCAATTTTGCACAAATATTCAAATATTCAGTCACAAAAAACAAAAAAAAGCAAAAAACACCTCATCGCAAAAATAAGGTGTCCTTTTCATTTTTTACATTTTTATAGATTAGACTTGGTCCTCTCGTTTCTTTCAGCAAGAAAAGACTCAATATGACGGCATTTTTTCTCTTCGTATATCTGATCTTGCGGAATCAGCAGTCCAAACTCTATAACACCACCCAACGATTGGCAATATGAAGCCCCGAATGTTTTCATACTTGGAGCCAACCCGATATAAGCATTAACAAGAGGAGGCACATTCACTCCCAAATTCCTAACATTATGATTCAGCAGTTTGAAATCTCCCTTATAATCGCCTGCATTAAAAATCTCATTAGCCATTTTTCTTGAAATCGGGTTGGTCAACGGACATTTTGCAACCACAAGATTCTCAGTATCATGAAAATACTTATCAATAAATGCGAATATCAAATTCCTGGCATCTGCGTTATACTGCTGATATACAGTAACCTTACCAAAAAGGTACTTAGTGTTTTTCTCCGTTATCATAATCGCCCCTAATCCATCCCAGAGGTTATCAAGTGCGAAGATACTCTTTGTACCCATTTTTGTAGCCTGGTAGTCGGGATGTACAAAGGATCTTCCCAATTCCAAAGTTACAGGCATATAGTCGTTCTTGAATCTCTCTGAAAAACTAAACAACTCAGAGGTGGCAAGCAACGGCTGACCATGGACATCACACGTAACATCTCTGCCATGTATATATCTATAACCTCCGATAATCTCCTGATTGACAGGATCCCACACAAATAATTGCTTGTATGGCTTATCCATAGTGTCAAATTCATCAACATCAAAAGATTTGCCCGAACCACCGCCTGGAATACGGAATGACAACTCCCTAAGTCTGCCAATCTCACGCATAACATTTGGAGATTCAGCAGCCGTGGTGACATAAATCTCATTGCCACCCTTATTGGTGTGCCTTAAGAACTTATCAGACGTAAGCTCAGCCAAAATAAGTCCTCTGTCTATGCGATCAATCACTTGTTCCATATCGGGTGCAAAGATAAAAAAAATCTTTAACAAAAAAAATTTTTTAACATTTCTCGCATTTTCTGTTGAATTGTTAATAACTTTTGTGTCTAATTGTGTCTAAAAAAGTTGCAAAGTGGAGAAAAATACAATACCTTTACACCCAATTTTAAAATGGACGTATTTTATGCAATCATTGATTGGAAACATAGATGCAAGAGTTGATGCCAAGGGAAGAGCATTCCTGCCCGTGCAATTACGCAAGCAACTTGATGATTGTAAGAACTTTATACTACGTAAAGATATCTTTTGCAATTGCCTCGTACTCTATACTGAAGACGCATGGAATGAAATCGTATCCCGCCTGAAGGGACAGCTGAACAATTGGAACCGCCAGCAAGGTCAGATATTCCGTCAGTTTGTATCTGAGGCGGACAGAATAGAACTTGAAGAAAACGGCAGAATGTTGATACCACGCCGATACATAGACGCATTAGGCATTAAATCAGACATTCGGTTTGTGGGCAGCGACACCACAATAGAAATTTGGCCAGCCGGAAAGATTGAAGAGACGTTCATAGCACCCGATGATTTTGCAAAAGAACTTGAGATTCTAATGAATAGAAACAGCAATATCGAAGATTAATATGACAGAACCCTACCACATACCCGTTCTTCTTGAAGAGAGTGTCAATAATCTAAATATCAGAGAGAACGGCATATATGCAGATCTTACATTTGGTGGAGGCGGTCACTCAAGGGCGATATTGGAGAAATTGGGACAAAATGGAAAATTGCTTGTTTTTGACAGAGACAAAGACTCCATAGCAAACATACCAAACGACAATAGAATAATATTTGCATTAAGCAATTTCCGATATCTTAACAATTTTGCCAAATATTATGAAATAAGAGAATTTGACGGTATAATTGCGGACTTAGGCGTATCATCGCACCACTTTGACGAGAGCCAAAGAGGGTTTTCATTCAGATTTGACGGCCCGCTTGATATGAGAATGAATCAGGATTCAGAATTAACGGCGGCTTACATAATCAACAACTATCACGAATCCCAACTGTCCGACATATTTTTTTACTACGGAGAGTTGTCTCAATCTAAACGGTTAGCCTCCGAAATAGTAAAGAAACGAACTCAAAAAAATATTGATACAATTTTTGAATTCACTCAAATTGTTGAGCGTTTTTGCGGTAAAGACAAGAAGAAGGATTTGGCAAAAATATTTCAGGCGTTACGAATAGAAGTTAATGATGAATTAGGTTCTTTAAAAGCAATGCTTCTTGAAACCATAAAAGCATTAAAACCAAAAGGCAGGCTGGTAATCATTACATATCACTCATTAGAGGACAGACTGGTTAAAAACTTTATGAAATCGGGGAATTTTGAGGGAATTTTAGAGAAAGATTTTTATGGGAAGGTCATAGCGCCTTTTACTCCGAAGGGGAAAGTAATAATACCGTCTGACGCAGAAATTGAGGGCAATCCACGCTCACGTAGTGCAAAACTGAGAGTGGCTGAAAGAAATTGAAAGTAATATTATGAACTTTTTCAAAAAAATAGCAGACAGCAAATTTATTAAAAGCATTTCCATTAAAGATTTCGCAAGCGGCAGAATCTTTATGAAAGACTTTATGATAAGGCAAAGCAAATTAGTTCTTTTAATAATAGTATGCGTGTTCATCTACATGGACAACAGAATGAAATGCGAGCAAATGCTAAGTAAAATAGACGACCTTAACAAAGAACTTACAACAGAAAGATATACATATATAATAACCGCCTCAGAATTGTTAGAGGTAGGACAGCAGCGTGAAATAGAGAAACTTATAAAAGAAAAGGGGCTGAGTTTAGAGAATTTGGACACACCCCCGTATCCCGTTATACTTAAATAATGTTTGTTCTTATCATATTAGGATTGATTACAGTCGTGACACTTGTACTGCTTGTATTCATTTGGAGATCTGAAGACACTCATACATCCATGATTCTCAGATATACCATATTGTACGCAGTTATGATAGGACTTACATTTATGATTGCTTTTCAGATAATAAACCTGCAATATAAAGAGTATGACAAACTTACCGCCCTTCAGCATACAAAACAGGCAGCACCTGACACCATCAAGGCAAAAAGAGGGAACATCTTAAGTGATGACGGCAGACTAATGGCAAGTTCGATACCTACATATTACCTATACCTGGATATGAGGGTGGAATCGTTTAAAGTAAAAAACAAAAAAACCGGTGCAACATTCTTTGAAAGCAACGTTGATTCACTTGCATTAATGCTATCAAGAAAATTCAAAGACAGAACACCTGATCAATATGCAAAAGATTTGCGAAACGCCTATAAAAAACAACTTAGTGAATACCGCATATACCCTAAAAGAGTATCATACACAGACTATCTTGAAGTTAGGCGGTTCCCTATTTTAAGACGAGGAC
>JAZLHT010000179.1:0-3496 GCA_045616965.1 Candidatus Enterocola sp.
AGGTTTTATTCTTGAGAACGACTTAATAAAGATAACGGTATCAAACAAAGGCGGTCAAGTTCAAAGCGTAGAGGTAAAAGATTATACTACCAGTAATGGCAAGCCTTTAATACTGTTTGACGGAACAGACTCAGAGCAGAATATGACCCTAATAACCACAAATAACAGGGTTGTAGATACTAAAGACCTATATTTTAAGGCATCATACCTCAATGACAGCACATTGGAGATGGCATTGACAATGGCAGAGGGAGCGTTGAGATTTACATATACACTGCCTCAAGGCTCTTATATGCTTGGCTTTAATATAAAGGCAGACAATATGTCCAAATATCTAAGCCAGCGTGAGAACGGACTTGATATGGAGTGGGATATGATGATACGCCAGCAGGAGAGGGGAAGGAAATTTGAGAACCGCTATTCAGGGCTATATTACAAGTTCTTGGAAGATGATGTGGAAAACCTTGAGACAGAGAAAGATGACAGCCAGAAACTAACCAATAAGGTTAAGTGGATTGGGTTTAAAGACCAATTCTTTTCATCTATAATTATAGCACAGGGTGAGGGCTATTTTTCAAGTACCGATTTGGAATCGTCAATGCTTAGCGATGGTGTTGACGGCAATGGAACCCGATACCTTAAACATTGCAATAGCCGTATGGTTGTGAATTTTGACCCTACAGGTGCTGAAAAAACAGAACTCAAGTATTTTTTTGGACCAAACCAATACAAGATACTTAAAGACACAGACGAGGCTTATGAAGATGTTGAAGATTTGCAACTTGTAGATATTCTGCCTCTTGGTTGGGGTATATTTGGTTGGGTGAACAAATACCTGATAATACCTATATTCAACTTTTTAGGTAGATTCATTGTAAGTTATGGCCTTATAATATTCTTGCTTACACTTATAATTAAGGTGATTCTGCTTCCGTTTACATACAAGTCTTATATGTCAACGGCTAAAATGAGGGTGCTTAGACCACAGATAGATGAAATTACATCTAAGATACCTGAGGATAAGGCTATGGAGCGTCAGCAAGCCACTATGAGCCTCTATCGTAGTGCAGGAGTAAGCCCTATGGGCGGTTGTCTTCCAATGTTATTGCAAATGCCTATCTTGTTTGCCATGTTCACATTTTTCCCGGCATGTATAGAGTTACGTCAGCAAGGGTTCCTGTGGGCTGATGACCTGTCCACCTACGATAGCATACTAAGTTGGGATACATACATTCCTATAATATCGTCAATATATGGAAACCATGTATCACTGTTCTGTCTGCTTATGTGTATAACAAACATTGTATATACGCATATAACTATGAGAGACCAGCCTGGCAACAGTCAAATGCCTGCCATGAAATGGATGATGTACCTGATGCCTATTATGTTCCTGTTCATATTCAACGATTATGCCGCAGGTCTTAGCTACTATTATCTTGTATCATTGCTGATAACAATAGGGCAGACCTACCTGTTCCGCTTGTTTGTAGATGATAAGAAAGTTCTTGCCAAGCTTGAGGAGAACAAGAAGAAACCTAAAAAGAAATCGGGTTTTATGGAGCGATTGGAGAAAATGCAGAAGGAGCAGATGGCACAACAACGTGAAATGGCTAAAAAACGTGCCAAACGTTGACATCGTGGCACGATTTTTGCTAATGTATTTTTGTAAAATAAATATCACCAACAGATATGAAAAACAAAGAGCAAAAAGAGGAAATTAAAGAACAAAACGCTGAGAAAGAAGAAGTTAAAAGTGAGGCACAGCCAGAACAGAAAGAAGAGACCATAGAGTCTGTTACAGAGAAATTGGCAGAATCAAAGAATCAGTATACCTACCTTTTGGCAGAGTTTGATAATTATAAAAAACGCACACTTAAAGAGAAGTCTGACCTGCTTAAATATGGCGGAGAAAATGTCATAAAGAACATTTTGCCTATTATAGATGACTTTGAACGTGCAGTTGACAATCTACCCGATGGTGATGACCCTATTAAAGAGGGTGTACTGCTGATATATAAGAAATTCACTACATTTTTAGAGCAGAACAATGTAAAGGTTATAGCCACAGAGAATGAGGATTTTAATACAGATTTTCATGAGGCTGCCACAATGTTCCCTGCCGCCGATGAAAGCCAAAAGAATAAGATAATAGATTGTGTACAAAAAGGTTACACATACAATGATAAAGTCATTAGGTACGCAAAAGTGGTAGTTGCTAATTAAAGGGACAAGGAACAAGGGACTGTTACTAGGAACGAGAGCAGAACCAAGTTTACTTGGATTATGCCGAGTGACGAAGTAACATGGTTAAGGCGAAGCCTTAACAAAAGGAACAAACCCCTGACCCTTGACCCTAAAAAACGAAGTTTTTTATGGAAAAACGAGATTATTATGAGGTGTTAGGCGTTGAGAAGAACGCCTCTGCCGATGACATAAAGAAAGCATATAGGAAACTTGCCATAAAGTATCATCCAGACAAGAATCCAGGAGACAAGACAGCCGAGGAGAAATTCAAGGAGGCTGCCGAGGCATACGCAGTGTTGTCAGACCCTGAAAAACGTCAGCGTTATGACCAATTTGGTCATGCTGGAGTTAATGGAGCAGGCGGATTTGGTGGTGCCGGTGGATTCTCTATGGACGATATATTCTCCCAATTTGGTAGTGTATTCTCAGATTTATTCGGAAACGGAGGTCGTGGCAGTTTTGGCGGCTTTGGTGGATTTGGAGGTTTTGGAGGGGATTCAGGTCCTGCTGTACGCCGTGGTACAGACCTTAGAATACGTGTAAAGGTAAATCTACAGGAGATTGCCAAAGGCTGTGAGAAGAAAATCAAGTTGAAACATTATGTTAAATGTCCCGATTGCAACGGAAAGGGAGCCAAATCAGATTCAGACTTAAAGACTTGTGAGCGTTGCCATGGTACAGGTAGGGTTACTAAGGTTGTAAACTCAATATTCGGTCAAATGCAGACACAAGGCGTTTGTCCTGAATGTGGCGGTACAGGAAAAATCATTACCAATAAATGTCCTAAATGCGGTGGAGAGGGAATAGTAGTGGTGGAGGAGGTTATACCTATCAACATACCTGCAGGTGTTGCTACTGGTATGCAGTTTACTATGAGAGGCAAAGGTAATGCACCCCGCAGAGGTGGCGTGCCGGGAGATTTGTTTATTCTTATAGAGGAAGAAGAGGATAAGACTTTTATCCGCGATGAGCGTGATTTGATTTACAATCTGTTATTGCCGTTGCCTACTGCTGTTCTTGGCGGCGATGTAGAGATTCCTACTGTTGACGGTAAGGTCAAGATTAAAATAGAGCCAGGCACACAGACAGGTAAGATTCTAAGGCTCAGAGGTAAAGGTTTGCCAGATGTAAACCGTTATGGCACAGGAGATTTGCTTGTAAATATCGCCGTATATGTACCGGAAAGGCTTAACAAGGAGGAACGTGAGTTCTTTGAACGTGTTAAAGATTCTGACTCATTCAAACCGTC
>JAZLHT010000180.1:0-1915 GCA_045616965.1 Candidatus Enterocola sp.
CAAGATTACAAGGAGAACAGTTATGCCAATAAAACAGTGCCAGTGGTGTCATACACAACCACAAACCAGCTGTATTTTGAGAACACAACAGGACTGCTGCGTTTGGGCATAAAGACCACAGCAGACGTTACGGTTACCAAGATGATTCTTACAGACAAGAACGGCAGTGCAAAACTCTGGGGTACATTTAAAGTTACAGAGACATCTGAAAATGGTCTTGAGTATGTATCAGGCGGAGACAACACCCTTGCAATTAACTTGGGCAGCGGCGTGGCACTGAATGCAACAGACTACACCTATTTCTTCTTCTGCCTGCCTGTAGGTACACTTGCAGGTGGCTTTACTGTGGATATGGAGTCTGCGGACGGCAAACTTGCCTCAATAGACTGCACAGATACAGAAATGATAACAGAACTTAACACAGGCAAGCCATACAATGCAGATGGTGTTAATTTTGTAACACCTGAAAGCGTGCTTAACGGAGTAACAAAAGAGGACGGAATATGGAAAGACCCTTCAAGTGAACTCAACGGCGTAACAAAAGAGAGCGGAACTTGGAATTAACAAACAATAACAGAAAAAAAACTAAAAAACATAAAACAATGAAAAAACTTATTTACATAACAGGAGCGGCATTGGTAATGCTGGCTTCAGCATCTTGTGAGAAAAAAGAGACAGTAAAAGAGGCACAGCCATCAGTTGAGAAGACTGAAATGGTGTTTACCGCCACATCAGGAAACGGTGAGTTAAAGACCACAATAAAGTCAGACGGCGTAACGGCGGTATGGTCATCAACAGACAAACTGAAAGTGTTTACAGCAGCAGACCAAACAGGTAGCGAGTGCAACCTTACAAAAGGTGCAGGTGAGACCACAGCGGAGTTTGCAGGACAGTGTGCCAAGAATGGACCTTGGACTGCAATATGCCCTGCAATTGATGGTGCAACATACTCTGCAGGTACAATAACATTTACAATGCCAGATACACAAACATACGCAGAGAACACATTTGCAGCAGGAGCAATGCCTTGCGTTGCCTATTCGGAGACCAACACATTTAATTTCAAGCACTCATTTGGTGTGCTGAAACTCAGTTTGAAACTTAAGGATGGCAAAACTGGTTCAGTAAAGAGCATAACAGTTACAACCAAAGGTTCAGAGAAACTAAACGGTACATTTACAGTTAATCGACAAACAAGTGCGGTAGCCACACATAGCACAGGCGGAACATCATCCATAACACTTAACTGTACAAATGTAGCACTTAGCACAAGCACAGCCACAGATTTTTGGATTGTAGTTCCAGAGGGTGCGTTTGCAAGCGGATTTGATGTAACGGTAACATCAACAGACGATATTGAGACAGAATTATCAACCACAAAAGCCAACACCATTACTGCAGGAAAGGTTAAGGAGATGCCTGTACAGTTGGTTGAGTTTGTAATACCGCGTCCTGCCTGTCAAGAAGCGTTGGATGCTGATGCCAACTGGGTGCAGATAGGAGAACAATACTGGCTCGAGGAAAACACAAAGTGTATAGAGTATGACACAGAGTCTGAGGCGTACGTGGCTGGTATTAAAACTATATCCACATCATCAAGTAAAGTATATACCCAATACTACACAGACCCTACAACGGTAAGCAAACCTTCTTATATGACAGATGAGCAGTTCGGCAAGTTGGGTATGCTGTATAACTGGGCTGCTGCTGTTGGTTTAGCGGACGGTCAGTCACAGACAACGGCATTCACAGGCAATCGTCAGGGCATCTGCCCCAACGGTTCTCACATTCCGTCAGTAGCGGAGTGGAACACTCTCAGAGATTATTTGGGCGATCAGAGTAATGCAGGTAAAAAGATGAAGACCACTACCGGCTGGCAAACAAACACAGGCACAAACGAGTCTGGTTTTGCGGC
>JAZLHT010000181.1:0-10095 GCA_045616965.1 Candidatus Enterocola sp.
TCCATGGTTCCTCTATTCTCTGCTCCCGATGCATTCTTATGCCCACCGCCACCAAACAGTTCATTTGCCATCTTGTTTACGTCAAAATCTCCTTGTGAACGGAACGATAGTTTCATACAACCTTTTTCCTCTTTTATGAATATGCTGCAAAACACATGGTCTATAGAGAGTGGCATATTTACAAATCCTTCACTATCACCGGGTTTATAGTTGAATTTTAACATTTCATCATAGCTCAACGTAAGTATTGCGGTGTGATATTCGGGGTATATCTTCATTTTTTCATAAAGCATATATCCCATAAGTTTCATTCTGTTTTCAGAATAGTTGTTGAATAATTTGCGATATAGAGCATCTTTATCAACACCCTTTCTAAGCAATTCCCCAATGATGGTATATATTTCGGGACTGTTTGCGTTATAAGCCAGACCGCCTGTGTCTGTCATCATACCTGCACAAATACATTGAGCTGACTCCAGCGTCATATCTGCAAAATATCCCATTCTACAAATAATGCGGAATATAAGTTCACTTGTGGAAGCTACCTCAGGGTGGGATATTACAACATCGCAAAAATCTCCGTGGTGTAGATGGTGATCCATCAGTACTTTTTTTGCTTTGCACGCTCTTACAGATTCCGCAACATCTCCAATTCTGTCTAATTCATTGAAATCTAAGCAGAAAAGCAAGTCGCACTCGTTTATAAGAGCGTTTGCTTCAGCTTTTTGTTTGTCGTAAAATATTATATTGTCTGCCGATGGTAACGCATACATATACCCTGGGATGGTGTCAGGTAAAATCACAGAAGTCTCTTTATCCTGAGTGGTAAGAAAATGGAATAATCCCAAGGTAGAGCCTATAGCATCTCCATCGGGTCTTTTATGAGATATTATAACAATTTTTTTAGCTTTGTTAATAAGCTTTAACACAGCAATAATTTTCTCTTCCGGTATAATTTTTGTTATCATCGGGTAAAATAAGTTTAATTGACAAAGATACGATTTTTTAATGACTTTATAAAAAACGATGATATAAAAATTATGGCAAACAGCATTATCACCATATAAAAACTGATATGAATATCAGAGATGACAGAGTATGGTAGATTTACAATATCCTCAATGCTGCCATATAACCACTGGATAATAAAATCTGCTATAGTACCTGTAAATTCCGCAACAGGCGGTATAGAACTGAAAACAAGCAGGACCAAAGCTACGTAGATAATTATAAAAGCGGCGGGAATCACTACAAAATTGGTGAGGACGCTATACACAGGTATTTGATGAAAATAGTATATAGTTAATGGCATTGTTCCTACTTGTGCAGCCGCTGATACGCAAATCATGCCCCAAATCCATACCATTACCTTGTTTTGGAATTTTAGGAATGAATATAATTTTGGATAAAAAACAAGAATGCTGATAACTGCCGCATAACTCAGTTGAAACCCTATATCAAACAGATACAGAGGCTTATACAGCAGCATAAAGAACGCCGATACAAACACAGCATTAAGGCTGTAATTGCATTTTCCAAGTATGTATGCACCCGATATCAGAGAAAACATAAAGGCGGAACGTACTACGCTTGCAGGCAGTCCGCAAATAAACGCATAAAACCAAAGGCACAATATTACGATAGAGTGCCTTGTAAAGTTTCCAATCTGAGAGTGTGGTATAAATGACAGTAATCCTAAAATTATGGCATAAATAATACCCACATGCAGACCGCTTACAGCAAGTACATGGGAGCCACCTGCCAGGGAAAAGATTTGACGGGTGTCTCTGCTAAGGTCATCTTTCTTGCCAAGTGTAAGGGCAGATATTATGCCTATGTTCTCTTCAGAAATATATGCCTTGTATGTTTCTATCAGGTTTTCTCTTATTTGCAAGGCTTTTATTTCTAAGGCAGATGGAGTGGTGTTTTTGCTTAATTGGTAGATTTGGTATGATGACACCATCTTTTGGTCTGTCAATTCGTAGGGTAGTGATGCGTTATAAACAGCAATTCCGCTTGATACAAGCATTAATGAGATTGCTATTCCACGTATATGACGGTGGTTGTAAAGTTCTTTATGCTCACATAAAATTCCTAAAATCCAAACTAATAACCCCGATGTGGCAAATAAAATAGCGGCTGTATAACTTAATGTTATCCAGCCGATTATAATTCCAACAACAAAGGGAATCGTGATTTTTACAAATGGATAGGAATGCATGAAATACGCAATGTATGATGTATGACGATGTATGATGTATGATGTATGATGTATGACGAATCACCGCATCACCGAATCATCATAATTGTTTCAATTCATGTATTGTCTTAATCGGGTCTGATGATTTAAACACAAAATTACCTGCAACAAGTACATCTGCTCCATTATCAACAAGTTTTTTACCTGTCTCAAGATTAACGCCACCGTCAATCTCAATAAGAGCTTTGGAGTTCTTGCGTGCAATAAGTTCTTTAAGCTGAACACACTTGTTTAGTGTATTCTCTATGAATTTCTGCCCGCCGTAACCTGGATTTACAGACATAAGAAGCACCATATCCACATCATTTACAATATCTTCAAGCAGAGATACTGGTGTGTGCGGATTAAGAGTCACCGCAGCCTTGACTCCAGTAGCCTTTATTTTTTGAATCGTACGGTGTAGGTGAGTGCATGCTTCGTAGTGAACATTTATGTAACTTGCCCCTATTTTTGCAAAATTATCAATGAACTTGTCTGGTTCAACTATCATAAGATGTACATCTAACGGCTTTATACACATAGTTTTAAAAGATTCAATAACAGGAAATCCAAACGATATGTTAGGCACAAAAACCCCATCCATAATATCAAGATGGAGCATATCAGCCTCGCTGCTGTTAATCATTTCAATATCAGAAGCCAGGTGTGTAAAATCAGCTGAAAGAAGTGAAGGCGCTATTAAACTCATAATTCATATTTTTATTGCAAAGATACGAATAATTTTCCGCAAATGCTAATATTGCATCAATAGTGCTTTGCTTTGGCGACAGCAATTCTGCGGGAATGAAATCTGATGTAAAATAAGCGTAAGATAAGTGGTATTCGTTTTTCATAGGCAAATAAGTTATGTATTCACCTATATAACGGAACAATAAAACTTATATTGTTTAGTATAGCAATTTATTTTCTTTTGCCATTTTTCTTATGTTAAGAATGGCATAATGCATACGTCCTAAAGAGGTGTTTATACTGCAACCTAACTTGTCGGATATCTCCTTGAAACTCATGTTTTTATAATAACGCATATATACAACCTCACGTTGGTTTTCAGGCAACAGGTGAACCAGTTTTATTAGATCTGTGTTGATTTGGTCATCAACAATTGAATCTTCTATATTTCCTTCACAAATGTCTTTGTTGTTAAGTAGCGTGAAATCCTCATTGTCTGCAGATACTGTAGTGTTTGCCGCTGACGCCCTAAGATAGTCCATCACCATATTATGAGCGATACGTAGCACCCAGTTACGGAATTTTCCCTCCTCATTGTAGTTGTTGTTTCTAATGCAGTAAATCACTTTAATGAACAGTTCTTGAAAAATGTCATTACTGTCATCCTGATTATGAACGAACGAATAGATATAAGAATATATGTAATCCTTATGTCTGAATAAAAGATACCTGAAAGCGTCGTTATTGCCTTCTGCGTAAAGCCTGACCAAATCTTGATCGGTCATGTTTTTTAACAATGTCATACTTTACTTATGCAGTTGATAGTGTAAAGTGTTTGACTTATAGGCAATGTTTTTAAATGTTTAACACCACAAAGATATGAAAAAAAATGAAAAAACAAAAATTATATGAACATTTTATCGATTTCTTCTTTGTATTTATTCATTATTTCAGGTCTTTTAACCTTGAGAGTAGGGGTCAACAACTTGTTTTTAACTGTCCACTCTTCAGGAACAAGTGTTATTCTCTTGATTTTTTCGGTCTCACCAAGTTTCTGGTTATATTTTTTAACTTCTTCGTTAATTCTTGCCTTTACACGCTCGTCTTCAATAATGACTGCATCGGATGTGTAATGAATTTTATGAGATTTGCACCAAGATTTTAGGAAATGAAAATTTGGAGATATTATGGCGGCTGCAAACTTCTGATTTTCACCTACAACCATAACGTTATCAATAAATGGGGATTGAGAGAATTTCTCTTCTATAACAAATGGGTTTATATATTTCCCCATCGACGTTTTGAATATTCCTTTAAGTCTGCCTGTAACTACAAGTTGCCCTGCCTCAGTAAATCTACCCGTATCACCGGTGTGGAACCAACCGTCTTTATCTATTACTTGTGCCGTTAAATCAGGTGCCTTGTAGTAGCCTTTCATAACATTGTCTCCACGGCATATTATCTCGTTTGTCTCTGGATCCAACTTAACTTCAACACCTTTTAATGGTTTCCCCACTGTACCAAAAGCCAATCCGTCAGGCTCTTTAGAGCTTACGGCAATTACCGGAGCGGTTTCAGTAAGTCCGTATCCCTCAAATATAGGCATTCCTATGGCAGTGAAAAAAGCGGCAAGCCTTGGCTGTAAAGCCGCGCCACCGGATACAATAGTGTCAAAATGACCGCCTATTGCCTCTCTCCATTTGGAATATACAAACTTATCAGCAATTTTATACAGTTCTTTAGATGCAGGATTTAAGTCTTTTTTATAGTTTAAAGCCAACTTAATAGCCCAAAAGTAGATTTGACGCTTGGCGTATGGCAATTTCTTACCCGCAGCGAATATCTTGTCATAGATTTTCTCAAGAACACGAGGAACGCAGGTCATAATAGTAGGATTAACCTCCTTTATGTTCTCAACAATAGTACCTAAACTCTCTGCATAGTAAATAGACATACCTCTGTATTGGTACATATATACCATAAGTTTCTCGTATGCATGGCATAACGGCAGAAAACTGAATGCCGTATCACTCCAATCAGCAGGAATTTTAGCGGTCTCCTTAACTTGCATAAGAATGTTCTTATGGCTTATCATAACACCTTTAGGCAGACCTGTTGTTCCCGATGTGTATATTATGCAGGCTGTGTCATCTTCATTTACAGAAGCCTTAATTTTTTCAATTTCAGATTTCTTGGCCTCGTATTGTGATTCTCCCAATTCAAGTAACTCTGCCAGATATTTATGACGGCCTCTATCCTTAAACGTATAGATTCCTTTGATTGACGGTACTGTAGGCAGAATGCTCTCTATCTTACGTAGTAATTCCTCACCCTCAGAGAAAACATACGATATTTCAGCATGATTTAGAATGTGGTTGTAGTCTGCCTCGCTGATAGTAGGGTATATAGGTACGGAAATGGCACCAATCTGCATAATACCCATATCTATCATATTGTACTCAGGTCTGGAAGAACTTATAATGGCTATGCGGTCTCCCTTTTTTACCCCGATGGACAGCAACCCGGCACTTATATAGTTTGTTTTTGTAATGTAGTCGTCCAAACTATAGTTAATCCACTGTCCTTCTCTTTTGCACGATAGTGCCACCTTTTGATTAGGATTTATCTCCTTATATCTGTCTAATATGTCAAAAAGTCTTGTAACTTCCATTATTTTTGAGCTAACGAACCGCTGACAATGTCAATAAGCTCGTTTGTTATAGATTCCTGACGAGCCCTGTTATATTGAACAGTTATCTCTCCTAATAATTTCTCAGCATTCTCTGATGCCGCCTGCATAGCGGTAGTCCTTGCTCCGAATTCTGCTGTAGATGAGTCTAACAGAGTGGTGTAGAACATAGTTCTTATTACAATAGGAACCAAACTCTCCACAAATTCCTTAGGATTAGGCTCTACAAAATATAGTCTGTTAGAATCTCCACCTTTTGCACTTACGGTTGCAATCGGTAAAAATTGGTCCACAATAGGAATCTGAACACCTGCGTTCTTATAATGATTATAGATAAGTTCAACCCTGTCAAAATCACCATTCTGAAACATCTCTGTCAGCATCTTTGAGGCTTTGCAAGACTCATTGTAGTCTGGTTTTTCACACAAATGTACAAAATCCCTATTTACTTCAATGTCAGGATGCTGTATCTTCACCATCTTTAGAGACTCATCAACTTTAGTGCCTATCGGTATAACCAAAACCTCTTTGCCAAGAGATAAATTCTCTTCTATCTTTTGCTTTAAGAGCTTTGCAATGTTGGAATTAAAGGCACCACATAAGCCTGAACTTGAAGATATTGCCACTAAGGCTATTTTTTTTACTTCACGTTCAACAGATAGTGATACTTTAAAGTTCTCATCATCAATAGAACCTAAATATCTGGCAAGAACCTCAGAAAGTTTATTTTTATACGGTACAGCCTGAAGTGTACGGTCTTCCGCCTTATGTAATTTGGCGGCGGAAACCATCTTCATAGCAGATGTAATCTTGTGCGTTGATTGCACAGACCCTATCCTTGCACGTATTTCCTTTAATGATGCCATTATTTGAATTGATCAGATAGTTTTTTAGCCTCAGATGTAAGAATCTCTTTAATGTTATCGTCTATTTGACCTGCCTTAATAGGGTCAAGAACATCTTTCCTATGCTTAACATTCAGTATCTCAAGGAATTTAGACTCAAATTCAGATACCTTCTCTACAGGAACTTCTTTTAACAAGGCATTTGTGCCGCAGAAAATTATAGCAACCTGCTCCTCTGCAGTAAGAGGGGAGTATTGTGGTTGTTTAAGAATCTCAACGTTCTTCTTACCTTTATCAAGAGTAGCTATTGTAGTTGCATCCAAATCTCCACCAAACTTGCTGAATGACTCCAATTCACGATATTGAGCCTGGTCAAGTTTAAGAGTACCGGCAACCTTCTTCATTGACTTGATTTGAGCGTTACCACCTACACGAGATACAGAGATGCCCACGTTAATGGCAGGACGTACACCAGAGTGGAATAAGCCTGACTCCAAGAATATCTGACCGTCTGTGATTGAAATCACATTTGTAGGAATGTAAGCCGAAACGTCACCAGCCTGAGTCTCAATAATAGGTAGGGCAGTAATGGAACCGCCACCCTTAACTATATCCTTAATTGATTCAGGAATATCATTCATCTTGCGTGCTACATCATCGTTGGCAATGATTTTAGCGGCACGCTCCAACAATCTGGAGTGTAGGTAGAAGATATCACCAGGGTAAGCCTCACGTCCAGAAGGACGGCGAAGTATCAATGAAACCTCACGATATGCAACAGCCTGCTTTGACAAGTCATCATATATAACAAGAGCATGACGGCCTGTATCACGGAAGTATTCTGCAATGGCTACACCTGCGTATGGAGCATAGAACTGCATAGCGGCAGGGTCAGATGCAGTGGCAGATACTATGATAGTGTATTTCATGGCATCATACTTCTCCAATGTCTGTACCAAATTGGCTATTGTAGAACCTTTCTGACCAATACCTACATATATACAGTAGATAGGTTTCCCGTCTTCAAAGTTTTGTTTCTGATTGATTATAGTATCTACGGCAATGGCTGTCTTTCCTGTCTGACGGTCACCGATGATAAGCTCACGCTGTCCACGACCGATAGGAATCATAGCATCAATGGCCTTTAGTCCTGTTTGAAGAGGCTCGTTTACAGGCTGACGGAAAATAACTCCGGGTGCCTTACGCTCAAGAGGCATCTCGTATGCCTTACCCTCTATAGGACCTTTACCGTCCAAAGGCTGACCTATTGTGTTTATTACACGGCCAAGCATGCCCTCAGAAGCCATAATGGAGGCGATACGTTTTGTCCTTTTTACTGTAAATCCCTCTTTTACAAGAGATGTTGGTCCAAGTAACACAACGCCCACATTGTCTTCCTCAAGGTTTTGCACTATACCCATTATTCCGCCTTCAAACTCAACAAGCTCTGTTGCCTGTACGTTGTTAAGACCGAATACACGTGCCACGCCATCACTAACTTGAAGAACTTTACCAGTCTCTTCAAATTCTAACTTGTTTTTGAAACCATCAAGTTTCTGCTTCAATACACTTGAAATTTCACTTGGTTTAATGTCCGGCATAATATTCCAGTTTGTTTAATTGTCCTTTAATGCTTGCGTCTAAGCGGTAATTGTCTATGTCAAGTACAAATCCACCTACAAGTGTTTTGTCTTGAGTGGAGTGTAACTCTATGTTTTCAGAGCCGCTCAGTTTTTCTATATATTTTTTTATAGATGCTACAGCCTCATCAGACAAGGCGGTAGCACTTACTATGTTGCCTATTACAATATTGCAATCTTCTCTGTAAAGTTTTCCATACATGCGTGCAATCATCTGCATATAATCAATGCGTTTTTGCGTAATAACAAATTTAATGAACGCTTCTGTCTCTTTGCTTGCCTTGTTTGCAAAAACAGATAGCAACAGATCTTGTTTTTCTGTGACCGTGACAGTAGGAGATGCCAAATTTGTCTTGATGTCAGAAAATTTATCATAAGCCTCCTCTATGGCACACATTTCAGAATAGACCTTATCTGCCACATTCTTTTCTTTAGCACTTAGAAGCAAGGCTCGTGCATACCGTATGGATATTTTTCCGTTGTTCATTATAATTAACTTGCAGGAGTGGTCTTATCCATTTCACTAAGCAGGGTATTGATATATGCGGTTTGAGCTTGTTCGTTAGCCAATTCTTTCCTCAATACCTTTTCTGCCATTTCAATGGATATAGATGCCACCTCTTTTCTCAACTCTTTAATAGCATTCTCTTTGTCGTTTTTGATTTGCTCCCTGGCAGCCTCTATGATTTTGGCGGCCTCTGCTCCTGCTTTTGCTTTAGCTTCCTCAATCATTGCTTTGTTGAGAGCTTGCGTCTCTTGAACCATCTTAAGTTGCTCTGCTTGGGCATCTGCAATTATTTTGGCTCCTTTTTCGTTTAAAGAATCCAACGCTTTAGCTGCTTCATCCGCTTTTCTAAGGGATTCGGCTATATGCTCCTGACGACTTGTTATCGATTTCAGGATTCCGGGCCAAGCAAATTTGGCAAGAATTATGAATAGGATGAGGAATGCAATTGTCATCCATATCACCAATCCTGAATCGGGTAGAAACAGATTCATAAATAAAATTTTTAGATTTTACAATGGCAATAGTGTAACTTTTATAAACACTTGCAGATGCAAAGTCTGCAAGTGATATTTATATAAGTTATACCAAAATTGCCAAGGCACAAATAATAATAGCAAACAAGGTGACACCCTCAATAAGAGCGGCGGCAATAATCATACTTGAACGTATGTTACCAGCGGCTTCAGGCTGACGAGAAATGGCTTCCATTGCTGTACCACCAATACGACCGATACCAAGTCCTGCACCTATAATAGCGATTGCAGCACCTATACTTGCACCCAATTTTGCCAACGATGCGCCGGCAGCACCTGCTGCAGCGGCTTGAAGAATAATACCTAACATAATAATTGAAAATTAATAATTGATAATTGAAATTTATTTAAATATTTTTCCTTGTTCCTTGACCCTTGACCCTTGTCCCTTTATCCTTGACCCTCTTCTTTCACTCTTGCCAATCCTATGAATATGGCTGAAAGCATTGTAAATACGTATGCTTGGATAAATGCCACCAATAATTCAAGGCAATACATGAATAGTGAGAATGCTATTGAAACAACTGATACTCCTGCACCTACTGCAATACCCATAATTGATGAGAATATAAATATAAGGCAGATAAGTACCAATATAATCATGTGTCCTGCAAATATATTTGCAAATAACCTTATCATAAGGGCTATAGGTTTTGTTAGAGTTGAGATTATCTCAATAACAGGCATCAACGGAATAGGTGCTTTCAAGAACAGGGGTACATCAGGCCAAAGGACATCTTTCCAATAGCATTTTGAACCACCTACGTTTGTAATGAGATATGTAAGCACCGCTAATACCAATGTCACTGAAATGTTACCTGTAAGGTTCGCTCCAAATGGGAAGAATGGAATAAGTCCCATCAAATTGTTCAACAATATAAAGAAGAATACTGTGAGCAAGTATGGTGAGTATTTAAGATACTGGTCTCCTAATGCGGGCTTTATTACATC
>JAZLHT010000182.1:0-33203 GCA_045616965.1 Candidatus Enterocola sp.
ATTTTTTTTGACATATCAAAGATATGGTCAACCTTTTTCTGCAAATGACCATTTTTAGTTTATTATCGGCTATGATATAATTTCTAATTTCCAAGCTTTCGCTTTTTTTCGGTAAGCCTGTACCATTGCTTAGGATAATGCGGCTGTTACTTGTATTCACGTCATATAGCACCATCTTCCAAAACACTAAATATATAATTTGTCCTAAATGTTTCTCTATGGTTTAATCCACATTTTTTATTATCTCAGAAATACTAATGTATTCATCTATATTGACATTACTAGTCCTTTCAACTTGAATGTTACTTGGACGGCACTTATTCGGTACTTGTCGGGGCTGCTACATTCCTTTTCCCCTCCGCGTTCAGAAGCTTGATTGAATCAAGATACGCCTGCTCAACAGGTGAGAGTGTGTTATTCTGCCACTTACGATACTCTTCTGTAGCCTTTTGCATAGCTTGCTCGTGAGACACATTACCTGCACCTTCCAACAACGATTCTCCAGTTGATGACAAGATTGCATCCAACTGATTGATGTAATCCTGCATATAAACAAACTTGCGACGCATAGCCCGAATTTCAGCAAAATCAAAATATCCCGATACTAGATTATTTAATATCTTCAATTCTTCTGCCGACAGATAATTTTTGGCAATTTTAGCATCAGCCAATTTAGGCCAATCACCTTTGAACGACTGCATTCCCATAAATGGTTGTGCAGCATCAGCACGCTCATATATGAGTTCAGCCGCCGTATGATGATGTACGGCATAATGCAATTTATTCTGTACTATCTTAAAAAACTGCAAAGACAAATCACTTTCTGGATTATAGTCTGCTGCAGTAGCATAAATGTCGAGCACTTGGCGATACATCACTTTTTCACTTGAACGGATATCACGTATTCTGTCAAGCAGTTCCTTCCAGTAATTTCCACCACCCAGATCTTTCAACCTGTTATCATCCATTGCAAATCCCTTCACAATATAGTCTCTCAACACACTGGTAGCCCATATACGAAATTGAGTTGCACGTGATGAGTTAACTCTATAACCAACAGAAATAATGGCATCAAGATTATAGAATGTAGTGAAATAGTTTTTCCCATCGGAAGCAGTTGCCGAGAATTTCTCGGTAACTGAATCTTTCTGCAATTCTTTTGATATAAAAATGTTTTTCAAATGCAACGATATATTGTCTGTTGAACAGCCAAATAATTCAGACATCTCCTTTTGAGACAACCACATTGTTTGATTTTCAAGACGCACTTGCAAATGTGCCTTGCCATCATCACTTTTGTATATTATGATATTTTGTTCGTTCTTCATTTCTGTTGTTTATTATCTCATTCAAGATTCAATGATGTCACCTTTATGATTTATTTCGCTGTGCATATTGTAAATAAATTAGAGGCTATAGTAATATGCTCGTATTAATGCCGTCATCTTCTGACGACGAATATCAAGAAATTCTTCGTACCTTTTATAATCCATTTGTAATACTTCTATCGGAATGCAGTTGTCTTCTAAATTTCTATTGAATTCATCTTCTGATTTAATTGATTTGAACGATACTTCTGATTTTTTCATAATTTCCATCAACGCTTCTGGAAAATATTCGTTTGGAGCCTTCTTGCCTATCTTTATATTAATTGGTGTATCTAAATATGCATAATTGGCAACTTGATTATACTGATTTTTCTCATATCCATTATCCACTAAATATTTCTTTGGAAAAATATGATGAATATCACCTCCCAAATTCACCATTTCACTAATAGGAATATGCGATAACAGCGAATCTTTTTTGAAGAAAATCTGTGCTGCTAAATACACCTGGTAGGTTGGATTTATGGAAGATACAAATGTCAAATTTTGATTTAATTGTATATCCCAGAAATTATCTGACAAACTAGCATCCTCTATAGATTTCAAAGTTGCTTTTACGCCATTTTCGCCTATTTGACGAATATCCTTTGCAAAAGCTGATTCTGGAGAAGAACTATAACGTCCTGTAAGCACCGAAAGAACATACCAGCGTTGTACCAAACTCTTAATTTCATCCACTGATACTTCTTTTGTTTCTTGAAGTATCAAATAAACTGCATAAGCAAAATCTATCGCCATAACAGAATTTACAAGTTTCTTGGAGATAAATCCTGCTGAACGAATAGCCAACATAAATTGAGTAAAATTAAATTCACTGATTACATTTTTTACTCCCGATTTAATTTCTTCATAAGTCTGTTCAACTATTTCCTCTCTGTACTCTTTAGTTTCAAAATCACGTCCGGAAAGCAAGGCTACCAAATCAGATAGTTTTGCTCGTTTGCACTTGTGCATAAATGCAACACGCAAAACATCATCACATTCAGGATCATACACAGTTTCCTTGTCATCTTTTAACCAACGCAGCATATTAATGTATTCCGTGGTAGCAAAGGCAGCATCTTTTTCGTGAATTTTATTAAAGAAAGTTCCATCTTTACATAGATGCGAGAAATAATCAATGACTTTACGCAGAGCGTTACCACCATGAATTTCATCAGCGGCAATTTTAGACATTACAAAGTCTCCTTGACTAAGGGCTGTACCTTTGGAATTGATACGAATAAAGATATCTGTAACAATGTCAATATCCAAACTTGCATCCAAATCAATAACACCAATGTTACAATGTATCAAATTTCTTAAACCTTCTATCACACGATGTAAAACATCCTGATCCATTTCGGGATTAGCCTCAACATATTTACCTATGAATTTAAAACTAGAGAAATCTGACTTGAATATTTCAGAAATATCCGGTATCCACCTTTTGCTCTTAATGTGAGCAGGTGTCTGCACCGCAAAAATCTCAGCATCAGGACTACCAGAAAGAGCTGCAAACGGATCAAAAGCTATTTTCACACGCCCTTCACTATAATCACTAAACACAACATTTCTGCCAGCTATAGCAGTCATAAGCGCCGTGATGCGCTGTTGCCCATCAATAAGAACCTTCTTACCTTCCGACATTTGACCATTTTTCAGCTTAACGTCAGGATTTTTCCAAATAATGATATATCCCGTCGGATAACCTTTATAAAGGGAATCCATCAAATCTCTCACTTGTGCCCTACGCCATACAAATGGACGTTGTATCTCTGGTATGGCGATATCATTTGCCTCAATTAAACCTAATATCTGACTGATAGACAGCGGATAGTTGTTGTACTTTTGTTTGTCCATAATTATATTTTTTATTTACCCATTACTTATTATTTGTCGCCAATTGCTGCTAATCTCAGTTGGGTAGTAGCACTAACCAACTCACTACTCTCCTTCTTCATCTTGAACTATCTCAATTTTTCGGCTTCTGGCAACAGTTGGTCGTGAAATGCTACATTTCTCAGCCAAACGTTCATACGTGGCACAAGGTTCTTCAGAAATTGCACGCAAAACTGCATTCTCAGTATTTGTCAATGATGAAAGATTATTTTTTACAGTATCATTTATAGTATCATTTACAGTATCATTTACAGTATCATCACCTTTTAATAAACGTAACAATTATTGTTGTTTGTTATTGCTTTCCAATTCCCTATATTTTCAATTTGAACTATTTCAATTTTTAGATAGTTGCTTCACAATAGAACCACTGTCATTTTCAGTTGACTACATTTTGTAGTCAACTCGTTTTTATCTTTATTTATTAAGTATATACACAAATCCTTTTTCTGAGTTCATAAATATTTGATTTTATTGATTCACATTTCTTATATGGTTCACTTGTTATCTTTGTTTATCAGGTTTACAACTACTTTCACCATAGTGTCTTTTTCTTCAGTACGGCTTTAGGCTACTTCCTCATATTTCTGTGCCACCAATCTGTTATTTATGGCATAGCCTTTTACTAAATATTCTTTTAATACCCGGTTTGCCCAACGTCTAAATTCCACGCCTCCTTTTGACTTTACACGATAACCTACTGAAATAATGACATCTAAATTATAGAAATTAATATCGCGAGTCTGCAATTTCCCCTCTATAGCACCATGCTCTGTGGTTGTCGCAAATTTTGCGACAACCACAGAGTCTGACAATTCTTCTCTTATGGCATTATTTATATGCTTTCTAATAGTCTTATCATCTCTATCAAACAACAACGACATTTGATTAGCAGATAGCCAAACTGTTTCTTTCTCTAAACGGACATCTATTTGTGTTTGTCCGTCACTGGTTTGATATATTACTATTTTATTTTCTTCCATACTCTAAAACATTACAATTTATACCCCAAACTATCAAACAAGTCTACTGATTTTTACAATTCAAATTTAGTAAAAAATTTTGACATAGCAAAATAAATACAATGCAATAATTTTATTATCTTTGCCAATGTTCTCATTTCGCGAACAGAGGACAATATGTACTTTCCTTATGAAATTTTCATATCCTGATGCTAAGCAAATAGTGTGTTGCGGAGATGTACACGGAGATTTTGAATCTTTGGTGTTCAAAATCTGTATGCAATATGATATGCACGACACTCTTGTTATAGTGGCGGGAGACTGTGGATTTGGCTTTGCGAAACCTACATACTATGACCTAATATACAATCGCGTTTCAAAAAGGCTGAATAAAAATAACATTTGGATTGTAATGGTTAGAGGTAACCACGATGACCCGACTTACTTTCAAAATCAGCTAATAAATAAGACTCGTTGGCAAACACTACCCGACTACTCAATTATTGATGCTTGCAACCACACTATACTATGCGTTGGAGGTGCGATAAGTATTGACAGACAATGGAGATTGCAAGCAATGGCTAAAACCACCGGAAAGCAATATTACTGGACAAATGAGATGCCGGAATATAACGAGGCAGCATTAAATGATATTACAAACAACGGTGTGAAAATTGACATCGTGATAACACATACAGCACCGTCTTTTTGCGAGTTACAAAGTAAAAACGGGCTTGTTTCGTGGTCTTTACAAGACCCTAATTTATTAAAAGACTGTGAAGAAGAAAGATTGGTAATGGATAAAATTTATAAATATCTTAAAACTAACAATCACCCTATAAAAAGATGGTTCTACGGACATTTCCACCAATCTTGGCATAGCGATATTGACGGCATTATGTTCACAATGCTTGACATTACGGAACTACAGGAAGTGTATTAATCTACCACTCTATCTCTTTGGCACCTTGTGCTTTAAGGTAAGCATTGGCTTTTATGAAGTGGTTGTTACCAAAGAAACCCCGATATGATGATAGTGGTGATGGGTGTGGCGATGTAAGCACACAATGTTTTGTTTTGTCTATAAATTTGGATTTGCTTATGGCATAACTGCCCCAAAGCAGAAACACAACTCCACTTTTATGGTCTGATATTGTTTTTATCACCGCATCTGTAAAGGTTTCCCAACCTTTACCCTGATGTGAACCTGCCTGATGTTCTCTTACGGTAAGTGTAGCGTTAAGCAACAGAACGCCTTGGTCTGCCCATCGCTGTAAATTACCGCTTACAGGTATCGGGGAACCATATTCTGTAGATATTTCCTTAAATATATTTTGTAGTGACGGCGGAAACTGCACTCCGTCATTTACTGAGAAGCACAGTCCATGTGCCTGCCCCGGTTCATGATATGGGTCTTGCCCTATTATAACCACCCTGACAACAGAGAATGGACAGGAATTGAACGCATTGAAAATTTTACTTGCAGGGGGATATATGGTACGTGAGGCATACTCTGCACGCACAAAATCTGTCAAGTCCTTAAAATAGGGCTTGTCAAATTCCGGTTGCAGAACGGATTTCCAACTTTGCTCAATTTTTACTTCCATATTTGCAAAAATACAAATTTTTATATCAAAATTCAAATATTATGGAAAAAAATCACTATCTTCGTGGCTTATTTCGTATTAAAAAACTATGAAAAAACATTTCTTTTGCGGACTATTGGCTATCTGTGCTTTTTTTCAGCATAATATAGTATTGGCTGCACCCGACATAACACATCCCACACAGACAATTTGCAAGGGAAGCAGTGCCACTCTGTCAACTACAACCAAAGGAGATAAATACGAATGGTCTCCATCTACAGGTTTGTCTGCTACAGACAAGCAAAGTGTAACCGCCAAACCTACACAAGAGATAACATACACTTGCAAGGTTACACAAAAAGGCGGGTCTTACGAGACAGGCAACCTTATATCAATAGGTGGGTTTGAGTTTATGCCTTCTTTAGTTGGGATGAATTCTGAGGCGAAGAACAAGATGGGTGATATGATTAAATATGAATATCCGAGTTTTCAGACATCCGGAGCCATTTCATACGGGGAATCGACGACAACAATGAACACATCTACAATGCCATCATATTCACATCAATTTTATGAACTGACACCTCACAGCGGTAGTTATTTTCTTGTATGTGACGGAGGCCAAAAGAGAGATGTTATTATATGGAGTGCAACAGGTATTAAATTACAGAAAGGTGTGACATATCAATTCAGTTGTTGGGCGGCAAATGTTTATATACACCAGAAAAAAGGTGAGCAAAAAACATGCTCAAACATTAAATTCATGATTAAGAAAGGTTCCGGTGCCACTGAAACATTGGCTACAATTACAACATCATCAACTCCTGGTGTCTGGAATGAATATACAAACGCAAAATTCACTGCAGATAATGATTATTCAAATTGTACTATATATATAGTTAATGACAACTTGGAACCTGATGGTAATGACTTTGCTTTGGACGATATCTATTTTGGAACTGAAATAAGAACCGACGATGAGGTTACCAATGAGATATTTAAGATAGAGATTGATGAACCAGCCACAGCCACCATTACAGACCAAACAATATGTGCAGGAGACCCTGTAACAGTAACCGCTAAAATTACAGGTAAATACAACTCTATAAGCTGGACTAAAAACGGAAGCCCCATTACAGGCAGTTCAGAATCCGTATCAGGCACAGCACCGGCAAACGTGGGTTCAAGTGATACATATACAATAAGCGTTACAACAGGTAAGTGCCCTGCAGAAAAAGCATCGGGCAAAGTTACAGCCAAGGATTGCGGAACTGATATAAGTTGGGATGTTTACAAATGCTATAACACAAAATATGACTTAACAGCAAAAACATCCGGTGGCTCAAAGTATGAGTGGAAGACAGAAAGTGGCACAGTGTTGCCAACCACAACGCAAACACTCCCAATAGAGAGTGTGAAACCGGAAAAGTATATTTGTGTCGTAACCAAACCAAACGGTTCAACCGTCACTGAAAATATAGAGCTGAAAGTTTATCCACAATACACGCTTACTTTTGGAGACGAAAGCGGCAATCCGCTTACAGAATGTAGTGATGAGACAGGGCTTAAACTCTATGTTGGTTTTGCTGTAACGCCCAATCCATGTGATTTAGCACAAGGGTGCGATGAAAGCGGCACCACCTATACAGTGAATTGGACAAAGAACGGCGTGGCACAAGACCCTGCCAAATTCATAAAGGGTGCGGGTAAGCCATACATAACTGACATTACAGCACCATCACAACCTGGAAACACAGACAAATACACATTTACTTACACAAATAATAAAGACAATAGCTGTTCTTGGACAGCCAATACAAGTATAACAGCCAAGAATTGCGACGTTCCACCAATAATTCACCCAAAAAAAGCATGTGAAGGAGATGAGGTGACCCTGACTACAGACACTGAGGGAGACTCCTACTCTTGGAGTGACGGAACATCTATTCTGGGCACAGAACGCTCATTGGTTATAAAAGATGTAGAGCCTGGTGTTAAGACATACACCTGCACTGTAACAACTACGAACTCCACCACTGCTTCCAACCTGATTCCCAACGGAGACTTTGAAGATGTCTCCACCGTATGTCCGTTTCCCGGATTTACATCTGACTATAAATGTTTTGGACTTGATGCACCATTTGATCATAGTTTAACCTTTAGAGGTTTTATGAGAGTTTCATCAATATCTTTTCTTGCTAAGCAATCCCCCCACTCTGGTTCATATATGCTTGAAATTGACGGGGATAAGGTTGCAAACAACAAGAAATTCTGGCATACGTCAGTATCTGGAACTTTCAAAAAAGGCGAGGTTATGAAACTGTCTTTTTGGGGGTCAATGGATCACCCTGACAACCCGGTAAAAATCGCTCTGCACATAAAATATGGAAATACAGATGAGATGGCTCAGCAATCCACTATTCAACTTGGTTGGAAAGAATATTCAAGCCAATATACACTTAAAGAGGACTGCTCTGTAATTGAACTATATATGATTGACCTCACGGCTGAAGATGGGGGTAATGATTGTGTCATTGACGATATATTTATGACCTCCGCATCAAAACCTGCCATACAAGATGAGATTTTCAATCTGACAGTAAATCCAAAATTGGAGGCAAAAATTAGCGATACGGTTCATAAAGGCACAGCATATAATAAAAACGGATTTAATATACCGGCAAGTGAAATAACCGCTACCGGTCAGATTACTAAAGAAATCACCGTACCATCTAAAGTAACCGGATGCGACAGTACAACCATCTTGACACTTAACGTTTATGACACAAAAGAGGTTATATATTGCTACGACAGTGAGCAAACATTTGAGGCGATGACATCGGGCAGTTCATATAGGTGGAATTACGCAGGTAAGACAGGCAGTGATAAAAAAGAGATTGTATTAGACGCTGATGTAATTGATTTGGCTTGTACAGTAACATTCCCCGATGGAACATCAGCAACAGATTCTATCTATGTTAATGCGTATGTTTACCTTGGAATAGGCACTACAGACCATTCTGAAGAATGTGCAGGGACAAAAGCGGAACTAACAATAAATTTAAATCCGACCCCTACAGATTATGCAAAATCAAAAAGATACCTATGGAATCCGCAGCACCAGTGGTCATTAAACGGAACGGATATTCCCGGAGCCACAACAACCACCCTATCTGATGCAGAGTTCCCGATGACTGTAGGGAGCGAAAACACATATACTGTAAGAACAGATAATGGAACATGTAATTCCACATCATCGTTCATACTAAAAGCTAAAAAATGCGAGCCGAAACCTATAGAGCACACTATTACTGAGTGTCAAGCAGAAGGCAAGACAATAACAATAGAGCCGCAGACCACAGGAGACTCCTATCTGTGGAGTGACGGAACCACTGAAAAGACCAACACTGTTGATATCTCTACAGCGGGTACATTTGGGCTAAGTTGCACTGTTACCATAGGCGATGATGTGACAGTACCTATAACAAGACAGATTGAGAACTTTACTATAGTAGTGAATCCTATTCTTTATGAAACAATTACAGATAAGGTTTGCCAAGGAATGCCATTCAACAAATACGGATTTAACATTCCTGCATCCGAGACTACCGAGACAGGTGTTATAGAAAAGACTCTTACTACCACATCTGTTGTAACTAAATGTGATAGTATTGTCACTTTAAAACTTACCGTATTCCCTGTAAAAGAGAGCACACTTGAAGGTGAGACTTGCCAGGGTGAGAATTTCAGTAAAGACGGATTCACGTTCTCATCAACAGAGACATCATCTGTTGGAGTAATTTCAAAATCCCGCACAGAAAAGACTATTGAGTGTGGATGTGACAGTACAATTACATTTTATCTTACCATCAATGAAAATCCTGAATTTTCGGTTAGCGTTGATGGTAAAGTTGTAGTTATTACAACAACAAAGGGAGCTTCTCCATTCACATATACTATAGATAAATCACACATATATACAACAGAGACAATAACCGATTTAGGTGTTGGCAAGCATTCTATATTGGTAACCGATGCTAACACCTGTAAAGCATCTGACAGTTTTGAAATACTACCTGTGCCTATTGAACCTATGGTTTATTTCACTCCAAATGATGACGGCATGAATGACCTGTGGCTTGTTAAAGGGATAGATTTTTATCCTATGGCGGTTATTCAGATATTTGACAGATTTGACAAACTGCTATACACTTGCAAGGCATCAGAGTTTGAAGGTTGGGATGGTATATACAACAATCACCCACTGCCAATGGACGATTATTGGTATCTGATTGTAGTAGAAGAGTTAAACAAAAAACTTAGCGGACACTTTACTTTAAAGAGATAGACTTATATGTAATAAGTTGGTAGCACAATCTTGCAGCAAGGTAATCCGAGGCTTTATCTGTGGGGTTTGGACATAGTTCAACAATGTCAAACCCAACAACATTACGCTCTTTTATAACGCTACGCAAAAAGTGTAAGACCTGATAGTATGTAAGTCCGCCTGGTTCAGGTGTGCCTGTAGATGGCAACACAGATGGGTCAAATACATCTAAATCTATGGTAATATATACATTTTCTGACAGTGTGTCAATAGCCTTGCTCTGCCAATTATTGTTATCAAATATATTATGTGCATAAAAAGTACGCTCTTTTTTAACGTATGGCAACTCCTCTATACACTGACTGCGTATGCCCACTTGTGTTATGGGGCATAGTTTCTGTGCCTGATACATTACACAGGCGTGGTTAAGTTCCGTACCTTCATATTCAGGACGCAAATCTGAGTGTGCATCAAGTTGAAGAATGGTCAAATCTTTGTATCGGGAAGCCATAGCCCTGATACTGCCTATAGAGCAAGTATGGTTGCCGCCTATCATTATTGGAAACTTGCCGTCACTGAGTAACTTTACGGTCTCGCTTTCAACGGCACTGCATAGCAGTTCCGGTGTCCTGTCTTCCAAAACAGGCTTTAATGTGGCTATTCCTGCCTTGTAAGCCTCTGTACAGGTCTCCACATCGTAGTTCTCAAGGGCAAATGACGCTTCAAGGAAAGCATCGGGTCCCTTATCTGCACCCTTTACCCAAGTGCTTGTCTTATCATATGGTACAGGCAGGATGGCAAACTTTGCCTTGTCGTAGTCTCTGTATTTATTGTCAAAATCTCCAAACATAATTTAATATCCTAGTATCTTTAGCATTGACTTATAGCTCTGCTCTTTGGCAAAGAGTTTTGTATAGTACTCGCCATTCTCATCAATATCAATCACAACATGTTTAGGCGATGGTATCAGGCAATGCTGAATGCCGCCAAAACCTGCCAAAGCCTCTTGATAAGCACCTGTATGGAACAGACCTATGTACTGCGGCTGCTCATCGTTAGGGTTAATTTTAGGCAGGAATATAGCGTTATTATGCCCTGCACTGTAGAAATCCTCACTATCGCAGGTAAGACCCCCAAGATATACACGCTGATACTCCTTATCCCAATTATTTATGGCAAAAAGTATGTATCGCTGGTTAATAGCCCAAGTATCAGGAAGCGTGGTAATGAAAGAGCTGTCTATCATATCCCAACTCTCCCGGTCATTCTGTTGTTTCTGATTTACAATACTATAGAGAACCGCACCGCTTTCACCCACTGTATATGAGCCAAACTCTGTAAAAATGTTAGGTTCAGGAACATTATTCTGCTGACAGATGCTCTTTATAAGTGCCACAATCTCCTCTGCCATATACTCATAATCATAATTATGGTCAAGATGGGTGGCTATAGGGAAACCGCCGCCTATGTCAAGAGAGTCAAGTTCAGGGCAAATCTTCTTTAGTTCACAATAAAGTTCCACAGCCTTGCTAAGCTCATTCCAATAATATGCAGTATCCTTAATACCTGTATTTATAAAGAAATGAAGCATTTTAAGTTCTGTATGCGGATTATCCTTAATCTTTTCATAATAATAAGGAAGAATATCGTTATAGCGGATTCCAAGACGCGATGTATAGAAATCAAATTTAGGTTCCTCCTCCGATGCAATCCTTATGCCCACTTTGAACTTCTTGTCCATATCCTTGAGCAGAAGGTCAAGCTCAAATTTATTGTCAAGTATTGCCACTACATTCTCAAATCCCTCATTTATAAGATTTTGTATGTTTTCTATATATTGAGGTCTTTTAAATCCGTTGCAAATTATAAAGTTATCTTTCTTAAATGTACCCGATTCATACAAACTTTCTATAAGATTTATATCAAAAGCAGACGAAGTCTCTATATTCACTCCGTTTTTTAAAGCCTCCTCCATTACAAATGAAAAGTGGGAACTTTTAGTACAATAGCAGTAGTGGTAATCTGCGTTGTAATCCACCTTTGCCATAGCCACGTTAAACAGACGGCGGGCTTTCTGTATCTGTTGCGTAATACGTGGTAAATAGGTGATTCTGAGTGGTGTACCATATTGCTCAATAATATCCATAAGTGGAATATTATGAAAATACAACTCATTGTCAACCACTTGAAACTCATCTGTTGGAAAATCAACAGTCTGCTCAATTAAATCTATGTACTTGTTTTTCATAAAAATTTCCTCCGTAAATTTTTATGCATTTTTGTCGCGACTCGGCATAACAAGTAAACTTGTTCTGCTCTCACTGCTCCAAAAAGTCACAGTCTTATTAAAATGTAAATGAGTTACATTGACAAAATTTTAGCAATGTAAGTGAGTTAGATTTGAAAAATTTGTGCAAAGGTAGTGCAAACCGAATACAAAACCAAAAAATGAGAAACATTTTTTGAAAAAAGGGGAAGTTCACATAAATTTAGACACAAAGAAAAATAAACATTTGTTTTAAACAAATATTTTTTCAGAATTTTTTTTAGTTATTTATTTTTTCCCATGCAGCACACTTGCTCATTGTGCCTATTATCGTTTCAGTTTCAGTTTCTGCTTCATTTTTCTTTCTAATTTGCAATGAGCCGGCATTCTTTTGCAATTCCTGACCAATTTGTGAATCAATAATTGTAAAATCACCTCTATATTGGCGTATCATATTCAAAAAAGACGGAGTGTAAATCAATGCACCTACACGAATAAAATCATGAGAATCAAATGTAGTTGGCAGAGCCGCTAAAATTGCTTGAGATTCAGTTAATGTAAACATAATTGTAAAAATTTAAAGGTTAATAATTAATGATATTGATTGTATAATTATATTTTAATTCTTGAGACAACGAACACTCTGTCCTACAGTTTTTGAAATATAAGATTCCCCAACATAGTTATTATTAAAGATCCAATAATATGCATCGACACTATAATGAACAGCAGAAGGATTAGGAGTAGAAGACTGCAGGTGGACACCAGTGCCAACATCGTGCACTCTACTCCCTTCTGTGGAACCCGCTGGCAGAACCGCAAAACCATACATATCAGTACCGTTGAAGTCCCAGTACCAACCCGATGTTGTCTTTAGGTGTTTACCAGCGGTATATCTACCTCTACCATCTGTGAATTCTATATATTCCTTAAGTGTTTGCAATTCTGCTTTTGACGGCACATGCCATCCATTTGGACAGATACCCTGACGATTACCGCTGAATGTCGTGATTTGATCTGCTCCATCCGCTACACCTACCGCTGCCGCCCAATTATAGAGATATCCTAACTTTGCAATCTGTTCGTTAGTAAGATTAACTCCACTCTCTGTTTTACTATAATTATCCCACTTACTCTTATCTGACACGTCAGTGTAGTACGGGGCGTATGTTTCATCTTTTGATGTTGAAATGGTATTGTTTGTGAGCCAAGAGGCATTGAATGCCTCTGATTCGGTATCATACCTGTCACACATAAGGTTCTCGGCCATCCAATTCTGTCCGTTTATCCAAATAGTGGAATAACTTTTACCATTAATATCTGTTACGTCCATACCAACCCCACTATAACCATTGCGAAAAATCATGACTTTCACCTCATCATCATTTAATCCTTTAATGGTTACAACAGCAGTATCAGGTTTTGCATACATCTCAGTTGTTCCGTCAACAATAAAATTCAAATGAGAATCTCCTTCTCCTGAAACTACAGAAGAATGCACCCATTTTCTGTCTGTATCAATTTTCCACTGCATATTAGTTTTGATATCAAACTCAATACTACCACCTGTATTCTTAACGTGAAACCTCCTTGTTGGTTTAACATATAAATAATCACCATCAGAATCTGTATTCCTCAAACACCTGACAACACCTAAGCTACCACCATCATAAGAAACGCTTCCTTCCTCTTGTTCTATTCTATCTTTAGAATAATATAATAGGTTTATAGGGCAATAATTATAAAAATCGTATCCAAGAGATTTCAAATAGGAAGAAGAGGAAATAACTGCCGTAGCATTTACTGTTGAGAGTTCTTCAAACCCTGTACTATAATGATGCGCTACAAATGTCGGCAATACTCTAAAGCCATATTTATCAATATTTTCTGTACTATAATCATTCACTGACCAACCTGTTTTTGATTTCAAGAAACAACCGGCAACATTTTTACCTCCCACATAATCAATTAATTTATCCCATTCTTCTTTTGATGGAATGTGCCAACCATTAGGACATATACCCTGTCTGCAACAACCATCGTAATCCCAAATGATTTTATCATATTCCTTATATGAAGGACAAAATTCAATACCAACGGCATCATTCCATGAATATATATAACCTAATGTTTTAATCTGTTCCTCTTGTATGCTACTATTATCATATTCTGCCTGATTCAAGTTTGCCACATCCACAAGAGCATCGTTTGTCTTATATTTTCCTCTACTATAAGCCTCACTTTCCGTGTCATATCTTGAGCATCGGTAATTTTCCGCCATCCATACTTGCTTACCAATTGTCACTTGTGGATAATCAGACGCATTGCATTTTTCAGGATATGATTTTGACCCACGAAACACTTGAACCTGAGAAATCTGCCCATATTCACTTTTAACAGTGATTATGGCAGTATCCATTTTATGGCAGACAGTTGCTTCTGCCACCTCAATGGATACAGTAGATTCTCCTTCCCCTTGATTTTTTGATACATTCACCCAAGTTTTATCTGACGAAACACTCCAATTTGTGTTGTTTCCTTTTATTATAATATCAGCCTTACCTCCTACTCCTTCAATTGAAATTGTTGATGGAGTGACAAGTAATTCCGTCTCACCATTAATGTTTACATCTTTAATACACCTAACACTTGAATAATTTCCTTTAACACCAGTTTGATTTCCTTCCAACTTGATTATAGATGTATTATACCTCATTAAAAGTGCTATGGAACTTTCTGCATTGTTGAGTTGTGGTGTTGATGTCCAAAAACTTGCTTCATAACCAGGCATTTTACAGGCTGGCAAAGTGGAGAATCCATAATCATCTGTTCCATTCCCGTCTACATTTCTTCTGTCTATATACCAGCCGGAAGTAGTTTTTAATGTTTTACTGTCTGTTCCGCTGATACTTAATAGGTATTTAAATTCTTGTTGGGATGGCAAATGCCACCCGTTAGGACATATACCCTGACGATTTCCCATAAACTCTGTTGTCTGTTTTTCACCATCAGCAACACCTACTGCGGCAGCCCAATTATATAAATATCCTAATTTTGCAATTTGTAATTCTGTTAGATTTCTTGAATACGAAGAAGTCGTCCAATTGCTATTATCTGTATCATCAATGTAGGCGGGAGTATAGGTATGGGCAGAAAACGCGGACGCATTAATGTCATATATTCCGTCTTTGTATGCCTCACTCTCCGTGTCATATTTACTACATTTAAGATTTTCAGCCATTATATTGTACCCATTTATCCATATTGTTTTGTACCGGTTACCCTGACAGTCAGACATCATTTCCCCTTCTTTTGTAAAATAACCACGTCTGACAATTGACATTGACGTTTCCTGTCCTCCTGACTTAGATTTAAAGATTACTGTTGCCACATCCTGAAAAGATTGCGTTCCTCTTACTTTTATTTTCACATCTTTATTTCCCAATCCACCAGAAGGTGTGATTTCAACCCAATCCCTATTTGCATAAGCGGTCCATTCTGATAAAGATAACAATGTTACATTTACATCTCCACCTTCGCAATCAATCACTACATTAGACGGACTAACTGCAAAAGTATCAGCACGAACAACCCTTACTTCTGATTTGTATTTATAATAATTAAGTGAATAATAACAAATACCAGATATCATATTACGTGAATATGCAGCCTCAAACGATATTGATGCATCAGTGGGCTGATTATTGAAAGAAGGCTCCACATAAACAGAAACAATGTCATCATATTCTCCATCATATTTTGAAAGTTTTATCCAAGACTTATTATTCTTTGCCGACCAAGTACTGTTTGAATGTACTTTTACATCAAATTTTCCACCATTCAATGGAATGTTTATATTACTAGGAGAAACAACAATGCGACAATCAGCGGTTGAAACACTTATTGGAACATCAGTTTTACTTCCATCTTCAAATTCAATAGTGATTATTGCAGAAAAAGGCTTGTTCTCTGTATTGTTTATACCCTTAACAACTATCACTTCATTCCCTTGTCCTGATTTTTTTGAAAGAGATATTGCTGTAGGGTCACTCACTGTAGCCTTCCATGGACGTTTAGTATATATCGATAATTCCTCCTCTCCTCCAGTATATGGCATATATATTTTTTCAGGAGAAACCTTTTTATTACTGTTATCTTTATCATATACTGTAATAATAAGTTGTTTGTATTCACCATTTAACAATGTTACTGTAACTATTGCGGAATATGACCCCTTATTATCATTTTCCATAGCAGTAATTACTATTTCATCACTTCCAACCCCTGTTGATTTTGACAATGAAATAGCAATAGGATTATTTGTTTCGGCAATCCACGCCTGATTGGCTGTAATGTTAAGAGTGAAAGAACCACCTTCTGATTTCAATATTTTGTTATACACTGAAAGTTCAAAGGCATTAGGATCAACAAAACTGATGCTGTCAAGCCTTGATTTCTCCATACTGACATGATTACCTTCATTTGAACAAAACCAAATTCTGTCTTCGGCATAACATTGAAAAAGCATCGTTGAAAAGCATATTATCAACAGTATGCTTATATATATTTTTTTCATACTTAAATTAATTTATATCCTAACAAATATTACTTCTTAATACTATTAATAATATCCCTCATTCTGTGTCCATGGAATCTTATCATTAGCATGCATTTCCATAAATTTTCTTGGTATCGGGAACCACTTCTTATATTCTTCAGTCATGTATGTTTTGGAATCCCACATATATTCATTTCCCGTATATTTACCAAAGCGTATTAAGTCTCTGCGTCTTATATTCTCCCATGCAAATTCTCTTCCCCTCTCATCTAAAATTTCGTCCAATGTCAAACTGTTATAAGGCTCTACTCCAGCCCTTATCCTTATTTTCCTAAACTCATGGTCATTCAGCAAAGGTGTTATATCCTCACCATTACGCAACATAGCCTCAGCCTTCATATACAGCACATCTGCATACCTAAAAAGCACAAAATCATTTTCCATATATTTATTACGAGTTGACCCTATTTCGGTTTCATATTTCATACAGCGGGCTCCTTCATTCCATGAAGCATTATTAACACCACCATCGAATGAATTTACAATAACTACATCATTCCCATTCTCATCCCTCATCACAATACCAGTATTTTTATCTCTCACAGGACCAAGAAACCAACCGAATTTAGTATTCTTATCCTGAAAATCTATATCAGTACCTGCGTTTGGCGGACATGGACCTCTTCGGTCAGACTGTTCGTAGAGGCTCATAAATTGAGTTGATGCGGCAAATCCGTTCAATGGTTTTTCAAGAGTATTATATAATGTTTGGAAAGAGTAATGTTGTGTCAAAAGGTTAAGACGCAACTTGTTACACATATAATACCCACCCAAATATTGATAGTTAAATGAGGCATTACCATTCTCAACAATTACAAAAATATTCTCCGGACTATCCTCATTATAGACCAAGAAATTATCAAAGAAATTGTCAGCAATTGAGTACGCCTTTGAGTTAATGACACTATCACAATATTCAATGCATTTCTTATATGGTGATGTTACATTTGCAATTCCCATAGATTCAGCATTAAGATATAACCTGGCAAGAAGTGCATATCCAAGACCCTGTGTTACTCTACCATAGTATAATTCTTTTGTTGATGAAGTATTAATTGGCACTAACTTTGTGTATTGTTCTAGTTCCTGCACAATATAATTCCATGAATCATTCGTATCCATCAATGAAATTTCTTTCATACATCTATATTCATCATTAATCTTATCATAACTCCATTCCTCTTCCGGTATATATGGAATACGACCACATAAATCAAATAGAATATAATAGTAGTATGCTCTCAGCACCTTTACCTCTGCAATATATTTGGCGTAATAATCTTCATCCAAATATTCCTTTATTTCATTGGATTGAGCTATCGCATAAGTCGTATAATATATTCCATCATATGCACATTTAAACGAATTTTCAATATTTATTGCATAAGAATCCCAACTCATTGTGTTCAAAGAAGCCCAATAACCTCCATCATCCCAGTTATTACCTGGGTTTCGTACCGGACAGCATGCTTCATCTGATGTAAGGGTGTTAAGACCCCAATATCCCCAGTAGTCATGCAACCATTCAAGATACGAATAAGCATTTGAACACAAATCTGTTAAAGAAGTAATGTTTTTCTTATCTGTAACATTGATTACCAACTTTTTTGTTTCTCCCGCTTCAGTTTTTATAAATACTTCTGCAAGATATGGAGTATTGTGGTCTATTGGATTTACCAAAACACCTATTGAAGCATTTCCTTCTCCTTTATATGCGGATAGAATTACCTTTGAATTGTCATTGACATATGCATCCCACTTATCTTCTGTTATTATCTCAAAAGAGAAGCGGCCCCCATCCTGAAACATTTTTTTTGCTTTAGGAAATATTTCAAGTTTGCATTCTTCTTTACCATATACTGTCACTAATAAGCTTTTATACATACCATTTTGCAAACTGACAATGACGGTGGATGTATATCTTTGTTGTCCTTGATTGGCAACAGCCGTCACAGTTATCTCATCGTCTCCAACCCCTGATGTTTTTGACAATTTCACAGCCATTGGATTACTGGAGCTTGCATTCCACTTTTCGTTGGTTTTTATTCCCAGTGTAAATGTTCCACCTGCACTGGATAATTTCTTTTCACTGATTGAAAGTGTCAAACCCATTGGTTCAATAGAACTGACGCTATCAAGTTCTTGCACATTCATTCCTATATGCTTACCATCATTTGAATACATCCAAATCTTTCTCTCCGCTGTTACTGTTATTACAGGCAGAACTATTAATATTGTCAGTGTAACTAATAATGATTTTTTCATGGTTTTATGTTTTTTTATATTATTCAACCCCAATTTTATGTGTTGTTCCATCTACTATCACTGTATATACTCCAATCATTGTAACTGTACACTCACGGTATTGTGTGCGTATGCAGTTGCCCACCTGCTGTCCAATGGTGTTGTAGAACAGAATTTCACTCTCCTTATCACAATCCACAACTATGGTTTTTCCTCGTGTATAGATATTTACATTGTTATCATTAACATCATTTGCTGATGTTGTCAGAGTTTCAAATGTACCTTTCTGTTCGTCTATTATTTCATCTGTTGAACCAAGTGCCTGCATTATGTAGTCATACTTGTGTCCTGCCTCAAGACCTGTTACAGTGAAACTGAATATTGTCTGTGCCGTCTTTTGTACTGGTCCCTGTGGATTAAAGTCTATGTTTATTAGTTGACCGTTGCTGTTAAAGGTAAGGGTACAAAATCTCTCTGTTTGAGTGTCATCCTTGTAGATTATAAGTTGGTAGGTTACCGCTCCAGGAACCTGTGGCCATGTGAATGTGGCGGAGGTTTCACTTGGTTCAATCTCAACCTCCTCCTGTGGTTCATCTTGTGTTACCTCTCTTATAAGAGTTCTGATGTTTCCTACTGATTTTGTGCCATCGTTGAACTTTACATTGAGTGTAAGCACGTCTGCATAGGGGTCTTCTATTTTGGCACTCTTAAATGTGTCAAAAGCATACGTGGTACGCACTCCGTTGGCACTTATTGTAATAAGATTCTCTGTATCTGCCATCACCGCTATTGAAAGAAGCAGAAACATTGTAATGTAAATTAGTTTCTTCATATACTTTTGACGATAAATAAGGACGATAAAAAAAGCGGGACTTACATTGCTGTTTGTCCCGAACATCATGGCTCTGGTAAGCCTATTACAATAGTACAAACAACATGAAGCCCACGCCGTATGTAATCGACACAATGGTAACTGTGTACGAGTTTACATACCCGCAGAACATTCACTGTTGCTAAGTTCTGATTGTAATTTAAATTTACCAGATTTAGATATTCCAGAACAAAGCGCCAACAAACGCCATTAATATAATATAAGAGGTTCGTTTACCCCCGTTAACCCACCATAACCGCTCATTTCACAGAGCAAACTTAAGTGGACTTGATTGCAAATATATGAATTTTTTATAACGCCTCAAAATATTGGAATCAAAAACTTAAAACATTTTTTGAAAAAAGGACGTTTTGTGAATTGGGAGTTTATGAGGTACAGCCTACCGCTCAGGCTTCGCCTGCCTTTTTGTCGCGATTCGGCATAACCCAAGTAAACTTTTTTGCAACACAAAGCAAAACAGGGTCAAGGTTTGAAACCCTGACCCTGTGATTCATTTCCTTTCGTCATATACTTATACCACCTTACCATACTCATAAATACAATCGCTCGGTAAATCTATTTCTTCATTCCAAGTCACACACGTACGACTCACATCAACTTGAAAATTGCGATAGAGTCCATACTCATCTTGCAAACTGCGAAAGGCAGGAATTGTAGCAATATCTTCATTAAGGTCATAGTGAACTTGTCTCCCGTCATCAAATTTTACCCAAAGAATAAAATTATCTAATGCTTGTATGTCTTGTATTCTAGGAATCATAATGGAGGTAATTTTATCATTACTTGTTTCTGCACTTCCATAAAGCCATTGGGTGTGATGCTAATCTATTAACAATATCACTGTCTTTGAAAAGAATATCGGGTCTATAATCTCGCTGGTTAAAATGTTCTATAAACAGATGTTCTTCATCGGAGAACACTAAAAACTCTTTCAAAAATTCGGATACTTTGTATTTTGCAACCTGAAAGTCAAATGTATCTGTCCTTCTTAACACAGGAACCAGATAGTCTCTCACTTGAGGATAAGTCAACTCATCTATCTTATTCAACTGCTCAAATTTAAGAGATACTTCCTCCGCTCTGCAACTTGAACCTACTGCTACATAAAAAACAAATGTTTTTCTTAGCAATTCTTTATCGCTGTCTTTGGCAAACAAATTCAGTCTTACCATATTATAGATGTCATATATGTCTCTAATGGCGACACGGCTAAGCAGAGCATTTAATTTACTGGCAAACAGTTCAAGAGGATTAAGTATATTAATAATAATATCACCAAACAGTTCAATACTAATATGTCTTTCAACCATTGGTAGTACGTGACACCTATCGCTGTAATTAATCTCAATTTTAATATTATCCTGATTCCCTCCTGAATTAGTATAACCAAACACCCAAGAATCAAGCGTATGAGGATTTTTTGACATTGGCTTTAGAGAATACCCTTCACCTCTCATATATGATATTATTTCACTGTTCAACATTTCTCTCATCTTAAGCATATCTTCTTTTGAACAATTTTGAGAAAAATCAAGATCAATATCAACTGACAAACGTGGCATTTGAAAAACCGTAAGATTAATGGCAGTACCGCCTTTCAGCACCAAAGATTTTCTCAACAATTCATTTTGATGAAAATATCGCAAAATATCCACTAAACGCATAACCTTTTCAAGGTTGTCACGCACGAATCCATTTTCTTGCGCCAATTTGTCCAAATATGATTTATTATACGAGTTCATAATCTAATTTATTGATGGATACACACTGTTTTGGAACATATAGTTTCCAACTATTGACAAAGAAGTCAGAATCTCCTGAATTTGTCAGATGTTGCGTATGAACGGCACCTTTAGAACGGCATAGTTCAATAAAACTATTGCTGACTATATTATGACTGTTACTTTGCTCTAATATAAAACCTGTTTTTTGGTATAAAATGGTTTTGCCATATTGTGCAAGATATTTTGCAAGTTTTGATTCATCTAATAAAGATATACCCTCAACACAGTGTAGCAACTCTTCAACACCTCCTGCCCTATCTATATGTTCACAACAATCCACAATTGTGCGTTCTAAGTCCGTAACACGCACGTATGGATTACCCATAGGTGTAACAACACCGCTTTCTTCAGACACATCAAATGAAGTGGCACAGTATTTATATTTAATACCCCAAAAACTAAAATCACTAAAACGGCTATGGCTTCCTACATACACATTATAAAACGGTTGATGTGCCAAACCATGAAATTCAAGTGCGGAATGCCACCCCACATAAGATAAAGAATTTACCTTGGTCGCCAATTCATATTTGTCTGCAACAGGCACTCCTGTTGCCATATCTATAGCAACATACATATTCCTACGCACCTTTTTTATTACACCTTGTGATTTCCAACGGAATAACGATGCCTCAGCAGCAGAATGTGACAATCCTAACTTTTTGATTATATCATTCAAAGTGAATACTCTAAGTTTATATATGTTAGCCAAATTTGTCATATTTACATAAACATATATATTATTGCATATTTTCTTGCAAATTTAGCAACAATATTTTACATATACAAATATTTGTTATTTTTCTTTATAAGAGATTCTTCAAAGTTTTTAACTTTCAAAAGTGCATATTTGGGGATTCTGTGTGTTTTTGCGTAAAAACATTTGGGGATTCCGTAGATTTTTTGGTAAAAACATTTGGGGATTTGGGAAAAATATTGTACATTTGCACTGAAAATCAACATATAACATATAATTATGGAAGAAAAACAAGTTTTCAGACGCAAATTATATAATAGAATGGTAGAGTGGAAACAAACAGACAATGGTTCCACCGCTCTTCTTATTCAGGGTGCCAGACGAGTAGGAAAATCAACACTTGCTCAAGAGTTTGCTAAAGCACAATACAAAAGCCACATAGTGGTTGATTTTGCAGATGCACCCAAAGCACTATGGAATGCTGTTGACAACATTGCGGATAGGGATAATTTCTTTATGCAACTGCAATTTATATATGACACCAAACTATATGAAAGGGGATCTGATATAATATTTGATGAAATACAAAAAGCACCTATTGTAAGGCAAGCCATCAAATACCTTGTAAAAGACCATAGATATGACTATATTGAAACAGGCTCGCTAATCTCAATAAAAAAGAACACTAAAGATATTGTTATTCCAAGTGAGGAGACTCGCATTACTTTATACCCAATGGACTATGAGGAGTTTAATTGGGCTTTGGGAAACAATGATACTATTCAATTATTAAAAAATTACTTTGATAACAGAATATCAGTTGGCGATGATGTGTCACGCCATCTGCTAAGAAATTTCAGGCTATATATGCTTGTGGGCGGAATGCCTCAAGCGGTAGATACATACATTACAACCAATAACTTATCTGATGTTGATAGCACAAAACGGAAAATAATTGAGTTGTATTTTGATGACTTTAAGAAGATTGACCCATCGGGGAAAATATCAGGAATGTTCAAGGCTATCCCTGCCCAACTAAATAGCGGAGCAACCTCATTTCAAAAAACAAGCATTATGGGTAAAGGTCTGGACCCCGATGATATGACGGAATTATTGATGGATTTGGAAGATAGTCTGACCGTAAATATAGCATGGCATTCAAACAACCCGAATGTTGGCTTGGCTTTACACGCAAACTACAATAAATACAAGATGTTTGTTGGAGATACCGGGCTTTTTATAACTCTTGCCTTCTGGGATAACACAACAACTGAAAATATCATCTATCAGAAACTTTTATCAGACAAGTTGAGTGCAGATTTGGGTTATGTGTATGAAAACATTGTGGCTCAGATGCTCACAGCATCGGGGCATAAATTATACTACCACACCTGGCAATCAGAAACCTCAAACCATAATTATGAAATTGATTTTCTTTTATCAAGGAATGGTAAACTATGCCCTATAGAGGTTAAGTCATCGGGATATGGAAAGCACAAATCAATGGATATCTTCTGTGAAAAATATTCAAATTACATAAGTGACAGATACCTCATATACACCAAGGATTTACGAAAAGACAAAGCCGTAACACTCTTGCCTGTGTATCTGACTATGTTTTTATAGGAAACAACAAACGGGTCAAGGTTTTTAGAACCTTGACCCGTTTGATTCAAAACCGTACGAATTGAACGTCCGTTGCAACAATAGTTGCATTTAAGTTTAAGGAGTAGTAGTACCACCATCACCACCCTGCTGTGGGGCTGAACCTGCCATTACGGGCATTTCTGCCTCCATTCTCACTTGCTCCATTTTAGGAGCGGAATAATTTTTCTTCATAAGTTAATTTTAGTTTAATTGGTTAATATTAAGTTTTAATCGTTATTACGTTTTTAGTGGACAGTTAATAAATATTTTGTTAATCTCGTTTCTTTGTAAAGATTTCTCGCTTCGCTCGAAATGACGGGAAACTTGACCCTTTATCCTTGACCCTTGTCCCTTAGCCACGTTAGTGGCGTCCCCTTGACCCTCACTTACGGCATAACCGTAAGTTATTGATAATAAGCAAATTACCCCCCTCGTTTACACAGGGAGGGTAATATTATCTCCTAATTATATTTAAGCCGAAACCGGCTTCTATGTCTTAACATTTTTTCTCTTTATCGGGGACAAGGTTAGATATTATTTTTTATTCTGCAAAATTTTTTTAAAGGAAAAATTTTTAAAGATTTTTCACTACGTGCATTTTCGGCTACACTCGGCATAGAAAGTAAACTTTCTCTGCTCTCGTTTGCACGAAAATTCGCTACACTGCGTTCCGCTCAAAATGACGGGAGGGAGATTTTTCGTTTCACCTTCGGCTCCACTCAAAATGACGAAGAAAGACGCTTCAACTCCAAACATAATTAGTAGCAAGCATCTCAGCACAACGCTCGCCGTCTATGGCGGCGGAAACAATGCCTCCTGCATAGCCTGCGCCCTCTCCACAAGGGTATAGACCTTTTATTTGGATATGTTGTAGAGTATCTCTGTCTCTTATTATGCGGATTGGTGATGAGGTTCTGGTCTCAACCCCTATAAGGCAAGCCTCTCGTGTAAGGAATCCGTGAGACCATTTGCCAAAATTCAGAAAACCTTGCCTAAGCCTATCGGAGACACCTTGCGGAAGCAGAAAATGCAGAGGCGTTGATATTAGCCCCGGCACATACGATGTTTCAGGCAGGTCAAATGATATTTTACGGTTTACAAAATCTGTCATTCTTTGAGCAGGGGCAACCTGCGTTCTGCCACCGTTAATATATGCCATACGCTCCATCTCCTCCTGATAGTGCATAACGGCAAACAGCGGGTCTGCGGTGGCATCGAGGGTTATATCCTCTGGTCTGATTTCCACAACCATACCTGAATTAGCCCACTTTGACCCACGATTACTTGGTGACATTCCGTTTACAACCACCTGTTCCGGTCCGCTTGCGGCTGGCACCACAAATCCACCCGGACACATACAGAATGAATAGACTCCCCTATCCTGCACCTGCGTAACAAAATTATACTCTGCAGGAGGCAGAAAATCTCCCCTGCCTTTAGGATTATGATATTGGATTTGGTCTATTAGAATCTGCGGATGCTCAAGACGCACACCTACGGCAATGCCTTTAGGTTCAAGTGCCACCTTATTATTGTGTAGCATTTTATAGACATCGCGGGCAGAATGACCTGTGGCAAGGATTACGGGACCAAGGTATTCTTTATCACCAGCCACTACACCTTTCACCTCATTATCCTTGATAATAAGATTATCAACTCTGGTTTGGAAATGCACCTCTCCGCCACAAGATATAATACGCTCACGCATTGCCTGTATAACGGCAGGCAACTTATCTGTACCTATATGTGGGTGCACATCTACAAGTATGTTAGGATTGGCACCATGTAAGCAGAAAATGGATAGAATACGGTCTGTATTGCCTTTCTTTTTACTGCGGGTAAACAGTTTGCCGTCTGAAAACGCACCTGCACCACCCTCGCCAAAACTGTAGTTTGATTCAGGATTCACTTTTGCCTCACGTGATATAAGTGCAATATCAAGCCTGCGGTCATGAACATTTTTACCACGCTCAAGCACTATGGGTCTGAAATCCAACTCTATAAGTCTTAATGCTGCAAACAGTCCGCCTGGACCTGCTCCCACCACTATTACCTGAGGGCGGTCAGCCACATTATGATAATTGGTTTTAATAAGTTCAGGTGCTGTGGGTTGCTCATTTACAAAGGCACACACCTTTAGATTTACAAAAACCGTACGCTGACGGGCATCTATTGAGCGTTTAAGTATTCTGACACCGTTAATATGCCCCAAATCCAAGCCTTTCTCTTGGCTTAGATAACGCTTCAACGCATCTTCTGACGCTGCAATGTGAGGCAAAACCCGGATGTCAAATTCATTTATCATAGTGGACAATTGACAGTGGACAGTGGACAATTAAAAAAAAGAAGAAACAATTACTCATTTCTCCTTTATTTCTACAGCAACATCAATAATCAGCATCACTGTCAACTATCAACTGTCAACTGTCAACTCATTAAATTATTCTGCGGCTGGAGCCTCTGCTGCTGGTGTCTCCTCTACTGGAGCCTCACCTTTAGCCTCTGCTTCTGCCTCTGATGCCTCTGCAGCGGCTTCCTTAGCGGCAGTCTCAAGTGCCTCCATAGCGGCGGCTTTCTTCTCTGCTACGGCTTTTGCTTTAGCGGCATTAACTGCCTGCTCTGCTTTCAGACGTGCTGCAGCACCTGCTTTCTTGTCTGATGCAAGTTTGTCTGCAAGTTTAGCGGCTTCCTTAGCCTTAGCGTCTTTCCAAGCCTGGAATTTCTGGTTTGCAACCTCCTCTGTGAATGCACCTTTCTTTACACCACCAAGAAGATGTTTCATAAGCATTACACCCTGCTCTGAAAGAATGTTACGCACTGTGTCTGTTGGCTGGGCTCCTTTCATAATCCATTCAAGAGCTTTCTCGAAGTTTAAGTCCACAGTAGCTGGATTGGTGTTAGGATTGTAAGCACCGATACGCTCAATGAACCTGCCATCACGTGGCGAACGTGAGTCTGCAATTACGATATGATAGTAAGCATATCCCTTGCGACCATGTCTTTGTAATCTGATTTTTGTTGACATTTTGTAAATAATTAAAAATTATACTTCCACTGCATTTCACGAATGCGGGTGCGAAGGTACAAAATATTTTTCAAATAAATATCAATATTTAAATAAAAAACGTTAATTTTGTGTCCTAATTATAAAACAAACACATTATGAAAAAGATTGTTTATGCATTATGTATTTTATCGCTGACCGCACTTACAGTATTGACAGGTTGCAAAAAAGAATCATCGGGTCCATCAGAAAAACAAATTGTAGGCACATGGGAAATACACAGTCTTGATGGCTCTTTTAACGTAGATATATTGGGAAAAACTCTTCCCATTCCCGTAAAAGGAACTCTTGACGAAATTATGATTGTAGTTGAAGGCATGAAAATACTAATTCCAGAAGAGCAAAGAGCAATTTTAGACAACATTACCAATATAATAACACTGGCAAAACAGACTTCTGTTACATTTGATGCCGACCACAAATGGACTGCATCAGATGTTCCATTGATTTCACTTGTAACAGGTTCTTGGTCTATTAGCGGAAACGATATTAAAGCCACAACACTTTTGAGTTCAGACCCTATAATTTTTAAATACAAAGATGGAAAACTTAAATACCACCTTAACACGACAGCCATAGGCAGTTCTCAAACTGATATTTCAATTATTTTAGCAAAAAAGTAACAATTTTGTTAATAACTTTTTAAGGTTTCAGACCAATTATAGTCTAAATAAGTATTAAATTTGTGGTTGCAATGCAGACGTTAATCTATAACGTGGAAAAACTGCTACGCAACCACAATTTTATTACCCTACCTGGTTTTGGTGGTTTTGTAGCGACTGTTGACGGCTCATACGAGCGGGACGGCATTCTGTACCCTCCTCACAAGTCAATAGGTTTTAATCCGTCTCTTAACTATAATGACGGACTTTTGGCACAAGAGTATGCCACATCACTTAAAATATCCATAGATAAGGCTAACCTTATAATAGCCAAAAGCATTGAGGAACTTACATCTACGCTTACGGAACGTGGGCATTTTAAGTTTGGTAATGCAGGTATGTTCCACCGCACAAGTACAGGTGTGGAGTTTGAGCCATCGCGTAAAGAGTCTTATTTAAGTGACTCTTTTGGATTGGTTCCTGTATGTTTCCCAATTATAAACCCCGATGTAAAACACGCTGCACTGCCACAAAAAGATACAGACACTGCAAACAAAGCCCGCTTTACACGCAGTGCCGCCTGGATTGCCGCAGTTGCCGCAGTGATACTTGCATTCCTGCTAGTTCCTCTAAACCTTAACGATGGCAAATCCATATATCAATCCATTCAATTGGAAGCATCGTTTGCACCAATAAAAAACGCTTTCAACCATACGGAACCTGCTGTTGATTATAATTCAGACCAAAATTATAATGTATCGGAAAGTGCTAACACCAATAATAACGCTTACCACCTGATAGTGGCAAGTTTCCAGACAGAATCCAAGGCACAGGAATTTATAAAGGAGCTGAATGTACAATACAGAAAGAGTTGCCATATTCTTAAATCAGACAATCACTACAGAGTGTCTGTGTGCAGTTTCAATACAGAATCAGAGGGTACAGATTTCTTAAAGATATTTGTAAAGGACAACAGAAAGTTCAAGGATGCGTGGATATACGCAACTGAATAAAAAATATATAACTATGGACAGAAAAATTCTTATTACCGGCGCTGCCGGATTCATCGGGTCTCATGTAATACGCAGATTTGTAAACAACTACCCTAACTACATGTGCTACAATCTTGACGCACTTACATACGCAGGCAATTTGGAGAACCTTAAAGATATTTGCGATAAGCCTAATTATCAGTTTATTAAGGGCGATATTACAGATACAGACTTTATAGAGAAACTGTTTCAGGAGTACAAGTTTGACGGTGTTATCCACCTTGCTGCAGAGTCTCACGTAGATAGGTCTATTACAGACCCTCTATGCTTTATCAAGACCAATGTGTTAGGTACTGCAAACCTTCTTAATGCAGCCAAGAACCTTTGGAAAGGAGATATGGAAGGCAAGCGTTTCTATCATGTATCCACCGATGAGGTTTATGGCTCACTTGGCAAGGACGGCTATTTTACAGAGAAGACTCCATACGACCCACGTAGCCCATATTCAGCATCTAAAGCAAGTTCAGACCATTTTGTGAGGGCTTATTTCCATACATACGGCTTGCCTATTGTAATGTCTAACTGCTCTAACAACTATGGTGCAAACCATTTCCCGGAGAAACTTATTCCGCTGTCTATCAACAACATTAAGCATAACAAGCCTATTCCTATTTATGGCAAGGGCGTTAATGTGAGAGATTGGTTGTGGGTTGAGGACCACGCACGTGCCATAGACCTTATATTCCATAAAGGCACACTTGGAGAGACATATAATATAGGTGGTCATAATGAGTGGACTAACATAGACCTTATCAAGTTGCTCTGCAAGATTATGGACAGGAAACTTGGCAGAGAGCCAGGCACATCAGAGAAACTTATAACATACGTTACAGACCGTGCAGGACACGATTTGCGTTATGCCATAGACCCTACAAAGCTTAACACTACTCTTGGTTGGAAACCGTCTTTGCAGTTTGAAGAGGGGCTTGAAAAGACTGTAGATTGGTACTTGGCAAACGAGGAGTGGCTTGATAATGTTACATCGGGGGCTTATCAAGAATACTATAAAAAGCAATACAACAGATGATAGATGTAGTTGACAGATTTATTAACTACGTAAAGATAAACACTCAAAGCCGGGAGTCTTCAAAAACCACACCAAGCACTCCCGGACAATGGGATTTAGCACACCTTTTAGAGAATGAACTGCACTCAATGGGGGTTAATGACACCAGATTGGATGAATATTGCTATTTATACGCCAAAATCCCTGCGAATACCACTAATAAGTATTATAATATAGGTCTAATCGCACACCTTGATACATCACCTGATGAGAAAGGTTCTGCCGTCAAGCCTTTTGTAACAAATCTTAAAAACGGAGAGGTGGCAATAACCTCAGACGGAACCACTCTGTTAGGTGCTGATGACAAAGCCGGCATAGCGGAGATTATGAGTGCCGTTGAGTTCTTTATGGAGAACCCCAATGTGGAGCATGGCGATATTTACATAGCCTTTACACCCGATGAGGAGATAGGCAGAGGCACAGATTTCTTTGACCTTACTTATTTTACACCTGATTTTGCATACACCGTTGACGGTGGTGAGATTGGAGAATTGGAGATAGAGAATTTTAACGCGGCAAAACTTACCATAGAGATTACAGGTAAAAACTACCACCCAGGGTATGCCAAAGGCAAGATGAGGAATGCTGTGCTTATAGCCTCCAAGATAGTGGAGGTTCTCTCATCGGAGCAAATACCTGAAACCACCGACGGACAAGTGGGATTTTTTCACGTTACCTCCATATCGGGCGATGTAAGCAAAACCAAAATAGTCTGCCTTATCCGCGATTTTGACGAGAGAGAGTTTATTGCCAAAAAGAAATTCACTCAATATATTGTGGATAATATAAATGAGCAGTTTGGTGAAGGCACCGTAAAACTTGACATCGAGGACCAATATAAAAACATGTTTGAGGTTATCTGCAAGTATCCTCACATAGTGGATTTGGCAAAAAATGCAATGATTAAAGCAGGAGTGACACCAAAGATGACATCCATCAGAGGGGGTACAGACGGCGTAAAGTTATGTTTTATGGGTATGCCCTGCCCTAACCTGTTTACAGGCGGTATGAATTTTCATAGCAAGGACGAGTACATTCCCATAAAATCATTGACTGCGGCAAGAGACACTCTTATAGAGCTAATAAAAGGTGGCATAAAAAAAGAAGTGGACTAATTTGTTAATAATTTCTGCATATTTATTTCTTAATGAGATTTAAAAGTAGTAACTTTGCACCCTAAAATTAAAAAAACAGTAAAAACTCATATTATATCTTATGAAACACAACTTTAACGCAGGACCGTCAATTCTACCAAGAGAGGTCATTGAGGACACAGCAAAGGCTGTTCTTGATTTTCAGGGTGAGGGTTTGTCTATTCTTGAGATAAGCCACAGAGCCAAGTATTTCCAACCAGTAGTTGATGAGGCAGTTTCTCTTTTCAAAGAGTTACTGAACATCCCTGAAGGCTACTCGGTAATATTCCTTGGAGGCGGTGCAAGTACACAGTTCTGTATGGTTCCATTTAACCTTCTTGAGAAAAAGGCCGCTTATCTTAACACAGGTGTTTGGGCTAAGAAAGCAATGAAAGAGGCTAAAGGTTTTGGTGAGGTGGTTGAGGTTGCATCGTCAGCAGACGCCAACTACACATTTATTCCAAAAGGCTGGACAATACCTACAGACGCAGACTATTTCCACATTACCACTAACAACACAATCTACGGAACAGAGATTCTTGAGGACTTTGACTCCCCTATCCCGATGGTTGCAGATATGTCGTCTGATATTTTCTCACGCCCTATAGATGTAAGCAAATACGCAATAATCTACGGTGGTGCACAAAAGAACCTTGCCCCTGCAGGCGTTACATTTGTAATAATTAAGAACGATGTTCTTGGCAAGGTTAGCCGTTATATTCCTACTATGCTTAACTATCAGACACATATAGACAACGGCTCAATGTTCAACACCCCTCCTGTATTGCCTATTTATACAGCACTTCTTAACCTCCGTTACCTGAAGAAGAACGGTGGCGTAGAGGCTATTGAGAAGAAGAACATTGCTAAGGCAAATCTACTCTACGATGCTATAGATAACAGCAAAATGTTTGTAGGTACAGCACAAAAAGAGAGCCGTTCACGTATGAACATCTGCTTTGTTATGAAAGATGGGTACAAACCACTTGAAGATGAGTTCCTTAAGTTTGCCACATCTAAGGGTATGGTTGGTGTTAAGGGGCACCGTTCAGTAGGCGGTTTCCGTGCATCTTGCTACAACGCATTGCCAATTGAGAGCGTTCAGGCACTTATTGATTGCATGAAAGAATTTGAAAGAACACACTAATTTTAATTAATTCGGAGCGATTATGAAAGTTTTAGTAGCCACAGAAAAGCCGTTTGCAAAAGTTGCTATTGACGGCATTAAAAAAGTAACAGATGAGGCTGGTTACAACCTTGTTCTGCTTGAGAAATACACAGAGAAAAAGCAGTTACTTGATGCAGCCGCTGATGCCGATGCCATAATTATCCGTAGTGATATTATTGATGCAGAGGTATTTGCAGCAGCCAAGAATCTTAAAATAGTAGTTCGTGCAGGTGCAGGTTATGATAATGTTGACCTTGAAGCCGCTACAAAGGCTGGTGTATGTGTTATGAACACTCCAGGACAAAACGCCAATGCAGTTGCAGAACTCGCCCTTGGTCTTATGGTTTATGGTGTTCGTAACCTTTACAACGGCACATCGGGTACAGAACTTATGGGCAAAAAACTTGGTATCCACGCTTACGGTAACGTAGGACGTAATGTGGCTCGTATTGCAAAGGGCTTTGGAATGGAGATTTATGCTTTTGACGCATACTGTCCTAAAGAGGTTATAGAGAAAGACGGAGTTAAGGCTCTTAACTCTGTAGAGGAACTCTACTCTACCTGCCAAGTTGTATCGCTTCATATTCCTGCTACAGCAGAGACTAAGAACTCTATAAATTATAACCTTCTTTCTAAGATGCCTAAAAACGCAATGCTTCTTAACACAGCACGTAAAGAGGTTATAAATGAGGCTGAACTTATAAAGATTATGGATGAGCGTGCAGATTTCCGTTATATTACAGACATTATGCCTGTGGCTAACGATGAGTTTGCCGCCAAATTTGCAGGCCGGTACTTTGCAACACCTAAGGAAATGGGTGCCCAG
>JAZLHT010000183.1:0-5869 GCA_045616965.1 Candidatus Enterocola sp.
TTTGTGCAATAAAAATTAATAATTAAATTTGCAAAAAAAATAAAAGAGATGTCTGAGATTTCAACATTGGGTGAGTTTGGACTTATTGACCACCTTACAAAGAGCATAAAATTAGAAAACAGCAGCAGTGTTAAGGGCGTAGGCGATGATGCCGCCATTTTAGACTATTCAGGCAAGGATAGCCGCGTGCTTGTAACTACAGACCTTCTGCTTGAGGGAATTCATTTTGACCTTACTTACGTGCCTCTGAAACATTTGGGCTATAAAACCGCAATGGTCAATTTCTCTGATATTTACGCAATGAACGGAATGCCTAAGCAGATTACAGTATCAATAGGTGTGAGCAGCCGTTTCCAAACTGAGGACTTGGAAGAGTTATACGCAGGTATCAGGCTTGCTTGTGAGCATCATAAGGTGGATTTGGTGGGAGGAGACACTTCTGCATCAGTTACAGGTCTTACTATCAGCATAACTTGCATAGGTTACGGCAAGGAGGGTAAGATTGTTTGCCGTAGCGGTGCCAAAAACACAGATATAATATGTGTTAGCGGAAATTTAGGTGCGGCGTATATGGGCTTGCAGATTTTAGAGCGTGAGAAGGCTCTATTCCAAAACAATAATGGAGAGGAAGGCATGCAACCCGATTTTGCCGGCAAGGAGTATCTGCTTGAGCGTCAGCTTAAACCGGAGGCACGCAGAGATATAATAGAGAAACTTGACAAGGCTGGCATAGTGCCTACATCTATGATGGACGTATCTGACGGACTGTCATCCGAACTGCTGCATATCTGCAAGGAGAGCAAGGTTGGGTGTAGGGTTTATGAAGACAAGATACCTATTGACTACGAGACTGCGGTACAAGCTGAAGAATTTAATATGAATTTAGTAACTGCCGCACTGAATGGTGGCGAAGACTATGAATTATTATTCACAGTACCACTATCTTCGCACGAAAAAGTGAACACTATAGAAGGAATTAAGGCTATCGGGTACATTACCGCCGATGAAAACGAGAAGGTGATGGTAACAAGAGATGGCGCAGAAATAACATTAAAGGCACAAGGATGGACAGGATTTTAAAAAAATTATTTGACTTTGACTGTACCAAGACCTCTGTCAGAACAGAGATATTGGCAGGTCTTACCACATTTCTGACTATGGCATACATATTGTCTGTGAACCCTGCTATGTTCTCAGCATTAGATGGAATGCCTGCATCCGCCGCTTTTACAGCAACTGCTTTGGCTGCTGTAATAGGTACATTAGTGATGGCATTCTACGCTAAAATGCCGTTTGGTCTTGCCCCGGGAATGGGTCTCAACGCATTTTTTGTTTATACCATATGTTTAGGAATGGGATACAGTTGGCAATTTGCACTAACCGCAGTATTCTTAGAGGGGTGGCTGTTTGTAATACTGACAATTTGCAATATTAGAGACCTGATAATAAAGGCTATACCGCAAAGTATGCGTGCTGCATTAAGCATCGGGTTAGGATTGTTCATCGCTATGATAGGACTGATTAATGCAGGTGTGATAGTTGATGACCCTGCCACACTTATAAGATTTGGAGACATTTACAGCAGTGGTGTATTTCTGGCTCTGGCAGGCATAATAATCAGTGGCATACTATTGGTGCTAAAAGTACCTGGAGCTCTGTTTTTAGGCATAATAATCACTACGCTATTAGGAATACCTATGGGTGTCACTCATTACGGAGGTCTGGTTTCTATGCCTGGCAACGTAGCATCTATATTCTGCAAATTTGAGTGGAGTCAGATTTTCTCTGTAGATATGGCTATAGTGCTGTTCACATTCCTGTTCCTTGATATGTTTGATACTGTCGGCACACTTGTAGGGGTTTGTACCAAATGCAATATGACTAACAAGGACGGATCCATTCCTAAACTAAAACGCGCCTTTATGGCTGACGCTGTCGCCACTGTTGCCGGAGCGATGTTCGGTACATGCACCACTACAACATACGTAGAGAGTTCTGCGGGCATATCCGCTGGCGGACGAAGCGGTCTCACATCATTTGTAATAGCAATGTGCTTTGTCTTATCCTTGTTTTTTTCACCAATATTCTTGGCTATTCCAACGGCAGCCACATCTCCCGTTCTTGTAATTGTGGGAATGATGATGATGACCCCTATAAAAAACATAGATTTTGAAAATTACGGAGAATCTATTCCCGCTTTCGTCTGCATGATAATGATACCACTCACCTACTCTGTATCTAAAGGACTCTCATTAGGGATAGTCAGTTATGTGGTTATAAATATACTATGTGGAAAATACAAGCAAATTCCAATTGGCACATACGTTCTTGCTGCACTGTTTATTGCAGGTCTTTTAATCGTTTAAAGTAAATTTTGTCTGCTGATTATGTGGATTCTATTTGGGTTTATATCTGCTTTTCTATTAGGTATTTATGAGATATGTAAGAAAAGATCCGTTCAAGACAACGCAGTTTTGCCTGTACTGTGTATTTCAATGATATGCTCCACATTACTTTTAATTCCTATAGCCGTCCCACATATTCCAAGCCTAGATATAAAGACACATTTGCTTATATTCATTAAAGCGTGTATTATATTGGGATCCGGATTATGCTCTTACTACGGAATAAAGAATGTCCCTCTTACAATAGCATCGCCCATAGGTGCCACAAGACCAATGTGGGTTATTTTAGGGGCTGTAATAATTTTTGGAGAAAGACTTACACCTTTCCAATGGTGTGCCATTTCATTAGTGACAATATCATTTTTTATATTTTCCACCATAGGTAAAAAAGAGGGACTGTCATTCAACAACAAATACATTTGGCTTGTGATAGCAGGTATGCTTTTAGGAGCAGCCAGCGGACTTTATGACAAATATCTTTTAAGAAGCATAAACAGGTATGCGGTCCAATTCTATTACGCTATGGAACAAGCCGTTATGATGCTAATAATTGTATGTCTGATTTGGCGTGGCAATAAAAAGATTGTAGAAAATTTTAAATGGAAATGGAGCATTGTAGGCATATCATTATTTTGGGTCACTTCAGACTTAGCCTATTTTTATGCGCTCTCCCAACCCGATGCCATGCTATCCATTCTATCTGCAATCCGCAGAACCGGAACCATTATTCCTTTCATATATGGGGTGTTGGTAATGCGAGACACAAACATTATTCCTAAGTCCATAGCCCTTACAGGTGTACTGATTGGTGTTATAGCACTATCAATAGTATAATTGTGTGTATTTAGCCCGATATTTGCAATATTTATTTCGTTTTTTATGTGTTTTTTGACAAAAAATCACTATATTTGCAAGTTGGTTTTTTGATATTTATATGTTACACAGTGGTACTGTAACTGGCAACAAAGGCAATGTTTTATCGGTTGATATTATCAGGCAGGAGGCTTGCGCACATTGCAATGCAAGCAGTACATGCAGAGTCTTGAACGGAAAACACAGATGTTTGGAAATAGAGTGCAAAAACGCTTCTGACTTTAACATCGGGGATACGGTTACGGTGGAGATTTCTGAAAGCACAGGACACAAAGCCGTATTTATAGCATACGTTTTACCGCTCATTATATTGGTCACAGCACTTGCCACAGCAATTCTGTGTGGAGCGTCTGAAGCAATAGCGACACTTATAGCACTCTGCGCTACAGCGGCTTACTATGTAATCATATACTTATTCAAGAATAAGATCAAGAATTGGACAAAATTTAAGGTAAGAGTAAAAGGACAAGGATAGATGGGGCTTATGTATGATGTATGATGTATGATGTATGAATAAATTTCAATTAAAAAGATGATAATAACATCAATAATAGTGCTTGCAGTAATAGGTTTGGTATCGGCAGTATTACTGTATGTTCTTCTACAGAAATTTAAGGTAGAGGAAGACCCACGTATAGACCAGGTTCAGAGTTGCCTGCCTGGTGCAAACTGTGGAGGATGCGGCAGTGCGGGTTGCCGTAATTTTGCCGAGCGATGTGTAAAAGCAGACTCACTTGACGGGCTGTTATGCCCCGTAGGCGGTACTGAAACTATGAAAAAGATAGGTGCCATTCTTGGAATGACAGCAGCGGAGGCTACACCTATGGTGGCTGTAATAAAGTGTCAGACAAAGTGCAACAACCGCCCCACTACCAACCAATATGACGGAGTGCGTAGCTGCAAGATTTCACAAGCGGTATATAACGGAGAGAGTACTTGTCCGTTCTCTTGCCTTGGATATGGGGATTGTGTGGAGTCTTGTCCGTTTGGTGCTATGAGCATTGACCCTGAGACCGGAGCCATAAAGGTGGACGGCGATAAGTGTACAGGGTGCGGCACCTGTGTAAAGAGTTGTCCTAAACATATTATTGAGTTACGTAAGAAATGGCCTAAAAACCGTCAGATATATGTTAAGTGCAGCAATACAGACAAAGGCGGTGTGGCTCGCAAGGATTGTGAGAACGCATGTATCGGTTGCACAAAATGTGTAAAGGAGTGCCAATTTGAAGCCATTACAATTACAGACAATCTTGCCCATATAGACACAACCAAGTGCAGACTTTGCCGCAAATGTGCAAGTGTATGCCCTACCGGTGCCATTGTGGTTGAGAATTTTCCTGTAGTAAAGCCAAAAGAACCCGATAAAAAAGAGGAGGCTGGAGTATGATTACTTTTAAAATTGGCGGTGTACATCCGCACGATAATAAAATTACGGCAGGCGTGCCTTTTAAGAAGGTGGCTGTGCCTACAGAGGTTACAATACCGCTTGACCAACACATCGGGGCACCTGCAAAACCTTGCGTAGCAGTAGGAGACAAGGTTAAGGTAGGTCAGATGATTGGCGAGCCAGGGGGCTTTGTATCTGCCGCCGTTCACAGTTCAGTTAGCGGTACTGTAAAAAAGATAGACAAGTTCCGCGATGCATGGAGTACATACCACCCTTGCGTTATAATTACAGTGGAGGGTGATGAGTGGCTTGAGGGAATTGACACATCTGACACACTTATAACTGATTGCACTGCCGAGCCTAAAGAAATAATTGATAAAATTTCAAAATCGGGAATAGTAGGTCTTGGTGGAGCGTGCTTCCCCACTCAGGTAAAGCTTATGCCACCTAAGGATTGCACTATAGACACTCTTGCTGTAAATGCAGTGGAATGTGAGCCTTATCTTACACACAACCACCGTCTTATGCTTGAAAAAGGAGATGAGGTTATGGTGGGCGTTCAGATTCTACTAAAGGCATTGGGCATTAAGAAAGCGATTATCGGGGTTGAAAACAATAAAAAAGATGCCATTGAACATCTTAACACCCTACTGCCTAAATATAATAAGGGGTGTGACATTAAAGTTGTTCCTCTTAAAATGAAATATCCACAAGGTGGTGAGAAACAGCTTATACAGGCTCTGACAGGCAGAGTTGTACGCAGTGGCGCATTGCCGGCATCTACAGGCGTAGTGGTTCAAAATGTGGCTACGGTGTTTGCCGTATATGAGGCTGTACAAAAGAACAAGCCTATAGTAAAGGTTTCTATTACCGTTACAGGCAAGAAGGTTAAGGAGCCTGGTAACTTTATAATGAGGATAGGCACTCCGCTAAGTGATGCCGTAGAGATGGCTGGCGGCATACCCGATGGCACGGGAAAACTTATTTGTGGCGGACCTATGATGGGTAAGGCTATGATTAGCACCGATACACCTGCAAACAAACGGACATCGGCAGTGGTTATGATAGATGAGAGTGAGGCTAAGCGTGGCAAGGAGAGTAATTGTGCAAGGTGCGGAAAATGTATTGACGCATGCCCTATGGGGCTTGAACCATACCTGTTAGGTACTCTTAGCCAACACAATATGTTTGATGAGCTTGAGAA
>JAZLHT010000184.1:0-15087 GCA_045616965.1 Candidatus Enterocola sp.
CGCTTGGCCCTCCGACTTCGTAGTGGTGATATAGATGCAGGTGCAGTTACTTACATTATGCGTAAAGAGAACCTTGATGCCGCAGGTGTATCTGCATTGCTTAATAAGAAAAGTGGTGTAGAGGGCGTATGGGGTGGCTCATCAGATATGCGTGACACTCAGGCTGCCGCAGATGCAGGCAATGATAAGGCTGCTCTTGCCATTGATATGTATATGTACCGTTGGACTAAGTACATTGGTGCGTATACAGCCGCTCTTGGTGGTGTTGATGTAATAGTGCTTACAGGTGGCGTTGGTGAGAATCAGGCTCCGCTTAGAAAAATATTGTGTGACAATCTTGGATTCCTTGGTGTAAAACTTGATGAAGAGGCTAATAAATGTCGTGGCATTGAGCGTGTAATCTCCACTCCTGACTCTAAGGTTACGGTAGTCATAATTCCTACAGATGAGGAACTTATGATTGCACAGGATACTATAAATCTAATTTAGGGACAAAGGAACAAGGAACAAGGGACAAGTGTTCCCTTGACCCTTGACCCTTGACCCTTGACCCTTGACCCTTGACCCTTGAACGATAAAATAGCACAAATACTGACTATTGTGTTTCAGCCACTACTGATTCCTCTGTATGGGCTGATTCTTCTTTTTGCGGTGCCGCAGTTCTATGGCTTTAATTTATGGGCAAAGACAGCGGTAATAGCAATATCGGCTGTAATAATGGTGGTATTGCCTGTTATTTGCTACTCTTTGCTTATTAAGTTTAAGGTAATAACCACACCGCAAGCCTCTGACCGCAAACAACGTATTTGGGTATACCTTTTTACGCTTGTCTGTTATGCATGTACAGCATGGCTTCTGTTTAAATTCAACTCTTTTGTAATGTCAAAAGTGGTGCTTATGGCATTTTTTGCCTTGCTGACTGTAACCATAATAAATTTCTTTTGGAAAATTTCAGCACACGCAACCGGCATTAGCGGACTTCTTGGAGCATCGCTGTATGTAGCATTTGCATACGGAGTATATAATCCCGCTGTAATAGCGGTGCTTATTTTATGTTGTGGATTTGTTTGCTCTGCAAGGCTTCAGCTTAATGCCCATACCCTTATGCAGGTCTTGGCAGGAACCATTTTAGGATTCACATTTATGTTTCCGTTGCCGCTTGTTTTGTAGTACCTCCGAGGGGAATCGAACCCCTATCTAAAGTTTAGGAAACTTCTATTCTATCCGTTGAACTACAGAGGCTTATGTGTATCGGGTAACAAACGAGTAACAAAAATGCTCCTTACCGCATTAGTTCCTGTGTTTCTTGTATATCGTGCAGCTCCAATTCTGAGGCGTAACGATACACACGTTCTATAGCGGAACGCCATCCGTACCATTTATCTGTGTTGGATAACACCCTATTGCTTACGCAGCAACAGAACTGCCCATTCACTTTCTTTATACTGTTTATCATAGGAATCATTGTATCCTCAAATGAATTATGATGAATATTGGATTCCTTAATGGATTCATCAGTAAACAGAAGAGGGTGTACCATCAGACGTGTCTTGCACTCATGTTTCATATCATAGAACCTAAAGGGTGTGCATGTGCTTGCTCTGAACCCTACGGCATCAATATAGCCCATAGAATAGTCATCCTGAATGCCAATCTTGAGAAGAGACTCATAACTTTTAGGCAGATTAAAACGCAACCTGTGGAACATTGCTGTAGTTACACGTTGTTTTGTGATTTTCTTTTCAAGCGATTTAAGTTCTTTACGGATTTCTTTAGTGTTGGAATCCGATGCGTATGACGGATGCAATCCTGTAACATAACTGCGTCTTAAAGTCTTTTTTAACAACCCGTATGTGGTATATATACACTTACAGTCATTATCGCCTTTACGCACAAGAACAAAGAAAGACGGGTTAAGCTTTACATCGTTGTGAAACCTTATAATGTAGTCCAAGTTGTTATATGGGTCATTCTCCAAATACAGCAAAACTCGTAACTGGTGCTTAAAGCCACGCCAATCGCCTGAAAATATTTTTCTGCACATTTGAGCCGTGTTCTTTAGTATGGAACGATGACGGTATTTAAACTGATTGTCTATGACTACAGATGAGTGCATTCTGAATCGCTGTTTCTTGGCTGGTGTATATCCAACCTTTTCTGTTAGTAATGCCTCCAATTTATATGCCCACTCATCAACTACAGGGCGTGCAATAAAATCGTTCTTATATGCAAGGCTGTTCTCCTTAACGAATCTGCCATATTCATCAGTCTCTCCATTATACTCCTCGTAACGGCTTATTAAGTAGAATGTGGCGGAGAATATATCAAACGGCAAATCGTATTGGGCATTGTCTGTTTGGAAAAATATAGGCATTCCCTCCCAACCAGTAACATTTATTCCAAAATCTCTAATGTCTGACTGAAATAAAAGTCCGTGCGGACGTATGTTGAATGCACCCATCATTATATCACTCCTTGAATAGCACACTATCGGTCCATCCGCCTGCTTGGCCTCATTTATGTCTTTTGTAATGGTAACATCGGCACATAAGATTTTCTCAAATACGTGTTGTACCACATATTTAAGACGAGGTGTATATTTTTCTGTGTAAAATGTTACCATTTTTTTATTTCTTATAGCATATTGTGGTCAGAGAAACTGAAATACTCTCCTCCGCTCACAATTATGTGATCCAAAATCCTTATGTCAAGCGTTTCCGCCCCTGCTTGGATGTTTCTTGTTAAGGTTATATCCAAATCACTTGGCCTTGTGTTACCGCTTGGGTGATTATGGCAGAGAATTATGCCTGTTGCCAAATTCTGCAATGCCTCCTTAAAAATAAGTTTGGGATCAACTGCCGTTTGGTGTACGCCACCCGATGAAATCCTTTTTTTGGAGATACACTTGTTAGAGTGGTTTACAAACATTACCCAAAACTCCTCGTATGGCAGGTCTGCAAGTAACGGAATGAACACATCTGCCGCCTGACGGCTTGTTACAAACGGCTCATCTTTGTTTATGTCATCTATCTTACGTCTCCGTCCTAACTCAAGGGCGGCAATTATGGTGATGGCTTTTGCATCGCCTATGCCGTTTACTGTGCATAACTCCTTGCACCCCATTCTGCCTAAATCAGACAGACGGTAATTAGCTTTTTTAAGTATCGCTCTGGCTACCTCCACTGCCGTTTGATTTTTTGTTCCAGACCCGATGAGTATGGCAATCAACTCTGAATCAGACAGTGAGCTTGCACCGTTAGCTAAGCACTTCTCCCGTGGGCGGTCATCTTCCTTCCAACCTTTTATGCCCATAATCTCCTTATTCATCATATAAGCAAAATGGGGCAAGGATAGTGCTTATCGGGTACAAAGGTACAAAAAAATGTGTTTGATAGGTAACAAAAGCAAAAAAAATTTGTGCAGTTGAAAAATTAGCACTATCTTTGCAAACCCAAAAAAATGGATGGCCCATTCGTCTATCGGTTAGGACGTAAGATTTTCATTCTTGAAAGAGCAGTTCGATTCTGCTATGGGCTACGATAAACAAAAAAATAATAAAAAATGGCGAATCACAAATCGTCTGAGAAGAGAATCAGACAAACAGAGACAAAGAGACTGCATAACCGTTACTATGCAAAAACTATGCGTAACGCAGTAAGAGACCTTCGTGCAACAAAAGACAAAGCGGCTGCAGAGGCAATGCTTCCAAAAGTTTCCGCTATGCTTGACAAGCTTGCTAAGATTAACGTAATCCACAGCAACAAGGCAAGCAACCTAAAGTCAAAACTTGCACTTTACATTAACAAACTTAAATAAGGTCTTGCAGTTCAAAAGGTAGTCCGCTCCGTCTCAGATGGGGCGGATTTGATTTTTTATAATCCTACGGTATCTCTGTAGAAATCAAGCGATTGGAATATGGTCTCGCTATCTGCGGTGCAGTTTAGTACGGGAGTTCCCACATCACTAAGCAGTGTGAAATTCACTTCTGTGGCAGAGGTGTTCTTCTTATCGTGTAACATAAGGTTGAAAAGAACAGGGTAGTCATCACACCCTATAATATACGCTCCGTAATACTCTTTTATATATCTGGATACGCTTACAAGTGTCTCTTTTGGGAATTGGTGCATCTTGTAAGAGAGAAACAGTTCCGCTATTAGCCCGTAGGCTACGGCATAGCCATGTGGCAGTGCGTTCCCTTTTTTCAGTGAGAAACTCTCAAGGGCGTGCCCTATGGTGTGCCCAAGGTTAAGTGTCTTGCGTACCCCTTTTTCTATAGGGTCTTGCTCCACTATTTTAGACTTTATATCTATAGATTCCTTGATAATGTCTTGCAGGCCCTTAACATCGGGGTTAGATAAATCAACATTAAGAATAGCGTTAAGATATGTGTTATTGCTAATAAGTCCATGCTTTATCACCTCTGCATAGCCCGATAGCAACTCTGTTTTGGGCAGTGTTTTTAAAAATTCAGCGCTTATAATTACATCTGAAGGTTGGTTTATAACTCCAATCTCATTTTTAAGCCCGTTAAAATTAAAGCCTGTCTTACCCCCGATGGCGGCATCCACCATGCTAAGCAGTGTGGTAGGTATGTTTATGAACCTTATGCCACGTTTGAATGTGGAGGCGGCAAAACCTCCCATATCTGTAATTACGCCACCGCCTATGTTTATAAGTATAGAGCGTCTTGTGCCTCCATTTGTGCAAAGGAATGTCCAGATTTGCTCTATGGTGTGCAGATTCTTGTTAGAGTCTCCGTTGGGGACCTCTATAATTTTTGCATCGGGTAGGGCTGTGCTAAGCAGTGGCAGACAGTGTTTTGCGGAGTTTGTGTCTGTAAGTATAAACAATTGTTCCGGTGAAACACCTTGTAACAGGGCGTTTACATCGGAACAAAGGTTCTGTGAGAAGTGTATGTTACTTTTTAACGTCACCTTCTTTAATCAAGTATTCTGCAATTTGCACTGCGTTAAGTGCGGCACCTTTCTTAATCTGGTCTCCTACGCACCAGAATGTCATGCCGTTCTCATTTGCCAAATCCTTGCGTACACGCCCTACATAAACAGGGTCAAGACCCGATTTGAACAGTGGCATAGGGTAAACTTTTTCTGCAGGGTTATCCTCAAGTACAAGACCTTCTGCCTTAGCAAAGGCATCTTGAACCTCCTGAACGCTAAGCGGTCTCTCTGTCTCCACCCAAATAGCCTCAGAGTGAGCCCTTAGTGATGGTACACGTATGCAGGTTGCACTGACGGCAATATCGGAGTGCATAATCTTGCGTGTCTCATTATACATCTTCATCTCCTCTTTGGTGTAGCCGTTATCTGTAAATACGTCTATCTGAGGAATAAGGTTGAATGCAAGTTGATATGCAAATTTATTTACTGTTACAGGCTCATTGTTAAGTACTTGACGGTATTGAAGCTCAAGTTCAGCCATAGCGGCTGCTCCTGCACCCGATGCTGCCTGATATGTGGATACGTGAACTCTCTTAATATGTGAGAGTTGCTCTATAGCCTTTAGTGCCACTACCATAATGATGGTGGTGCAGTTAGGGTTTGCAATTACACCGCGTGGACGGATTTTGGCATCGGGGGCATTCATTTCAGGAACTACAAGGGGAACCTCAGGGTCCATGCGGAATGCACTTGAATTGTCAATCATAACCGCCCCAAACTTGGTTATATCTTTCTCAAACTCCTTGGAAATGCCTGCTCCGGCAGATGTAAACGCTATATCTATGCCTTTAAAATCATCGCCATGCTTAAGCTCCTTTACTGTATATTTCTTTCCCTTAAACTCATACTCTGTTCCTGCACTACGTGAAGAACCAAAAAGAGACAACTCTGTGATGGGGAAATTCCTCTCCGCCAACACTCTTAAAAACTCCTGACCTACGGCACCGCTGGCACCAACAATTGCTACATTCATAATGCGTTTTTATTTTGGGTGACAAAGGTACAAAAACGAGAGCAAAAATCAAAAAATGCTTGCATTTTTTGTAAAAAAAGATATAAGGTGGTAGTTGGGAGCTTGCTCACAAAATACCACCTTTTATCTTTTTCAAAAACGGAACGTTTTTGATTTTTGCCGAGTGCAAGTTACCTTCACCGAGCGAAGCGAGGTAAAGGTACAAAAACGAGAGCGAAGCGTGAGTTACCTTCACGAGTGGCGAAGCCACGAGTAAAGTATACGGAGGTTTTTTTGTTTAATGCAAATAAATATCTTATCTTTGCAAACATAACAAATAATTTATAGTTCTACACAAATTGGAAAGTACGTACAACATAGCGGAGGTCGCTAATTTGTTGGGGATGACCATAAAGGTTGTTCGCCGTTATGTGGCTTCAGGTGAATTACAAACGATTAAAAGGAATAATTCATATTCTATATCAGAACATAGTCTCGATTGTTTTAGACACTATATAGAGTCTGGTTCTCATCATAAACATATTAGAGAATTGTCCGATTCATTTAAATTGCCAATGCAAATGGATCTATTTGAAGGGACTGAGTATGCCTATGTTGATTATTGCAGAAAAAAATCAGATAAAATTAATTGGATTGATATAAGCGACTATTGGTCTCAACATAGTAATTCTGATATGACTTTTGTGGATTTGTTTTGTGGTGCAGGTGGATTGAGTAAAGGTTTGGAAATGGCTGGTTTGCATGGTATTTGTGGTTTGGATTTTTTTAAAGAAGCGGGGCTAACATATAATAGAAATTTTAAGCATCCTTTTGTTTTTGGAGATATAAAATCTGATGAGATTAAAAATCAATTTTATAACACAGTTGAGACACAACTTGCAGGTAAGCATCTAAGTATTGTTGCAGGGGGATTTCCTTGTCAAGGATTCTCTATGGCAGGAAACAGAATAGTTGACGATCCAAGAAATTCCTTATATAAAGAACTTATTGCAATAGTTGAAAAATTGCAACCTGATTTTGTGTTATGTGAGAATGTAAAAGGGTTGCGTACTATGCTTAATGGATTGGTTGAACAAAAAATCACATCAGACTTTAAACAAATAGGGTATAATATGAATGTTACCACATTGTGTGCCGCAGATTATTACACACCTCAAAAGAGGGAAAGAGTTATATTTATAGGAAATAAAATTGGTGTTAAAAATTACCACCCTAAGCCTTTGTTGGATTCAAAAAACTATATTACAACTGGAGATGCGATTTCAGACTTAATGGAACATCCAACTGATCCAAGTTTCAATCATGTTCCGACAAAGCACTCAGTTGAAATGCAAAGCAAGTTATCAGCTGTTCCAGAAGGTGAAAGTTTGTACAAGAACTATAGTGATGCATGGAAAAAATGTCCATGGAACGAAGCAAGCTGCACAATAAAAGAAAATCATGGAGGTGTTAATATTCATCCTATTTTACCAAGAGTGCTTACTGCAAGGGAAATGGCAAGGTTGCAATCTTTCCCAGATGATTTTATATTTGAAGGTACAAAAAACAAACAATTAGTACAAATTGGCAATGCTGTTCCTCCTTTGTTGGGGAAAGCAATTGGCTTGGCTATTAGATACGCAAATGGAGATTTTTGTTAAGAAAGAGATATTAGTATGAATAATGAGTATTATGAAAAACTTTTAAGGTTCAAAGAATCCTTAATAAACATTGCAACCTGTATTTTCAGAACATACGGTGATGAACTTGAGTTACGTTTGCAAGATTACAATTTGTTGGACAATAAAAACAATTGCATTGAGTCATCCACTTCCATAGGGTACGTCATAGAAGAATTTATTGTATCAAAACTTGAGGCCTATACGCATTGTAGTGGATATTCCGGATATGTTTTTAATAGGCTGTTGGGTCCAACTACTAGTGAATGTTACGATTGCTTTTCCCAACAAAGTGAAGGAGATACCAAATTTATGGTGAATGTCAAGGTTGAAAAATCAGGAAGAGCAAATACAGCTGTTGCAGCTATCAAGCAAATATATGAAAACTATTGTGTTGATGACCCTGATACAGAAAAAGCACTTGTCGTATTCAAGGTTAAGTATTCCATTAAAGGAATGTGTGAAAAAGAAAGGAGTAAAAACGACAAACCTAGACATATCCATATTGAAGGATTGGAAGCCTATTGTTTAGAAGAATTTGACTTATCCAATGGTTACAGACAGGATAATAGGAATTGGTCAACTGACAGCAATAGGAACAGCGGTCGTTTGCAATTATCTAATGCTTTTCGCAATCTACATAGATTAGCACAAAAAGATATTTCTTATGCCAATACAAAACAAATGATTTTTAAAATCTACAACAATAATTTATAGTAAACAAAATTCCCCAACACTATCGGAACATTTTTAGTTTATATTTAAATTTTTTTGTACCTTTGGCAAATTATCACACTAGATATATACTATTATGATTTTCACTCTGCTTATTGCCGTGCTGACCTTGATGGCTGGTATCGGTATTTTTTTGGTGGCATGCCAAATGATGTCAACCAATCTTGAAACCGCCAGTAGCGAGAGGCTTAAGGCAATGTTTTCAAAAGCCGCACGCAGCCGTTGGCTTGGCGTTGGAATAGGGGCATTGGGTACGGCAGCCATTCAGTCATCAGGTGCCACTACCGTTATGGTTATTGGTTTTGTGAATGTAGGTATCATGTCTCTTACACAGGCCGCCACCATAATCTACGGAGCCAATATAGGTACCACCATTACCGCACAAATAGTGGCGTTGGGTATGTTTGGAGGCGGTGGAATTTCCACTACAACCATATTTGCATCACTTGCAGGAATAGGTGCGTTTATGGCGTTGTTTGCCAAAACTGATAAGGTTAAGACCATAGGTGGAATAATCACCGGTTTTGGAATGTTGTTTGTGGGATTAAGCATGATGAGCAGTGCTATGGGCGATTTTGCTAAGACTGAGGAAATTAGGCTTTTTCTTGCAAAAATCTCAAATCCCGTCTTATTGGTTCTGTTAGGAACTGTAATAACCGCCATTATCCAATCATCATCTGTTACAACATCCATTGCACTGACTATGGTTGTAACGGGATTGATTAACTTAGAGCAAGGCATTTATCTGACATTAGGTTCCAATATAGGTTCTTGCGTAGTGGCTATTATTGCGGGAATGACATCGGGTATAAATGCAAAGAGAACATCATTGATACACCTGCTGTTTAACTGTTCCGGTGTGGTTGTGTTTATGATTTTGGCTCTGATAATGGATGTTACAACGGGAAACAGGCTGAATTTTGGGGTGCTGTTTGAGCGTATGTTCCCATCTGCCCCACAATTACAACTTGCAATGTTCCATACCATTTTTAATGTTTGTACAGTGCTGATTATGATGCCGTTAACCAATATCTTGGTAAAAGCGGTGTGCAAGATGATTCCAGACAGGACAGCCGATATTCCGCAATCTGCACAACCTCATTATTTCTTTTTGGATGAGAATATGTTAAGGACACCTATTATTGCTGTACGTCAGACAAAATTAGAGATAGAGAATATGGCATCCATTGCTCTTAGAAATTATGATATATCACTGCAAACAATATGTGAGATGGATTTCTCAAAGATGGATGAGTTTAAGCAGAATGAAAACCAACTTAATTTTCTGAATCATTCTTTGGTATCGTATATAATCCGCTTAAATGAAAAACAGTTGACAGAAGAAGACCACAGGTATTTAACAGGTGCCATCAGAACCATATCAGATTTGGAACGCATAGGTGATTATGCTGAGAATATTACAGAATATGCTGCGTTGATGGCGGATAACAATATGCGTTTTTCAACTGATGCGTTAGAGGAAATAGAGCAAATGAGGGATTTGATATTCTCTGTATATCAGAATATTATGAAAGCCTATATGGACATCGATGTTGAAGCCTACAATCAGGCACATAACTATGAGGACAAGGTGGACGATTTGTGTGAAAAAATGTCGGCAAACCATGTTGAGCGTATGACTAAAGGGCTATGCACCCCATTGGTAGGTGCTCAATTTTTGGAATTGGCAAGCAATAGCGAGCGTATTTCAGACCACTTAATAAATGTAGGTAAAACAGTAAAAGGTGTTATAAAGAAAGGTAATCTTTAAAATATTTTTTGTATATTTGCAAAATCTCCGTTTCGTTTTTTCATCCTCACTTCAATGCCTGTCATTGAAATGGGTATGAAAAAGTTTTTTTATCTACTGCTTTTATGTTTTTGCGTTTTCAGGTGTCAGCACTCTCAGGCTTGGATCGGCGATGTGTCAAAATTCAGTGTATCCGGTGATACTCTGCAACTCAATGCTCCGCCTGAGACCTCCGATGCCTACTTGTCTGATACATCGTCTGTTATCTATAATGCCACGTGGCACAGCAATTTTAAGTTTGAGTTTGCCGCATCGTCTTCCAATTATGTAAAGTGGTATCTGGTTTCTGATAATCCTGATTTGAGGGGTACATTGAACGGCTATTTTATAAGAATAGGTTATACGGATAAGAATATAGCTTTGTGCAGGCAGAGTGGGGCTACAACTACAGTGCTTGCACAGGGTGGCAAGCAGCGTGTTACGGATGGCGTGTCCATCTACGTAGGTGTGAACAGGTCTGCCGATGGCATTTGGAGTGTCTATTCTAACATAGAGGGTGAGTCTGACACCATTCTTGAATGTTCTGTAACAGATAAAACATTTGAGCGTGCTGTGTATGGCGGCTTTTATGTTAAATACACCTCTACGCGCTCTCAAGGGTATAAAATGTGGGGGTTAAGACATCGGGGCGGTTGTTATAAAGAGTACCCAAAACCTAAAAAAGGAGATATTGTAATAAATGAGATTTTGTCTTATCCCTATCCCGATGGGTACGATTTTGTGGAACTTTACAATAACTCTGACTCTACATTTAATCTGGCTGATTTGACATTGGGTAACGGAAAAACCGATGTGCCATTACCTTCCGTAAAATTTTATAGTGGTGATTATAAGGTGTTTACGCAAGACTCTACATCGATGTCTGAACTATATAGGTGTGATTATGATGCCATTGTAGAGGTAAAGATTCCATCGCTTGTAAAGGATTCGGGCAATGTTGTTATAAAGTGTGGCACTGTGCTTATAGATTCTGTCTATTATAATGCCAAGACCATGCACAATCCTATGCTCTCTAATAATCAAGGCGTTAGTTTTGAGAGGGTTAATCCTATGTTAAATGTGTGGACATCGGCGGCGGAGAATGTAGGGTTTGCCACTCCGGGGTACGAAAACTCACAATATACGCCTTATAACCCCGATGATAACGATTCTAACTCTGTTTGGATTGAGCCTAAAACCTTTACCCCAAACAGCGATGGTGTTAATGACCTGGCTATGATTTATTATAAAATGGATGAGAGTGCTGTGGCAAATGTTGCCGTCTATACATCGGACGGAGTTTTGGTAAAAAGGCTGTGCCGTAACGCACTGCTCTCTCCATCGGGGGTTGTAACATGGAACGGCTATTCAGACCGTAATCTGCTTATGCCGTTTGGAATCTACGTTGTGGTTTTTGAAGCCTTCACCACCTCTAAAATCACCATTAAAAAGAAAGTTCCGTTTGTTTTGGGGATATAGAATATGGAGCGTGAAGGTCAGAATTTGAAAATAATTTAGTATAAATTTTGATAGTATTAAAAATAATACTATTTTTGCAACATCATACATAATGAAAAGGTACAAAGTAAAAGAAGTGTTAGATTTACTTAAAGAGAGCGGATGGTATATAATGACCATAAAGGGAGACCATAGGCAATTAAAACATCCTATGTTAAAGGGTAAGGTTACAGTTAATGGGAAACCAAGTGATACGTTAAGTCAGGAGTTATTATCCAGTATATGGAAACAAGCAGGTTGGAAATAAATAGGAAAAGTAATATGGAACAAAAAGAAATCTTAAAAATCAAACTTAATTGGGAAGATAAAAATTATAGTGCAGCATTTGCGATGCCTGATTTTGGTGCAATTATTGTTACAGATAAAACAGAAAGTGGGATAAAGCAGAAGTTTGCAGAAGCCATGGCTTTCCATATTGATGGAATGAAAAATGATGGAGATAAATTACCTATGTGGGCTGAAACAGGAAACTATGAATTGGAGTTTGTTTCAACCGTATCCGCTATGCTTCAACAGGCACTGCAATATACCACATTAACGGCACTTAGTAATGTTACCGGCATGAAACATGCTCAATTATCGCACTATGCTAATGCTGTAAGCGTACCACGCCCAAAACAAAGAGAAAAAATAATCACAGGCTTACATACCATCGGGCAAAAATGTCTGGCGGTTATATAAGAAAAATGCTTACATTTTTTGACTTTTATATAAAAATCACTACATTTGTGGCAGATAATCTTGTTTTGGTGTATAGATAGCCGTCTTAATAATCTTGTTTTGGTGTATAAATCACTATTTAAATAATCTTGTTTTATCAAAAAAAGGACTTATTATGAAATTCAAACAAAATTTGACATGTAAATTATGTCGTGCTTTAACGATTGGTGCAATCGCCGGTGGCACGTTGGTTGCATGCAATAAAAACGCCCACGAACCCGTCACCCCGACACGTGATGTAGAGTTGGAGTTTACAAAATACGACTTAAAAAACATAAAAATAGATACTATAAAAAAATATGCAGGTATGTCCGATGTCCGTTATGTGTATATGTTAACCCAAGGATTGGGTGGCTGGGACACATCTGATTCTGATGCTATACATAACACAAGAAAGTATCTCCAACAACGTATAGATATTAATCCAGCCAAGGTTCGTGGCAAGGGTTCATTTAACTTTGCCCCAGGTGTTGCATCAAAACCTGATAGTTTATGGTATGTTCAAAATGGTTGGGCAATAAAATCACGCTAAAAAATCTGAGAAATTTCTCAGATTTTTTTTATTGATATAAAAAACAAAAAATTTTATTATTGTTGTTATGAAGGGAATTATACACACAATCTTATTCATAATCATGTTACCAACATTGGTGATAGCTGCCGAGACCTGCCAGTTGAATAATGACAACAACGGTTGCACATCTTATTCTGGTTGTGAATATAGCATAGGCTCGTGTGAACAATGCGACAAAGGGTTATATAACGACGGCACAACCGCCAATATTACACAAAAAGCAACTGAACTAATTTCTGAATTTGGCGATTTAGAATAGAATTACGCTGATTGAAATTCCTTATCTAAGCGGGCAAACAATCCCTGAATAGATGCTGATTCCAAATCTTCATTGGCTAATTGAGTGTAGAAATTGCTATTATAGAAAAAACGGACAGCAGTTTGTTGTTCACAGCCATATTTTTCTATCAGCAATCTAACAAGTTCCCTGCCTATTTGATTTGTATTCATAGTTCTATACGTTTTAATGTTGCAATGGATAGTTCTGTCTTAAAGCAGTATTGAAAAGTAACCTTCTTGTATTTTAAACTTTCTAATAACTCTTCTTTGGATATTTCTCCCATTTCATATTGGGCGAATTTTGTTCGCACATCATCATTAGCAATAGGACCAATAATCAAGTCATAATCAGTATCTTTTTTCCCTCTGTGTGCATGTATGAAATCAACCCATTCTGATGAGTAATTTTCAAATTGCTTAATGTGCAAAATGCCATTGATGAGTAATTTTTCGTCAAACTCAAACGCTGTTACAATTGGTGTATGCGTTTTAGAAGAAGGTTTATCCGCCTTATATTTTGCAAAATTCTTTGCCTGTATAAGACCGTCACTTACATAAAAACCTGGACCAAAATCCTTATACATTAAAGAATGTTTCAGGTCCACACATTCAATTAAAACATCAGATCCGTGATATAGTATCATAAGCACCCTCCGTTGGCTCTGCATATTTCGCGCACATCATTGATAGCATACGAAAAATCCAGTGTGTGAATGGCTTCATAATGGTCATCTATGAATTTTGCTCCTTTGTGTGCATCCAAATAGTTAAAAGCCTGTTTTTCATCAAGACCTAAGCTATCTGCAAACAACTTTACAAACACCATAAAATAATTCAATCGTTTAAGAGAGTAATCTGCCATATATTTAGCCATTCAAGAATAATGGAACAAAAATAATACTAAATTTATAAAAATGCAAATCTTATGTGTTTTTACTCACGCTTTTGTAACTTTACTCGTGGCTTTGCCACTCGTGAAGTTAAAATCCACTTACGTTGTAAGTGTAACTTTACCTCGCTTCGCTCGGTGAAGTTAACTTGCACTCGGCAAAAACAAAAACGTGCCGTTTTTGAAAAAGATATGCGGTGGTATTATGTGAGCAAGCTCCCAAATCCCACCTTATATCTTTTTTTTCAAAAAATGCTTGCATTTTTTGATTTTTGCTCTCGTTTTTGTAACTTTGTCGTCTCTAATTAAGATAATTAACTATGTCAAAGAAAGCGTTATTGATGATTTTGGACGGCTGGGGGATTGGAAATCACTCCAAAGCCGATGTAATTTACAATACACCAACCCCTTATTGGGATTATTTGGTTAAGACTTACCCTAATTCACAGTTGCAGGCATCGGGTGAGAACGTGGGTCTGCCTGACGGACAGATGGGTAACTCAGAGGTAGGGCACCTTAACATTGGTGCAGGGCGTGTTGTATATCAGGATTTGGTAAAGATTAACAAGGCTTGTGCAGATGGCTCAATACTTAATAATAAAGAGGTTGTAGCCGCATTCTCATACGCAAAACAGAACGGTAAGAGCGTTCACCTTATGGGACTTACCTCAGATGGAGGTGTCCACAGCTCACTTGACCACCTGTTTAAATTGTGTGATATTGCCAAGGAGTATGACATTAAGAACACCTTTATCCACTGCTTTATGGACGGACGTGATACAGACCCTAAAAGCGGTATCGGGTTTATAAAGCAACTTATAGAGCATACACAGAAAAGTGCCGGCGTAATAGCCTCTATAGTAGGACGTTACTACGCTATGGACCGTGATAAGCGTTGGGAGCGTGTAAAAGAGGGTTATGACCTGCTTGTAAATGGTAAGGGTGCGGAGTTCCCAGATATCGTGGCTGCAATCCAGGCACCGTACGATGCAGG
>JAZLHT010000185.1:0-3702 GCA_045616965.1 Candidatus Enterocola sp.
TGTAAAATAAGGCGGATTACATACCACCCCATCGAAACTAATACCATTTAAGACAGCCTGAGCGGCAAAATTCTGCCAACTGTCACATACAGTCTTTATACTCCAAGGTGAAGCCTCAAAATTCTCTGACGCCTGAGTAGCGGCATCGGGGTCTATCTCTACAGCAGTAACACTTGCCACAGGGAAACGCTGCTTAACCATTAGAGATACAAGACCTGTACCAGCTCCCACATCCACTACATAGCGGCAACCGTCAAACATTACGGTAGCCCCCAAGACCACACCGTCTGTGCCAACTTTCATAGCACAACGCTCCTGATTTATAGTAAACTGTTTGAACCTGAAAAATGTATTTGGCATAATATCCTTTTAAAGGAATAACCTTACAACACAATAGACACCCATTGCCACCAAAGCACTAATTGGGATTGTAAGAATCCAAGCGGTGACAAGTTCAAGAGTGACGCCCCAACGCACAGCAGACAGCCTTTTTACAGCACCTACGCCCATAATACTACCCGATATTACATGTGTTGTACTTACAGGAACCTTAAACATTTGGGTTATAAACAGCGTTATGGCACCTGCTGTCTGGGCACAGAAACCCTCTATAGGTGTAACCTTTGTTATCTTGTTTCCCATAGTCTTCATAATTTTCCAGCCACCCGACATTGTACCGGCGGCAATGGCTGTAAAGCATATTATAGGAATCCAATCGTGCAAATCGCCCATATCTGTCATAGCCATCCACTGCGGAAGTTCCACACCCGATGTTGTAAGAGATATGATGGTTATGGCTATTATACCCATCTCCTTTTGTGAGTCATTAAGACCATGCCCTATGCTTAGAGCCGCCGATGAGAAAAGCTGAGACAACTTGAACCATTTGTCTGCCTTGTGAGGTTTAGCCTTTCTACACAAGTTTAGTGTTAACGCCATTATAATGTTTCCTGCCAAGAACCCGATGAGAGGGGCTACAAAAATAAATGCAATTATAGTAAGAATAATGGTGGATTGCACCGCTCCAAATCCGTAAGCCGCAATGGCGGCACCGGCAAGTCCGCCTATAAGTGTATGTGATGATGACGACGGGATACCCATCTTCCAAGTAAACAGATTCCAAGATATGGCGGCAAAAAGACCTGAGAATATCACAGGCAGAAAATATATGCCGTTAGCGGTAAGAACATCCACCCTAACCGCCTTGGAAACGGTATCAGCCACACCAAACTCTCCTATTATGTATTTTGCTATGAAGAACGCCACAAAATTAAAAAACGCAGACCATAACACTGCCTGCGTAGGGGTCAGAACCCGCGTGGAAACCACTGTGGCTATAGAGTTGGCGGCATCGTGGAAACCATTGATAAAATCAAAGCCAACACAAAATACAATTATAAGTATAAGCCAGATAATTTGGGTTTCCATATAGCCTTATGCGTATTTAACAATTATTGACTTAACAGACTTACCCACATTATTTGCCTTATCGGTGGCTTTCTCCAACTCATACATAATCTCTTTAAGCTTAATAAGTTCTACTGAATCATCGGCATACTCCACAAATATATCTGTAATAAACTGCTCATAGAGGTCATCGGCGGCATGCTCTAACTCATGTAGTTTATTACACTGCTCCAACGCCTTATCTGAGTGCTTATTTACGCCATTAAGTTGTTTCAATACTTTGTTTATTGCCTCACAACCCTGCTGAATGTTATCTGCCATACCAAACATACGCTTAGGTATATGGTGAGGTTGGAACATCATAACCCTTTTAGTTGACGATGTTATGTAATCAAGCACATCGTCAAGATTCTCACACAAATCATGAATATCCTCACGGTCGTATGGAGTTATAAAGGTATCGTTAAGTTCACTGTAAATCTCCTCTACCAGACGGTCACCCTTCATCTCTATCTCCTTGATGCGGGCATACATCTCCTTTGTTTTCTCGTGGTCTGCACACTGCTCAAAAAACGCCGTAAGCAACCTTGCCGCCTCATAGCAATACTCACCCTCCATAATAATCATGGGAAAGAACTTGCTCTCCTTAGGCACTAAAAATGAAAAAATTGAATTACCTCGCATATATTTTTAATTTATTTAGTAGATGCTTCGTTACGTTACTCGCTTCGCTCGTGAAGTGTTAGCGGCACTCGGCATAACCCAAGTAAACTTGGTTCTGCCCTCGTTGGCAAGCACTTTCAGCATGACGGAAAGGGGCTACCCTCATACATCATACATCATACATTATACATCATACATTAATTTTTCAATTTTGCACGTATGCTTCTTGCTCTTCTTGTTATAACTTACTCCTACAAACAGCATATCGCCACGGTAGTGTTGCAGCAGGTCATCGTACTCTTTATTCTTTATTTGGTTTATGGCACTGCCTGCACTGTCACTGCATTTTAACTCTATTATTAGTGCAGGGATATTTGGCACATACGGTATCAGTGCAAGGTCTGCATAACCCTTGCCTGTAGGCAATTCCTTTATTACTGTGTATTTTAGGTTTGCATAAAAATATGCCAAGCCTATGGCACTCTGGAACGATGCCTCGTTATTGTATGTAAGCGGATTTGTGGCTCTCTGGTGTGCCTTGTCAAGTGCCGCAGCAACTGCCTTCTCATTGCAGTTTATTGTCTCTTCTATAAGTTGTCTGGAGGCTTGTATCTGCTCTATTATCTCACCGTATCTTTCATCGTTACGCACGGCATCCGTCCACTGTTCACGGATTTCATGGTTTGGTATATAGCACTTTCCTGCCACCTCTATTCTGTAATCTGGTATCTCGTATGCAAGGTAGCCAAGGTGTATAAGGTAGGTGAATACATCGTCCTTGGTCTCAAATGAGTCCATTGTATTGACGAAGGTGCGGATATTTACCTCAACCTTACCACCGCCTATCATTGTAATCACATCATCTTTTATGCCCTTGAAGTTCATCAGTATGTAGAGCCTTAGCGCATCAAATGAGCCCGTCTGTGTCCAGTAACTGCCAAACTTACGGCGGTTCATAGCCTCCACCACTGATTTAGGATTGAATATCTCCTTAACATCGTTAAGACTGTAACCGTCATACCATCTTCTGCATTCATCGTAGTCTATTCCGTACTTTTTACACAAACCTTCCGTCTCTTCTGCCGTAAAACCTACAAACTCTGTAAGGTTGTATGGGTCCACCATAGAGTACTCCGTAAACAGATTAAGTTTTGATTGTATTTTATCTCTTACTATAGGCAAAATTCCTGTGAGGTATGCAAGTTGGATGGCTGGGGAAAGGTCAGCGTTCTTGAACATTCCGTTAAGGAAACTGAGATACTCTTCAAACAACCCCCTATCAACTCTTTCACGCACCAATACGTCATACTCATCTATTATGACCACAAATTTTTCCCCTTTCTTTGCATATACCCTCTCAAGCACCAACGGCATAGTGTCATCGTCCTTAATTCCAACATCTGGGAATGCTTCCACAAACTCATCTCTAACCAGGCCTGTAAAGAATTTAACAAGGTTACTTTTATCTGTTGCCTTGTTGTACATTGCATTAAGGTCTATCTTAATTACGTTAGTATTGTTAAGATTGCTCTCATAACTTGGGTCTTGGGCTATTTTAAGGTCTTTAAAAAGTTCCCTTGAATCACAACCCTTGCTATAGTATGCCGCTATCATATTGCCAGCCATACTCTT
>JAZLHT010000186.1:0-13588 GCA_045616965.1 Candidatus Enterocola sp.
CTGCTCAATTTATGGCACTGAGAGTGAGGCGTACAAGGAGGGTCGAAAAACAATTCCGACATCATCAGAAAGTGTTTACACCCCATACTACACCGATGCATCAGACAAGAGCAAGTGGAGTAGCGATAGCAAAATAAAATATGGGGTAAATCTCACTGACTCTCAGATTGCCAAGTTAGGTTACTTGTACAACTGGGCAGCGGCTGTGGGTGTTGCAGACGGAACGAAACAGACAACCGCATTCAGCGGTAACCGACAGGGCATCTGCCCTAACGGATGGCATGTTCCGTCAGAAGCGGAGTGGCAGACACTTGTAGCTTACATAGAAAAGACGGAGGGCAAGGGAACAGATACAGCGGGTAAACACCTGAAGACCACCTTTGGTTGGTATAACGGAGATATTGATTACAAACCGGGATTGGATACCTATGGTTTTGCGGCTCTGCCGGCAGGCATCGCGGGTGAGAGTGAAGTGTACGATGTTGGCGGCTATACCTATTTCTGGACGGCTACTCCTTATGAGAACAACAGCTTCGGCGCTTGCAGTCGCATCCTCGGTTACGGCTATGGCTACTTGTACGACAACGGCTTCTTTAAGAACATCGCATTTAGCGTGCGTTGCTTAAGGAATTAAAATACGCACCTGAAGTTGCGGAATAAAATTTACTAAAGTTGCGGAAAAACTTTTACTAAAGTTGCGGAAAAATTGCATAAATAAATGATTTTGTGTACATTTGCAGTGTGAATTAATACTGATAGTATGAAAGCATACAAGCAAAGAATAGTAGATATACTGCTTGACCGCAAATTACAAGGGAAAGGTGCTGTTTTATTGGAAGGTCCCAAATGGTGTGGCAAAACAACTACGGCAAAACAAATTGCTAAGAGTATTCTTGATTTGGGTAATACCGCAATCTTGAAAGAGGCTTTGGAGGCATATCAAGTAAAACCTATGTCACTATTGGTTGGAATCACCCCAAAGTTAATAGATGAGTGGCAGAGCATACCGGAATTATGGGATATGGTCCGTTCTGAGGTTGATAATAGAGGCGATGTATCGCAATTTATCCTTACTGGAAGTAGTACTCCCGTGGAGCAGGGGAAATTACGACATAGCGGCAATGGTCGTATCGGTAGATTAAGTATGCGAACTATGAGCCTTTGGGAATCAGAAGAATCAAATGGAACTGTAAGCCTTAATGAATTGTTTGAAGGTAAGGATATTGAGCCACAAGATAATCCGCTGGACTTAGAGCAAATTGCATATCTTGTATGTCGTGGTGGTTGGCCTCAAGCCACTTTTATGAGTGGCACTGTAGCATTGGACCAAGCACGTGATTACTATGAAACTATTTATAAGGTGGATATACAGCGTGTTGACCAATCACACCGCAATAGCGAAAGAACACGGTTGTTACTTCGTTCATACGCAAGAAACATAGCGGCATCGGTCAGTTTTAGCAAAATGGCGGCGGACATAAAGGAGAATGATAACGCATCCATTACGTATGAGACAGTTTCGGACTATGTAGATGCACTAAAAAAACTGTTTGTGTTGGAAGATGCTCCTGCATGGAATCCTAATCTCCGCAGTAAAACCGCCGTTCAATCATCTGACACCCGCTATTTTACTGACCAAAGCATTGCAACAGCGGCATTAGGTATAAGTCCTGATGATTTGTTAAACGATTTGCAGACTTTTGGAATCCTTTTTGAGAATATGGCAATAAGAGACCTTCGCACATACGCAGATGCATTAGACGGGAGTATATATCATTTCCGTGATGCCAACGGATTGGAATGTGACGCAGTTCTACATAGACGTAATGGTTCATACGGACTGATAGAAATTAAATTGGGAGGGCCTGATAACATAGAAAAGGCTGCCGGTACATTGAAGACGCTTGCTGAAAAAATAGATACAGATAAGATGCACGCACCGTCATTTTTAATGGTTATGACAGCAGTAGGTCAGTTTGCATATCGCAGAAAAGATGGTGTGTATGTGGTTCCTATAGGGTGTCTTAAAAATTAAAAAATAAAATGTCAAAGATGGGATAATAAACCGAAAACTAATTATAATGATGGAACTCAACTGTTTATGAGTTCCATCATTATTTTTGTCATATTGGGTTGAACTGAGTTGGCTACACGCTGAACCTCCTCATGAGACACTTCAACCACCTTGCCTTCTATGCCAAGGTCTGTAATAATTGACATGGCAAAAACTTTTATACCTGCATGCACAGCAACAATAACCTCCGGAATAGTGGACATTCCAACTGCATCACCGCCTATTGTTGCAAAAAACTTATATTCAGCAAGGGTCTCAAATGTAGGACCTTGTGTACCCACATAAACGCCTTCTTTAACGCAAATACCATTCTTGGCGGCAATAGCTTTTGCCTTCTCTCTTAAATCAGGGTCGTAAGCCTTGCTCATATCGGGAAATCTTGCACCAAGTTCATCATAGTTCTTACCCCTTAACGGGTGCTCCGGAAATAGATTTATGTGATCTTTTATAATCATCAACTCCCCTATCTTAAAATCGGGATTCATACCACCTGCTGCATTTGACAAGAGGAGTGTCTCTATACCCAATTCCTTCATTACACGCACAGGGAATGTGACCTCTTTCATAGAGTAGCCTTCATAAAAATGGAATCTGCCTTGCATGGCAAAAACCTTAGTGTTTCCCAATTTGCCTATTATCAGTTTACCGCTATGTCCTTCCACAGTAGAAATTGGAAAATTAGGGATTTCCTGATATGGAATTTCCTGACGGTCTGTTATTTGAGTGGCAAGTTCGCCAAGTCCGGTACCAAGCACTATGCCCACTTTAGGCATATATTGCATTCTACTTTGTAAATAAGACGCTGTTTCTTTTATTTTTTTCAACATAGCCCGATATTTCCTTATCAAAATCGTTTTTCTTGTCAAATAGGAAATCCACCGTAATGTCTATGACATATAACGCATTTTCAAGTTCCTCCGGTAAACTAAGCTGTAACAACTTAGACTCATCTTTTGCCGTAGTGACAATAATTTTTCTTTCAGACGCAATGTCATTAAACGCTTTGCTTATTTTACCTAAATCTGATGTATTGTAGGCATGATGGTCCTCATACTTAAGTTCAAACAATCTATGGCAGACAGTCCCCAGATACTCATACAAAGGATTAGAATTGGCTATAGAGGTAACAAGCAAGACATCATACTCTTTAGTAAGGTCAAGAGTGGCACTGTCTGACATTCTTCTTAATGCACTATATTCGATAGTGGAAAAGTAAAGATTTTGATATGCCTTTAATTTTAACTCTTTTTTAAGGTCTCTTGCCTCTAAGGGTGTTACTGTATTAGGACACTTGGTTATTACCACTATATCCGCCCTATATCTACCTATGGCACTTTCTCTTAAATCCCCGTACGGAATAATACTGTCTTTATTGATTGGTCTGTTGTAATCTATCAATAAAATAGACTTACCGGCAGAGACATAACGATGCTGAAAAGCGTCATCTAAAATAAAAGCATCTGTATCGGGGTATTTAGCCTCTAATATATCTAATGCATGGCAACGATTGGCATCTACAGCAACTCTAATATCAGGGTATTTGCGTAGTATCTGATAGGGTTCATCACCTATGATGTCTGCACTTGAATCAGAGCAAGCCTCAATAAAACCTTTTTTCTTACGTCCATATCCTCTGCTCAATGCGGCAATCTTATACTTGTTTTTTAACAGACCGATTATATACTCTACAAACGGTGTTTTTCCTGTACCGCCAACCGTGATATTACCCACCGATATTATAGCTGTTTTATAAGACTTGCTCTTTAGCACACCCATATCGAACAACTCATTCCTTACGTAAGAGACAAGTGCATATATCCAGCCCACAGGATATGTAATTATTCTCAATATTTTTTCTGTACCTTGCTTCATATCATTAATAATTATTGCAAATATAATCATTTTTTTTGTAACTTTGCCAAAAATTATGACAAGTATATAAATACAGCATACAAAATGGAAAACATTAATTGGTCAGAACTTGGTTTTGGATATATGAAAACCAATGGAAATGTACGTTGTGAGTATCACAATGGAGCATGGGGCAATCTGGAGTGGCATACCGATGAGTACATAAACATGCACATGGCGGCAACTTGTCTGCACTATGCACAAGAGGCTTTTGAGGGGCTGAAGGCATTTAAGGGCAAAGACGGTAAAATCCGTATTTTCCGCCTTGATGATAATGCCGCACGCATGGAATCTTCTTGTGACGGCATCTGCATGCCAAAATTACCTGAAGGTTATTTCAAAAAAGCGGTTCTTGAGGTAGTGTCAAAGAACATTGAGTTTGTTCCTCCATACGAGAGTGGCGCCGCCCTTTACATACGTCCTGTTCTATTTGGTTTTACACCTCAAATAGGCGTAAACCCTGCAAAAGACTATATGTTCATAGTATTTGTATCTCCGGTAGGACCTTACTTTAAGGGTGGTTTTGCAACAACTCCATACGTTATAACACGTAAATATGACCGTTCCGCTCCACTTGGAACAGGTATGTATAAGGTTGGAGGCAACTATGCCGCAAGTCTTAAAGCACATGAGAGTGCACACGCTGCAGGCTACTCATCTGAGTTCTATCTTGATGCAAAAGAGAAGAAATACATAGATGAGTGTGGTGCCGCTAATTTCTTTGGAATTAAGAACAACACATACGTAACTCCTAAATCAACATCTATTCTGCCTTCTATTACAAACCGCAGCCTTATGCAACTTGCAGAAGACCTTGGACTGAAAGTGGAACGCAGGCCTATACCTGAAGAGGAGTTACCTACATTTGAAGAGGCAGGTGCATGCGGAACAGCAGCCGTAATAAGCCCTATTTCAAAACTTGACGACCCTGAGACAGGCAAGTCTTACATATTCTCAAAAGACGGCAAACCAGGACCTTGGAGCACAAAACTTTACAAGAAGTTACGTGCAATCCAATATGGTGATGAGCCTGATACTCACAATTGGGTTACAATACTATAAAGGGTCAAGGGACAAGGGTCAAGGATCAAGGATCGAGGGTCAAGGGTCAAGGGACAAGGTAGGATTATTTTTAGGTTCCTACCTTTTTTGATTAAACTTTTATTAAACTGTATCGTCTAAATTTTGTTGTATTGGACATGAAAAAAACTTTATTTATATTTCTCTATACTTTAACTGTTATTTCTGCGGTGGCACAGGGACTTTCAGTTAATGGCAAAATTATTGACGGCACCACAAACAAACCTCTTGACTTTGTGAATGTAACACTTTATAAAGTGGGGTCAAGCACGCCTGAAACCGGTGGACTATCTGATATGGACGGTAAATTTGAACTTACCGCCCCTGCCGGAGACTACACTTTTAAAGCCACTTTTATAGGTTACACTGAATTTTCTAAGAACATCACCCTATCCGCTTCAAAGCCACGTATCCGTTTAGGCAATATTACTCTTAATGAAGATGCCAAACAAATGGCTGAAGTAGAAGTTATCGGGCAAAAATCAGGTATGACGCTTGACATAGATAAAAAAGTGTTCAATGTGGACCAAAGCGTTCTAGGAGAGGGGGCTACAGCCACTGAGATTTTAGAGAACATACCCTCGGTGGATGTTGATATGGAGGGTAATGTAAGTCTAAGAAACAGTTCATCGGTTGAAATATGGATTAACGGCAAGCCATCAGGATTATCTGATACAGACAAAGGGCAAATACTTGAAATGTTGCCTGCAAGCACTATAAAATCTGTAGAGGTTATAACAAATCCGTCTGCCAAATACAGTCCCGAAGGCAATGCCGGTATAATAAACATAGTTATGCGTGACGATGCCAAAGGAGGTTATTTTGGGAATGTATCCACTGGCATAAATTATAGAGAGGGGTCAAAATATCCTGGTGGTAACATAGGGTTAAATTTTAATTACAGCTCATCAAAATGGGATGTATTGCTCAATGCTAATTTTAGAAACAATCGTAATGACAGAGGGTCTTATCTTAATAGAGAGAACTATGCCGGACCAGATACCACTTATATGAATCAAATCACTAAACGGGATATGGACAGAGTTAACGGTTTCCTACGTGCCGGTTTCACTTATCATATAACTAAAGTTGATGATATAAGCCTTAATACTATGGGTATGTTAGGCGGTAATTGGAACAATTCTTATATAGACTACACCGATATGAATAAGTTCAAAGATACCACTATGCTACGTAAGCGTGAGACCTATTCAAACGGCATAATGAGTTTTTATAGGATTGGTGCATCGTATAAACATGATTTCAAGAAAGACGAACATACAATTAGTGCCGATGTAAATTATTTTGGAAACATACGTAATTCTGACAGTAAATACTATAATGAAGTTTTCAACAAAGATCACACCCCTGTTCCTGACACTAAGAAAGAACAAAAACAAACATTAAGCAGCCCGAATAACAGAGGTGCCGCACAAGTGGATTATATGAACAAGATAACCAAAGACCATAAGATAGAGGCAGGTGCAAAAGCGGAACTGACATTCAACAATAGTTATGATAGTTCATACGATCCCAATATCCGTATATATTACAATCCCTTTAACTACAAAGAACAAATCTATGCGGCATATATAAATTACGCCGGCAAATTTAAATGGTTCTCACTACAGGCTGGTATAAGGTGTGAAGAGACAATAACCGACACTAACTCATTAGTTGACGGTATGGATGAAACTTATCATCGCAGTTACTTTCAGCCTTTCCCATCTCTTTACCTTGGTTTTGAATTAAATAAAACAAACACACTGCAAGTAAACTACACAAGAAGAATAAACCGTCCTCGAGGCAGAATGCTTAACAGTTATATTGACCGTACAGACCCACAAAACATAAGGCAAGGTAATCCGTGGCTAATGCCCGAATTTGGCAACGCCGTGGAATTGAACTACCTTAAAACATGGGATATGCATACATTGAGCGTACAGATGTTCTATCGTTATACAGAAAACGTAATACAACAAGTAAGTAAGCTTAACGCATCAGATATTATGTTTACTACTTACGAAAACATAACCTACGCTCAAAATGCAGGCTTGGAAATCGTGGCTAAAAACAGGCTGTTCCATAACTATCTAGACCTTACAACTTCCCTATCGGGTTATTATTCTCAAGTGGGGGCAAATGAAGAGTATAAAATAAAGGAGACTAACAGTTTTTCTTTTAATGCCCGTATAAATGCAAATGTTAAGATAATTGACAATCTCTCCGCACAAGTAAACCTTTTCTATAACTCTCCACGTACTCAGGTTCAAGGTTCTACAGACCACAATTACGGAATGGATTTAGGGTTTAAGGCAAATTTTCTGAACAAGAAACTGTCTCTAAGCCTTTCTGTGCGTGATGTGCTTAACTCAAGACAACGGAGCGAGAATATAACTTATAGTGATAATTTTTACCAAAAAAGTAACAACACTACAAGTGGCAGGAATTACAGACTTACCCTTACATACAATTTTGGCAATATGAAAGGGAAGAAACCTAACAAACAAGACCAAAATTCTATGGGAAATGACGATTTTGATGAAGATTTTTAGCCTTTTTATTTGTTTTTTCCCCCACTTAATCGTACCTTTACAATCGCAATTAAAAACAACATAACTCATGAAAAAATTAGTACTAGTTTTAGTTAGTTCATTGATGTTTGGCACATTAGTGACATTTGCTCAAGATGACAAGACTGAGAGCGCTACAAGCAAAGCCTATACAATTCAAGTTGTAAAAGGTCCTTTAAAAGAAGATGTTAAGGCTTACACTATTTCATACAACTACTCTTCAGATGACATTAGTAAAGCCATTGCCGCAAAATTAAAGAACGAGGGACTTTCAAGCAGCAAGGCAAAAAACAAGTTTACAGGTTACAAAGGTGTGAAATACAATCCACTGTGGGATAAATTGTTTGACTTTTATATTTTAGTAAACGGTTCCGCTAAATCGGGTACCATATATCTTGTTCTGTCAACAGGATATGACAACTATATAACAGAGACAGAGTATGAGGAAACAGATGCAAAAGTTTCCGCTTGGCTGGTTTCTCTTGAAGAGGATATAAAGGCTTATATACTAAGTAACCAGATAAAAGACCAAGAGAAAAAAGTCAAAAGTGCAGAGAAAGACCTGAAAAAAGCACAAAAAAAGAGAAGTTCACTTGAAAATAAAATAGACTTCAAAGAAAAAGAGATTCGCAAATTAGAGGCTATCAGGGCAACACCTGACAAAGAGACTCCAAGTGCCACAAACACAAAATTGATTGAAAAGGAACAAAAACTATTAGACAAACTTAATAGAACTAAACAAGACTACGAAGTTGATCTTGAACAGGCAAAATCCAACATCAAGAAGTTGCAATCAGAATTTGACAACGAAAATAAAATCCTTGAAAATTTAAAGGCTAAACGCAAATAGAATCCACCTTATGACTGAGCTTATCAAACTGTTTTCCACCATAGGTGACACTGCACTAAAAACGGAAATAATTGCAGGCTCAGGCTCTAATCGCCAATACTTTAGAATAACAGGTGAAAAAGGATCTGTAATAGGCGTTTATGGGGAAGACACAGAAGAGAACAAAACGTTCATTTCTCTATCAGAGCACTTTTTAAAGCACTCAATAAATGTTCCTCAGGTACTTGCTGTATCTGAGGACTTTCATTACTATCTGACTACTGATTTAGGCAGTACAGACTTATTTTCAATAATAGGATCAAGGGACGGGGGACCGTTTCTAGGAACGAGGGCAGAACCAAGTTTGCTTGGGTTATGCCGAGTGACGACGAAACATGGTTACGGCGAAGCCGGAACAAAAAGGTCAGGGGATGTGCGTGATTTGCTTATCAAGACCATTGAGGCTCTGCCTAAAATTCAGTTTGAGGCAGGTTCCACACTAAACTACAATGTATGCTATCCGCAAAAGGAATTTGATTTCCATACTGTATTTTGGGATTTGAACTATTTTAAGTATGAGTTTCTTAAACCTACAGGCATAGAGTTTGACGAACTTAAACTTGAGAATGATTTTGAAAAATTTGCAACCATTCTGCTATCTCACAGGACAAATACCTTTATGTATCGGGATTTTCAGTCCAGAAACATAATGATAAAGGATAACGAGCCTTGGTTCATAGACTTTCAGGGTGGAAGAAAAGGACCTATATATTACGATTTGGCATCGTTTGTATATCAGGCAAAAGCCAATTTTTCAGACTCTTTACGTGCTGAACTTATAGATGCTTACATAGCAAGTGCATCAAAATATACAGACATTAACCGTAATGAATTTCTAAAAATTCTTAATTACTTTGTTCTGTTCAGAACATTGCAGACACTTGGAGCATACGGTTTTAGAGGTTTGGTTGAGCATAAAGCACACTTTATTCAGAGTATTCCGTTTGGTATCAATAATCTGAAAGGATTGTTGTCATCTATGGATTTTACTGAACTTCCATATCTTAAAAGCGTACTTGATGAAGTTGTAGCAAATTATAAAGAACCATTCGTAAACAAGACAGACCGTTTAGTGGTAAGAGTATGTAGTTTTTCCTATAAAAAGGGAATCCCTATGGACTATTCCGGTAATGGTGGCGGTTACGTGTTTGACTGTCGTGCACTGCATAATCCAGGTAGATATGAGCAATATAAAGACAAAACAGGGCTGGATAAGGCTGTTATAGACTTTATAGAGGACAATGGAGAGATGACCGTTTTTCTGGAAAATGTTTATGCCCTTGCCGATGCGTCAGTATCAAGGTACATAAAAAGAGGATTTACAAACCTTATGTTCTCATTTGGCTGTACAGGAGGACAACATCGCTCTGTTTATGCAGCACAACACTTGGCAGAGCATATAAACAGCAAGTTTGGCGTTAAGGTTATATTGGAACATACCGCAAGACAGGTATCCACAGTACTTGAATCAAAGGAGGCTGACCTATGAAAGCGATGATATTTGCCGCAGGGCTTGGCACGCGTCTTAAACCAATTACAGACACAATGCCCAAAGCGTTGGTTCCCATCGCAGGCAAGACACTTTTAGAGCATACAATAGATAAACTAAAGGCAAACGGATTTACAGATATAGTAATAAATGTTCACCATTTTGCACAGCAAATAGTTGATTTTGTAAATACAAATAATAGTTTTGGCGTGAACATACAATTCTCTGATGAAAGTGGAATGTTACTGGAGACAGGTGGCGGTATAAAGAAAGCGGCACCGCTTCTTGGCAACGAACCATTCCTTATTCATAATGTAGATATTATATCCAATGTGGATTTAAAGTCACTGTTTGAGCAACATTTGGAATCAAACTCCGATGCCACCCTACTTGTAAGTAAAAGAGACTCCTCAAGGGCACTTCTTTTTGATTCAGAAAACAAATTAAAAGCGTGGAGAAACAAGACAACAGAAGAAATCAAGACTCCATTCAAAGCACTTGATTTAGAATCACTTAAAGAATACGCCTTTAGCGGAATACACATATTCTCACCTAAACTGTTCCCTCTTATGCAGGATTACCCTGCAAAATTTCCAATAATGGACTTCTACCTTGATGTCTGCAAAACAGCAAACATCAAAGCAACAGTAGCATCAGATTTACGCCTTATTGATGTAGGCAAGTTAGATTCACTTGCCGAAGCGGAAAAACTGGTTAAATCATTTTAAGGTGGCGGCTGATAAATATCAAGATATGGTTTTATAGACTGTCACCAAAATCCTTGCGGAATTTCTCTGCAAGTTTCTCCTGCCAATATCCCTTCTCTTTCATACGTCCAAAGAAGAAACGTAGTACAGGTGGTTCTTCTGTCCATTCCAGGCCGCCAATCAGCTTACGGTTATCCCACAGCCATTTAACACGGTCAGCAACATACTTCAGTTGGCTGAGTGTGAACACACGGCGTGGAACAGCAAGTCTCATAAGCTCAAGTTCTGCATAACGCTCTGTTCCGTCTGGTTCACGCTGTTCTGACATTGTACCACGCTCCATACCACGGATACCGCCTGCAATATATAGTGCAGCTGCAACAGCTGCCGCAGGATAATGTCCATGAGGCATATCGGGTACAAATGCCCCTGAGTTAAGGTGGCAGCCAAGACCACCGGCAGGAAGTATTACAGGAACTCCATAATCATCAAGTTCCTTGCAAAGATAGTTGATGAATTCAGGACCTTGATTTATGTATTCCATATCAAGTGACTCATACAGACCTTGTGCCATAGCCTCCATAGTGCGTACATCAATACCACCGTATGTGAGGAATCCCTCGTATAGTGGCACGAAAGTCATCATTTCTTTGGTGTATTTCTCGTCTTTGCTGGTTATGATACCTCCTTTTGCAAAGCCTAATTTACGAGCAGAGAAGTATATGATATCAAAATGGTCTGCGAGTAAATGGTAGATCTCTTTAATATCCATGTATTTGCAGCGAGCCTCACGAGTTTTCATAAAGTATATGTTGTCTTGAAGCAACGATGCGTCAAGCACGCTCTTTACACCCTTCTCATGGCATATATCGGTTACCGCAAGCATATTCTCAAGGCTTACAGGCTGACCACCGATAAGGTTAGTGCCTGCCTCTACACGTACAAAAGCTACATTCTCAGCACCTCTCTCATCAATGATCTGACGCAAGTTGCCTAAATTAAAGTCTCCTTTGAACGGGTCATCGCTTTGTGGAAGGAGTCCCTTTGGATCAACTAACTCCTCAACACTACCTCCCAAACGTGTTATATGAGCCTTGGTTGTTGTAAAATGGAAGTTCATAAGGGCAACCATACCTGGTTTTACGTATGCCTCGGCAAGGATATTCTCTGCCGCACGACCTTGATGGCATGGTAGAACATTATCTGTGCCAAAAACCTCTTTTATAGCTGCCTTAACCCTAAGAAAAGTTGCAGAACCTGCGTAAGAATCATCGGCGATGTGCATACTTGCCATCTGCAAGTCAGACATTGCATTAACACCACTATCAGTAAGCATATCCATATAGATATCCTTGTTTTGAAGTAGGAATGTGTTGTTTCCTGCCTCTTGAATCCTTTTCAAACGCTCTTCTACGGGTAGAAGACTTAATTTTTGAACAATGCGTACTTTGTGCATCTCTAGTGGCACTTGGTTCTCGCTTTGGTAAAATTTAACTGCCATTTTCTAATATTTAATTTATTGTGTGATATTTTTTGTAACGAGTGGCAAAGTTAAGAAAAATAACTTAAAGAGAGTAATGTTTGAACGCTTTTTTACAAGTTGAAAAAATTATCTCTGTCAAGACTTCTGTAGGTTATGGCTTCCGCTATGTGATTTGGCTTTATTTGTTCACTGCCATCAAGGTCTGCAATGGTGCGGCTAACTTTGAGAATTCTGGAGTAGGCTCTTGCAGAAAGGTTTAGCTTTTGTATAGCCTGTTGCATCATAGTTAGTGACACCTTATCTAATTTGGTATATTGTTTTAGAAGTCTGTCTGTCATTTGTGCGTTGCAGTGCACATTTTCGTAATTACGGTATCTATCGCTCTGAATAAGTCTTGCGGCACACACCCTATTCCTTATTTGAACACTTGTCTCCGCAGGCTTAGACTCACAGATGTCTTCAAACGGTAGTGGAGTAACCTCTAAATGAATGTCTATCCTGTCAAGTAAAGGACCTGATATCTTGTTTAAATACCTTTTTATCTCGTAGTGAGAGCAAGTGCACTCTTTTGTGGGGTGATGCAGAAAGCCGCAAGGGCATGGATTCATGGATGCCACAAGCATAAATCGTGCAGGATACTCTATAGTGCCGTGAACCCTTGTAACTGCGATTCTTCCATCTTCAAGTGGTTGTCTCATAACTTCCAGGACAGAGCGTTTGAACTCAGGCAGTTCATCTAAAAACAGCACTCCGTTATGAGCAAGAGAGATTTCACCTGGTTGAGGAAAAGATCCTCCACCAACCATTGCAATATCTGATATTGTGTGGTGTGGGCTTCTAAAAGGTCTGTTTTGAAGAAGTGCAGTGTTTTTATCAATATTGCCTACAACGGAGTGTATTTTTGTAGTCTCCAAAGCCTCTGCAAGTGTTAGCGGTGGCAGTATTGACGGTAACCGTTTTGCAAGCATGGATTTCCCCGCCCCAGGAGGACCTATTAACAGTATATTGTGTCCGCCTGCGGCAGCCACTTCCATAGCTCTTTTAGCGTAAGTCAGTCCCTTAATTTCCGCAAAATCAAATTCTACAGCACCATGTGTCCCTCCAGATGTATTGTCAATGGGACATGTGGTTTGAGTCAGATCCCGCTTCCCTGATAGAAATTCCACCACCTCTGTTATGTCTGTTACTCCATAAACAGACAAACCATCTACAACGGAAGCCTCTTTAGCATTCTCATTAGGGATAATAAGCCCTTTGAATCCAGCCTCCTTAACTTTGATGGCTATTGGGAGCACCCCTTTAATAGGCAACACAGAGCCGTCAAGTGACAGCTCACCCATGATGACATAATCCTTCAGTCTTTCAGAGGAGATCTCCTCTGA
>JAZLHT010000187.1:0-9646 GCA_045616965.1 Candidatus Enterocola sp.
ACAACACCTATTTGCTAACCTTAAAATCAAATACTATGAAAAAATCACAATGCAAAAGTAACGCTTTTTAGATACACAACAATAGGCATTGACTAATATTTTCAATATTTGATTAAATTTTCTCTTTTTGTTACAAACCTCTTACATAGGTATTACAGATGTGTTACAAAGGAGCGGTTTTGGAGATTCCAATAATAATTTTTACCTTTGCAACAGAGGATAAGGGACAAGAAATAGGGACAATGATAATCCTTGTCCCCTGACCCTTGTCCCTTAACCCTTTATAATTATGAAGAACGTTGTAACATTTATCAATGACCTTGCAGATAACAACAATAAGGCATGGTTTGACGCTAACCGCAGCCGCTGGAATGATGTAAAGGCTGAATGGGCAGAGTTTACAGAGAGGCTTATTGTAGGTGTATCTAAAATAGACCCTCTTGTAAGTGGTCTAAGGGTGCAGGATTGCACATATAGAATTAACAGGGATATACGCTTTTCTAACGATAAACGCCCTTATAAATCCCATATAGGGGCATACGTATGCCCCTACGGCAAAAAATCTGGTTTTGCAGGGTATTATTTTCATATAGAGTCTCACCTATGCGACTATATTGGCAGAAATATGATAGCGGCAGGGGCATATATGTTACCTTCTAAAGAACTTGAAAGCGTAAGAGAAGAGATTTATGACAACCCTGAGGCATTTATTAAGGCACTTGACAAGGCAGAGGGATTTGACCTTACAGACAATGCAAAACTAACAAAATGCCCTAAAGGTTTTCCGTCCGACTTTAAGTATGCAGAATTGCTTAAATACAAATCCTACTCAATAGGAAAGGACACCCCTTTGGATGTCCTATACTCTGATGGTCTGTATGATTGGGTTATGGAGAACTTTGCAAACTGCGTGGAGTTAAACAATCTCCTTAACCGTGCCATTGCCTACGCAAGGGAGAATTAGCAAACTTTTACACCATTGTGTACGTTTGCTGACGGTGAAACCACAACAAGTCTGCCGCCTGCATCTTGGGCTGAAAGTATCATGCCTTGGCTCTCTACACCTTTTAGTTTACGCGGTGCAAAGTTGGCTACAAAACATACCTGTTTGCCTACCAAATCCTCAGGATTGTAATAGGCGGCAATACCCGATACGATGGTACGGCACCCCATACCGTCATCTATCTTAAATTGCAGCAATTTATCTGCTTTAGGCACTCTGGAGCACTCAAGAACCGTACCTACACGTACATCAAGTTTCTCAAAATCATCAATCGGTATGTTTTCAGCAACCTGTGCAGGTTTAAAGTTCTTTAACTCCTCTAACCGTCTTGCCTCCTCATTCTTTTTCCTAATATCCTCAAGTCTGTTTATCTGAGCCTCTATAGGGGCATCATCTATCTTCTCAAACAGCAATTCAGACTTATTGATAGAAGCGCCTGTAGCAAGCAGTTCCAAACTGCCGAGTTTGTTCCAAGACCACTCCTTAAGGTTTATCATATCACGCAGTTTTCTGCTGCTGAACGGCAGGAACGGTTCAAATGCAATGGCAAGATTTGCCGTTATCTGTAGTGCAAGGTTAAGTATTGTGGCTACTCTGCCCATATCCTCTTTTGCCACCTTCCAAGGTTCTGTATCTGCAAGGTATTTATTACCTATACGGGCAAGATTCATAGCCTCTTTCTGTGCATCACGGAACTTAAAGTTATCAAGCAGTTTCTCAACCTCAGTCTTAACATCAGAAAACTCTTTTAATGTGGCTTTATCATAGTCTGTAAGTTCTCCACACGCAGGTACTTTGCCTTCAAAGTATTTATGGGTAAGCACAAGTGTACGGTTTACAAAGTTTCCGTATATGGCAACAAGTTCGTTATTATTACGAGCCTGAAAATCACGCCATGTAAAATCATTGTCCTTAGTCTCAGGTGCATTGGCGGTAAGAACATAACGCAGCACATCCTGCTTGCCAGGGAAATCAGCCAAATACTCATGTAGCCATACAGCCCAATTCCTTGATGTTGATATTTTATCGCCCTCAAGGTTCAGAAACTCATTTGAAGGTACATTATCGGGTAAAATATAAGAGCCTTCCGCTTTTAGCATTGCAGGGAATACTATGCAGTGGAATACTATATTATCCTTGCCTATAAAGTGAACGAGGCGTGTCTCCGGGTCTTTCCACCACTTCTGCCAATCATTAGGGAGCAACTCCTTTGTATTGGAAATGTACCCTATCGGGGCATCAAACCATACATAAAGCACCTTGCCTTTTGCATTTTCTATCGGTAATGGAATACCCCAATCAAGGTCACGACTTACGGCACGCGGCTGAAGGTGCATATCAAGCCAGCTCTTGCACTGTCCATATACATTAGGCCTCCACTCCTTGTGGTCATCAAGAATCCATTTGCGTAGCCACTCCTCATGCTTGTCAAGAGGCAGATACCAATGCTTGGTAAGACGCTTGACAGGCTTACTGCCGCTAATTGTAGATTTAGGGTTTATAAGTTCATCGGGTGATAATGCCGTACCGCACTTCTCACATTGGTCTCCGTATGCACCTAGCTCATGGCAATGAGGGCACTCTCCTGTAATGTATCTGTCTGCAAGAAAAACACCTGCCTCCTCATCGTAGTACTGCTCACTCTCCTTAGTAATAAAGCCGCCTTTATCATAAACGGTCTTGAAAAAGTCTGAAGCCACTTGAGTGTGAGTGTCTGATGTGGTGCGTGAATATATGTCAAACGATATGCCAAACTCCTCAAATGATTTTTTAATAAGGTTATGGTAACGGTCCACTATATCCTGTGGGGTGACACCCTCTTTACGTGCCTTTATAGTGATAGGCACTCCATGTTCATCAGAGCCTCCTATAAAGACAACTTCCTCGCCTTTAAGTCTTAAATAACGTGCATAAATGTCTGCCGGTACATATACTCCTGCCAAATGCCCTATATGTACAGGACCGTTAGCGTATGGCAACGCTGATGTGATTGTAGTTCTCTTATAGTTCATAATCATTCTATTTCTTCAAATTTGACATCCTCCGCCTTGGATTTATCTATTTTTCTGCGGTTGAACAATTTTGATATCTTACTCTCTTTTTTAGGCTCAAAAGTATCATTATGACCTCTTTTTGCCATATTTACCACTGATATAAAGTTAAATATCAGTATAAATATAATGAATAACGCTAAAAACAATAAAAATTTCATGCCTTCTTACTTTTTGTCTCTACAGGTGACATCGGGTTACGAAAAGCACGGACTATCATCCAGACACCGAAAATAATAAACGGAATGCTTAGCAACTGCCCCATATTTAAAACCATATCCGCTTCAAAATCAGATTGGTCGTTTTTAATAAACTCTATAAAGAACCTGGCAGTGAATGTCCACGCAAACCCGATTCCTGTAAGCAACCCCTCTCTACGGCGTGCATCTGTACGCCAATATAGCCAAAGCATAAAAAGGAACATGAGCAGATATGCCAAAGATTCATAAATCTGCGTAGGGTGGCATGCAGGCACCATATCTACAGGTACTCCAGGGTTATCTCTTAAAAATTTGAAAGCCCACGGCAATGTGGTCTCTGATCCGTAAATCTCTGAGTTCATAAGGTTTCCTAATCTTATAAGAGCTGCTACTGGGGCACATATTACATACATTCTGTCTGCAAGCCAACAAAAACTCTTATGGCACATATATTTAGCCATAAGCCATACACATATTATTATGGCTACAGCCCCGCCATGGCTTGCAAGTCCGCCATGCCAAACCATAGGAATCTCACTAAGATGATCTTTATAGTATGCCCAATCGTAAAAAAACACATGACCTAGCCTTGAACCCACAATTACAGCAATTACCATATAGATAAAAACCTTGTCAGCCCATTCATCTGGACAGCCCTCTCTTTTAAACATCTTACTAAGCAGCCAGATTGCAAATAAAAAACCGGATGCATATATAAGTCCGTACCAACGAACCTCTACCGTCCCAATACTGAATGCTACGGGGTCCGGATTCCAAATCACTGCATTTAATATAGTCAAAATGTCCATATTTAACCTTTAAAATTGCAAAGGTAATCATTTTTTCCTACATTTGCACACGATATGGAAGTTAGGGCTAAAAAATATTTAGGGCAGCATTTTCTCACCGATTTAGGAATAGCACAAAGGATAGCGGACACTATAGATGGCTCTACTGTGCGTAATGTACTTGAAATAGGTCCGGGCATGGGTGTGCTTACACAGTTTCTTCTAAAAAAGGATATAGATCTTAAAACTATTGAGATAGATATAGAATCGGCAGCCTACCTTAAAGACAACTTTGGAACCGCACTTGACGGTAAAATTATAGAGGGTGATTTTCTTAAATTGAATACTGAGACCTTATTTAATGGGGAAAATTTTGCCCTTATAGGTAACTATCCCTATAACATATCCAGCCAAATCTTTTTTAAGGTATTGGAACACAAAGGCCAAATTCCTTTTGTATCAGGTATGATACAAAAAGAGGTGGCACGCCGCATAGCATCTGAAAAGGGGAATAAAGATTACGGCATTCTTAGTGTGCTGTTACAAGCCTTTTATGATATTGAGTATAAATTTACTGTACCGCCCGGAGTGTTCGCACCCCCTCCAAAAGTGGAATCTGCAGTATTTGTAATGCGTAGGAACGGCGTCAAGTCACTGCCTTGCAATGAGATTAAATTTAAGACAGTGGTTAAGACTGCATTTAACCAACGCCGTAAAACTTTACGCAACTCTCTTAAAACAATATTGCCTGACGGGTTTGACACCACATCAGGCATATTTGACAAGCGTCCTGAACAACTTGGTGTTCAAGACTTTATAGACCTTACAAAATGTTTATATCCAAATACATAAGAAGCCTTATTTCTCTTATATACCCCGATGTGTGCAAAGGCTGTGGAGGCTACCTGGTGCAAGGTGAAAATGAGATTTGCACCAAATGTTTGTGCGAACTCTCTAAAACAGGATATCACAAACAGGAGGCAAACCCTGCAGAGCATCTGTTTTATGGGAAAATAAAGATAAACAAGGCTACAGCATATTGTCATTTTCATAAAGGAGGCGTATCCCAAAGCCTGTTACACCACCTTAAATATAAAGGTGCAAAAAAATTAGGCATAATCATGGGAGAACTTATGGGAAGGGAGACAAAAAACCACCCTATATCTGACGTGGATTACATAGTTCCGGTACCGCTACATCCATCAAAATTAAAAAAGCGTGGATATAACCAAGCAGAGATGCTTGCACAGGGAATCAGTAATATATGGGGAGTGCCGCTTGACACAAAAACACTTGTAAGAGTACACCAAAATGCCACCCAAACACATAAAAACATAAACGAGAGATATTTAAACTCAATAGGATTGTTTGACATTACAGACACAGAGCATTTGAAAGGAAAACGGGTGCTTCTGGTTGATGACGTAATAACCACAGGTGCCACGTTAGAGGCTTGTGCCAAGCAATTATCTAAAATCGAGGGAATTACAATTAACTGTATGGCTTTTGCAATAGCGTAACACTATGATAACACACTTGGATATTTGCGTTTCAACTAACAAAATGTTACTTGATGACTTGCGTGCCGGAATCACCTACCCGGACGGATACACAATCTACACCTCTTTTCAAAGCAGCGGATATGGTCAGATAGGCAACAGTTGGGAATCTGAAAATGGGAAAAACCTGCTTTTCTCTATGGTGCTGCACCCTGAACAGATACACGCATCGGGTCAATTCTTTATATCAGAAGCCATATCGCTTGCCATATATGAGTTCCTTAGTTGTGAAACGGACAATATTACAATCAAATGGCCTAACGACATATATTACAAGGATAAAAAAATATCGGGCATTCTTATAGAGAACAACCTTTGCGAAGCATATATAAAAGATTGTATAATAGGGGTTGGACTAAACCTTAATCAGGAAATTTTTACCAGCGATGCTCCAAACCCCGTATCCCTGAAAAACATTACAGGCAATACCTACAACATAGCCGATGTGCTTAATAAGATAAGGCATAATTTTTTTAGGCTATACAATTTAGGCTTAGCAGACAAAGACAAACTGCACTCTATGTATATTAGCCATTTGTTCCGTTTTGGCGTTCCTGCACGCTACATAGACTGTAACGGTGAATTTACAGGTGTTATTACAGCCGTATCACCCGATGGGCACCTTCACATAATAGATTCTGACAATTCAGAACGTATCTTCGCCTTTAAGGAAGTCCAATTTGTATAGTTTGTCATTCCGATGCAGAATTTCAGTAGTTTTCATTGAGAACACCATACCCTTTAAGACAGTGTCTGCAGAGGTACCGTCCTCAAGCCTGATGTCTTCTGCAACAGCCTCGTATGCACCTGTAGTAACGCCTGTTACAAGTATTCTGTCTCCTTTACATAGTGTCTGTGCCTCCATAAGAAATTCTGCAACACCTATATTTTTAAAGTAATTTGTAACCTTACCTATATAAATCTTGCGAAGCGTTGCCTGAGAACCGTAGTTATGGCTCCATTCACCTAATCTTTGCCCTAAATAGTATCCGTTCCAGAATCCACGGTTAAACACCTCGCTTAATCTTTCATTCCACACTGCAATCTTTTCATCTCCGTATGTATTGTCAAGAACACTCTTTATGGCATCTTTGTAGCATTCAACCACTGTCTTAACATACTCTGCACCCCTTGCACGCCCCTCTATCTTAAATACACGCACACCTGCGTCCATCATCTTATTTATAAAATGAATGGTTTTCAGGTCTTTTGGAGACATTATATATTTGTTATCTATATCAAGTTGTTCTCCTGTTTCACGGTCAGTTACCGTATATCCACGCCTACATATCTGCATACAAGCCCCACGATTGGCTGAACGTGCCGTCTCATGCAGACTTAAATAACATTTGCCGCTTACCGCCATGCACAAAGCCCCATGACAAAACATCTCTATACGTATCTTAGCACCGCTGACACCGCATATATTCTCCCTCTCTATGGCTTCATGAATTTTTTTAACCTGCTCTAAATTCAGTTCTCTTGCCAGCACCACCACATCAGAGAACTGAGCATAAAATTTAAGAGCCTCCACATTTGATATGTTAAGCTGAGTGGATAGGTGAACCTCCACACCTTTAGAAAAAGCGTACTGCATTACCGCAATATCACACGCTATAATGGCAGACACACCACTCTCCTTTGCCACATCCACTATTTGGTGCATCAAGTCTATATCATCATCATATATAATGGTGTTTACCGTAAGATATGACTTTACGTTATGCTCTCGGCATATTCGCACTATCTCCTTTAAGTCTTCTGTTGTAAAGTTGTTAGAGGAATGACTACGCATATTCAGGTTCTCTATACCAAAATACACTGAATCCGCTCCAGCCTTTATGGCTGCCGCCAAACTCTCCCAACTCCCTACAGGAGCCATTATTTCAAAATCGTTTACTGACATTTTATTGAATCAATTATTGAGAATAGTTCATCCTTTGTTTCTGCCCTAAGCATGGCAATACGAGTCTCCTTAAAGTTTGGAATACCTTTATAAAGCGGTGTGGCTGCCAAATGACGGCGGACATGAAGTATGCCACGCCTCTCATCAAGCCAATTTATACTGCTCTCCACCTGATCCTTTATTATTTCCGTTTTCTGACTGAATGTCAATGGCTCAGATTTCTCCCCTGTAAGCAGATAGTGTTTAACGTCTCTGAATATCCATGGACACCCTATTGATGCCCTGCCCACCATTATTGCATCTACCCCATATCTATCAAAACACTCTTTGGCACGCTCAGGCGTTGTAATATCCCCATTCCCGATAATAGGAATCTTCATCCTCTGATTATTCTTTATCTCCCCTATAAGTGTCCAATCTGCTTCCCCCCTATACATTTGCGCACGCGTTCTTCCATGTATGGCAAGTGCCTGAATACCACAATCCTGCAAATGCTCTGCAAGGTCAACTATTATTTTATGGTCATCGTCCCAACCAAGACGTGTTTTTACTGTAACAGGCGTTTTTACAGCACCCACTACTGCCTTGGTTATCTCTAACATTTTAGGAACATCTCTCAGCAGACCTGCCCCTGCACCTTTCCCAGCCACTTTTTTTACAGGACAACCAAAATTTATGTCTATTATGTCAGGGTGGGCGGACTCAGCCATACGTGCAGCCTCAGCCATAGGTTCAGGTTCTCTGCCATAAATCTGAATAGCCACAGGGCGCTCCGCATCGTTGATTGTAAGTTTCTGCAATGTGCGTGGAATATCACGGATAAGAGCATCGCAAGATATGAATTCAGTATATACCATATCCGCTCCAAACTTCTTGCACAGCATACGGAAGTCAGGATTTGTAACATCCTCCATAGGTGCAAGAAACACAGGATACTCAGAAAATTCTATATCTGCGATTTTCATTGTAAATTCACCCCTATTAAAGACGGCATTGCACCATGCCGGGTGCAGACATACGCCGATACATCAACTGCAATTCTATGTGCATCAGTTAATGATTTCCCCTGTAAAACTGAAGCCACAAACGCAGCCGTAAAACTGTCTCCTGCTCCCACCGTATCCGCTACATTAACCTTAGGTGTAGGAAGAAATGAACTCTCATTTGTAATACTGCTATAAACATAACTGCCGTCAGTACCGCAAGTAAGCACCAGCATTTCTAAATCAAAGTCATCCATAATTCTACGGCACAGAGCCTCACCGTCACATGAGTAGTTGAACATCTCCCTCAAAACCATTAACTCCTCATCATTTATCTTAAAGATATCACTAATTGAAAGAGACTCCGATATTATCTGCTTGGAGTAATAATTTTGCCTCAAATTGATGTCAAAAACCTTTTTTGCATCTTTTGGCATTGCATTCAAAAAACTCAATATGGTTTTGCGTGACACTTCATTCCTCTGAGCCAAAGAACCAAAACACACCGCCGATGCATTTTCTGCAAGTTCCTTTAACTGAGTAGTGAACGGAATATTATCCCAAGCCACATTTTCACAAATATTGTAATTTGGAACACCATTATCATCAAGAGTAACCTGTACTGTACCTGTAGGATAATTCACTTTAGGCAAATTGAAGTTAATTTGCTTGGATTCAAAAATATCCACAATTTCCTGCCCTAAAGAATCATCTCCAATGGCACTGACAACACAAGCAGGCAGTCCAAATTGTGAAACATGATATGCAAAATTTGCAGGAGCACCGCCAAGTTGTCTTCCCGATGGCAGGCAATCCCATAAAACCTCACCCAATCCTATAATTAATCCCATAATAACCTCTTCTTAATTTGACCACCACTGAAGTGTAAAATTCAAATTAACTGAGTGGATTCAAGGCTTGCGAAGGAGAGCCATACCGGAGCGTACTCTTGTACGTGAGGATTGGCGAACCGAGCGTAACGCAGAAGACACCAGTTAATTTGAATTTTTAGCGGCAGAAATGTTTAATCGGACAGAACGAGTATCCAATCATAATCTCGTGTGTACCACCGTTCTGAGTTACAAGATTATTCAGATCAAGACCAAAACAGTAGCCTACATTAAGACCCTTCCAATGAAAACTGCACATTGGCATA
>JAZLHT010000188.1:0-7706 GCA_045616965.1 Candidatus Enterocola sp.
TCAGGATTGGCAAGAAAATTATTCAAGGCGCTATGTACATAATAATCTTTACCCGATTTAATTTCAATAGGCAAAACAGACAGAGAATGAAAATCATCAATTAAAAAATCAACCTCACCTAACTTCTTATTATCATAATAGTACATATCAAAACCGTGTGCGTTGAACTCTTGAGCCACTACGGACTCATATACGGTGCCCATATTAATACCACTCTCATTGCTTAGAATGGCATTGGAATTTGTATCATACAGGATAGCGGTAAGCAATCCTACATCATTAAGATATAGTTTTAACAAATTCTTTCTTTCTGACTGCTTTAACGGAAATTTTGGATTGCTGACAGCCTTTACCTCAATTGCCACTCCAGACGCTGTAAGGTATTCAAACTCATCTGCATAATCCTCAAACTGACGGTCTTTCCTATTTTCAATATCTCTGAACACCATTCGTTTCTTTTTGTTTTCAAGATTAGAAGGTATAAAATCGTAAACTTTTCTAATTTTCAATTTACGTTCCACATCGTACTGTGATGCATCTATCCTATACAAGTTTATGATGTTGTGTTGAATTTCACGCACATTCTGAACGTTTTGATTCAGAACGAACTGATTCACAACATCTGGCATTCCACCTGTAATCAAATAATATTTAAACATCTGCAACATATATTTGTGCAGTGATTCATTCAATGACTCGTTTATTAAATAACTGTTTTTCATTGATTCCAATGTTTCAGTGCCTACTCCGTTTGCAATCAGGAACTCCTCAAAATCAAGAGGGTACATTTTTTTTATTGAAATACTGCCTATTGGGACTGATGGTGTTTCCGCCAAAGCAATGCCTAATTGGGAGCCACTTGCAATATAGGTATATTTTCCATCAGCATTAAGAAATTTTAGCATTGTAAGCAAATGAGGATATGATTGAATCTCATCTAAAAAAACAAGTGTGTTATTTTTATTTTCCAATTTATTTCCTGCTATTATTCCAAGTTGGACATAAAACCGCCTGACATCACGGACATTATCAAAAATTTGATTGCCCTCTTTATCTTCTTTAAGATTTATTTCTATAAAATTCTTAAACAATTTTTGCCCTACATACCTTATCAGATATGTTTTTCCTATTTGTCTTGCACCATTTACCAAAAGTATCTTGTTTGGTTCATATATGAGGTGGTGCTCTAAGTCAGATGCGAATTTTCTATATAACATAACAAGGCGTTAATTTAACACCACAAAGATACTAATTATAAATTACTTATGCAAATTTTAGGTAGTTTTACTATAAATTTGTACTATAAAATAGGTAGTTTTACTATAAAATATAGTCATATAATAGGTAGTTTTACTATATTTTTAACCAATTTACCACCCATGCAGTGATTCTCCACAAATGAATTTTTCTAAAACATCTTTCGTGATATTAGTTTCCTCGCCATTCATAAATCTCTTAATGTGCCAGACATCATTGTTGTGAACTGGAAGATAAAAAATTTGATTGGTTAATCGAGAACATTGTTTGTAGCACTCTTCAAGAGCAAGTATCTTTCTTTTATACTCATCTGTATCAAAATCCGCTGAATCTGATACATTAACACTTTTAACTTCAAACAAATGAATTCTGCCTTGCTTGTCTTTCATAACAAAATCAGGGTATGAGAAATGTGTGCCATCAAGATAATACTCAAACTTTATTTCAGAGTTGGTTAAAAAATTTTTGCCCCACAACGCTTTAGACTCATCACTAAACCTTTCGGGTTCTAATGTGCCATCTGTACGCATTTGGCCATAGTTTGGATTCTTTTCTCCCACCGATGTTACAAATCCTGCCTTATTTGCTATAGACAGCAACTCTGCCGCCCACTCTCGTTCAGCCTCACTATCAAATGAAAACTTGTTAGATGATGAATCCTTGCGTTTCCATACCCAGTTTGAAATGTTATTATAATGCTCATTATCGGTATAAACAGAGGATAATGGGAAAGAAACAAGTTTTTCCTGCCCATTTTCATTTTTCACAACCTCCATACTTTCCGCATAATTACAAATGTACGAGTTGTATTCATTTTGAATTGATTGTAGGTTCTCGGCAAATAATAACCATTTTTGAATATCCTCATTAGCATACTCAAATGACTGTGACATTATGCTGTTATCAACTTTTTGAATATCGGAATATAGTTTGAAGATACTCTGATGCGTAATTTTGGGCGACTGCTCTGATAAGAACCGCTCAACATCAAATTCTTTCCTCTCAGTTAATGGCTTTAGATGTGTAGTTTTCACTTTAACCGCACAAGGAATGTCTATTGCGTCACCATATAAATTAACAGATAGCGTTTTATGCTCGTTTTCCTTGGGGTCGCCCCATACCCATGCAGTCATTGCCAATTGCTTTGCTTCATTGGTAAGAGTCTCAAAATCAGAAAGTCTTGGATTACGACGTACCCTGCCTATAACTTGCTCATCAAGTTGTTTGCTTTGCGTATCCCTTATTTGGCATAGCATACACGCTCTTGGAATATCCCAACCCTCAGATATAACCATTTTGAAAACAATTATGTCTATAGTTGATGAGTTCTCTTTTGCATAATCTTTCCAACGATCCACAGGCAGTTTCCCTACTTTGTCGTTGGTTTTGCATTTCTCCTTTTTATCAACTATAGACATCCATTTCAACCCCTGATGCTCCATTTTATTCAGTACTTTTTCTATTTTTATCCATTCCTCTTCGGCTTTCTCTTTATTTGAAATCTGAATTATCAAACATGGATGCACATTTAGCAAGTCAATATAATCTGCTCTTTTTGATTCAAACATACAAACAGCCTTTTCCACTAACTCCTCCGTTGAATACCTATCTCTGTCAAGTTCAATATGTTTGATAAGTTTTGCCCGTTCTGCCTCTTCATCTGTTATTTCAACATCAGGTTTCTGACCTCTTTTTAAATTTGGTGTGGCTGAAAAATTTATAACCTTGTCAAAGAATCTTTTTAACTCATCAAGATTATTGGTGGCTTGATGGCATTCATCTTTTATCAAGTATATCTTTTTATTTACCCCAGTGCCAAAAAGAGATAAGGTTATTTCCTCTAAAAAATTCACAAAAGCACCGCCGTCTTTCAGTCTGGACTTGTCTTTATACAAATCACGAGGCAACACATAAACATTATAATCATTAGGGATAAAAAGACGCTCCTCACCTCCAATTTCAGAAGAAATTAAATGTGGATTCAGGTTAGGGAAAATTCCTTTTTCGGCACACTCTTTGAATACCTTATAATTTTGCTCCGCAAGACCGCCTTTTGACAATGTTGAGACTATAAAAACCACATTTTGATTAAAACTTAGTATGTGGTTCATAAAGTCAGACATCATTCTTGTCTTACCACTGCCCGTAGGTGCACGGAACGTGATTTCATTCTTTTCCGATACCTTTCTTATTAGTTTGGCAACAGCATTTTGTTGTAAGTCTATAGCCTCTTGTAGCATATTATTCTTCTATTTTTTTCTGTGTTTTCTCAAAATTCTGACATACCCAATCAATCTTCTCTTTTATGGTTTTGAATTTCTCTTTACCGTACAATGTTTCATCTATCACATCAAACGGAGTCTGTCCTTCTGTAGATTCAAAATTAGCCACTTCATTAATTTCGTAAACATCTAGGTTTCCTCCGTATGCTTTATTTTTCTTTATCCAGTCAAAATCAGAAGAGCCATCATAGCAATTGCCTGTCATTATACGTTTCAAACGCTTAGACGTAACATCATACGCTATACCGTTAGGAGTTGTATCTGTTTTTTCATTTAACTGACAAAGAATGAAATTTCTATTTCCATCATCTTGATTATTCAAATCTATCACTGCGTGTCCTGTAGTACCACTGCCGGCAAAAAAATCAAGAATAATTGAATTTGGTTTTGATGAATATTGTAACAATGTCCGAATAAATACAACTGGTTTTGGATATTCAAAATTTCTTGTTGACATAATGCTATCTAACTCTTTTGTTGCAACTTCATTCATAAACTGATTTGCTACTGCAAATAAACTATCCACAGCATTATATTCACTTTCCAATTTATTCTTATATCTTTTGAAAATAAAGCCTCTTTGTCCATTAGGAACATCTTTTTTAAATTTAATCCGACCTTCTTTAATATAAGATTTCATAGTCTCTTCATTAAACGACCAAAACCTTCCTTGTGGTGGTAAATCTATATGTCCATTAAACGGATTGATTATTTGAAAATAAGTTGAAAATCCTCCACTCCTTGCACTTGGATCAGCAGCACACCATTCTCCATTAGGATCATTATCTGGATTCCTATATGCTTCAAAGGATTTCTTCTCTCCCACAAAATTTGCAGCGTTTTTGTTCTTTGCGTATAACAGTAAATATTCGTGTTGAATATTTAATCCGTTACCATCATCGCCTGTCATTGATTTTGTTTTCCTATTTAAACAGGTAATGAAATTTTTTTCTTCAAACACCTCATCAAACAAGCATTTTACATACGCCTGGTTTTTGTCATCTATGGAGCAGAATATTACACCGTCATCTGACAGCAACTCTTTTGCAAGCATAAGACGCGGATAAAGCATTGAGAGCAAATTATCACGAGTAATGGAATTCTCATAGTTGGTTTTGGCGAATTCTCCCATACTATCCTTGCCGTATGGTGGGTCAATATATATTACATCAACATTGCCTTTGTATTGTATCAGCAGGTTTTGAAGAGCCACATAGTTATCACCTATAATCAGTTTGTTTACAGGTTTTGAGTCATCGGTATAAAAACTCAACGCATCATTCCTTTTAAAATACTTTATGGTATCTGTCAGTTTTTCCAACCTTTTGTCAAAGTGCAAGCCTGTACGCTTGTAGGTTGTACCAAGTGTGGCAATAGACATAGCCTCATCATCAGAGTCGGCGTTTCTGATTAACTTTTTTAAAAGTTCTGCATTTGTTGGCTCAAGAATTTTGTCTGCCACACGGCGTTCAATATCCTCAATCAAGCCTTGTTTTATACCTGTCATAAATACATTTTTGGAGCGAATGTTACATAAAGGAGAGCAACAGGTTACAGCAAGAAGACGGAATGCAAAAAAAAAAGACGGGACTTCCCATTATTGCATTCCGAGGTATTTGCCGTACCTGTCTACCAATAAGTTCCGTCCACGTCAAACGCAGACGTTCACAAACTTATTCAATGGTAGACTTTCTTTATTGGCAAATTTTCGGAATGTCTCGAATAAATAGCAAACGCTAATTAATAATAAAATTTAGGAATCACTGTATCGCTATACGATTCCATTTCTTTTGCAAAATTATAAATTTATCGCTAAAAATGCAAACAAAAGTACAAATCAAAATAAAAAACAGGTGTTACATAAGGAGGCCTCTGCACCTACGCAGGGTAAGTGGGTAGTGTCTGAAATGGTCACAGACCATTTTAGAAGGGATAGCCGCCATCACAGAGGCGGCGTACCTCTGTAGTAACACCTGTTTTTATTTTTGCACTTTTATGAGTTGTCCTCCTGTTTGTTAAATTCATTGAATTCTTCAATCCACTCAACGAGTTTCTGCTGAAGTTCTTCTTTCTTTGGAAGACAGAGGGCGTATTGTTGTGCATAGATATTGGCATCTTTGGGAAGCGTAAGTTCCACAAGAGCATCATTCTTAGTCTCACACAAAAGAATGCCTATGGTTGGCTTCTCAAACTCATTCCTTACATAACGGTCAAAGTAATTAACATACATCTGCATCTGTCCAAGATCCTGGTGAGTTAGTTTGTCAACCTTCAAATCTATCAGCACATAGCATTGCAATATACGATTGTAAAGGACCAAATCAACATAAAAGTTATCCTCATCAAATGTAAAGTGCTTCTGTCGTGCTTCAAAGAGGGCGCATAACTTCATCTTTGTCACGGCTGAGGGCAAGACGCTCATAAAGAGAACTTGCCACTTGACGCTGTAGCTGACGTACACTCCACTGCTGATTGTAAGCCTCAATCTCATAGAAACTGCGTGCCTGAGGGTCATTTTCACGCATAATAATTTGATAATGCGACCAAGGAAGTACAAACTTATGAATTTTGTCTACGGTGTGGACTAAATTCCGCGACACCGTTGCGGATTTCTCGGTATTGGATAATTTCCGCAGCGTTGTAGCGGAATTTGAGTATATAATGAATAGTCTTCTTACCTTTTCAAGTGTATCTACTGACCATCCTTTGCCATACCTCTCGGTTAGACGCTCTGACAAACGTTTCAACACCCCTTTGCCATACTCCGCACGATTGGTACCGCATTGTTCGTACTCTACTATATATTGTCCCACAGCATAATATGTATATACCATAGCGGAGTTGACCGCCTTGACTACTTGCTTGCGACTTTCGTCAATGAGTTGCGAAACAACATTAAATAGACTATCCTCAGTTGTTACAGACATATCTTTTAATTTTATCTTTGGTTTCATAATCTGTAGTCCTCCTTATTTCTTTATTAGGTTCTGCTCTGACTCTAAAATACCTTGCTCAATATCATTGTAGGTAACTGCATACTTCGTGCTAAGTGCTGTAATTGAGTTGGCGAGTGTCTGTATAATGGCATCGATATATAACTTACAAAGGTAAGGTTTTTTATTTGTATTTACAAGCGTATAAAAAATATGTATAAAAAACAAAAGCAGACACCATGATGGTGGTATCTGCTAAAATCGGGATATGAATAATTATTACTTAATTATATCCGTACCCATGTAAGGTTGCAATGCCTTAGGTATGCGTATGCCCTCCGGAGTCTGGTTGTTCTCAAGCAGGGCGGCAACTATACGAGGCAGAGCAAGCGCACTTCCGTTAAGGGTATGGCAAAGCTGAGTCTTCTTATCCGCTGTTCTGTAACGGCATTTAAGACGGTTAGCCTGATAACTCTCAAAATTGGAAACAGAACTAACCTCCAGCCAACGCTTTTGGGCTGCAGAGAACACCTCAAAATCAAAAGTAATGGCAGATGTAAACGACATATCGCCACCGCATAGTCTTAAAATTCTGTAAGGCAACTCTAATTTCTGCACAAGGCTCTCTACATGAGCAATCATCTCATCAAGACTTTTGTAAGAGTGCTCAGGTGTGTCAATGCGTACAATCTCTATTTTAGAGAACTCATGCAGACGGTTAAGACCGCGCACGTCCTTACCGTAAGAACCTGCCTCACGACGGAAACACTGGGTGTAAGCGCAGTTCTTGATAGGGAGCTGCTTCTCGTCGAGGATTACGTCGCGATAGATGTTCGTAACAGGAACCTCGGCAGTAGGGATGAGGTAGAGATCGTCAATCTCGCAGTGGTACATCTGACCTTCCTTGTCAGGAAGCTGACCTGTGCCATAGCCTGAAGCCTGGTTTACGACCGTAGGAGGCATAATCTCCGTGTAGCCAGCCTTGCGGGCCTCGTCGAGGAAGAAGTTGATGAGCGCACGCTGGAGGCGAGCACCGAGACCAACATATACAGGGAAACCTGCGCCTGTGATCTTAACGCCAAGGTCGAAGTCGATGAGGTTGTACTTCTTTGCAAGTTCCCAGTGAGGGAGCTTCGCAGTCTCAACAACAGGATTAGCGTCCCAGTTGCCTACAGTATCCTTACCAACGACACACTCCTTGAGGTTTGACTTAACTACCCAGTTGTCCTCGGCG
>JAZLHT010000189.1:0-15399 GCA_045616965.1 Candidatus Enterocola sp.
ACCAAAGCACGATTCTCACGCTGGTCTATAAAGAAGCCTGTCTTCTGCCCTTTCTCCCAATCTATCAAGAATTTAAGACCGTTCTCTGTGGCAAGTGCAACTTTATCCTCACCTATCAGGTAGCCATCTTCGGCACCTGTATCAGCCTTATACGGCAATGTGGTCTCACTCTTATAGAAAACACAATTTATCTTACCCTCAAAAACCTCTATGATGCTCTCTGCCACAATATCTTTTAGGCAGTGCATTCCTACAGAGTGTGCCTGCACAACTGCTGTAGTGCCATATACATCTATGATAAGTCCTGGCAGAAAATCCCCCTCTCCATGCACTAAACGGAATGTGTTGTTATGCTCAGAAAAATCAAGATTGAGAGCCTTACGCATATTATATGCAGTGGTAAGACGCTCCTTTATAAACGCCTTGTCTATAGCCCGATGCTCAAATGAGAGCACTCTTACCGCTATGCTGCCTATCTGATAATGCCCCACCGCAATAAACTCTCCCTGTGCGGTATAGACCTCCACTACATCGCCTTCTTTAACATCGCCGTCAATTTTTCCTACCGCCCCGGAGAACACCCACGGGTGAAACCTTAGAAGCGATGCCTCCTTCCCTTTTTTTAAAAATACTTTATTCATACATCATACATTATACATCAATTTATTGTATATTTCCACGCACGCCCACGCATCTATGGCGGCATACATCTGCTGTTTTGAATCCAATGTTTCCGCCTCCCAATTTGTAAGCCTCTGTGCCTTTGATATTCTCTTTCCAAACATAATGGCATATATCTTTCTAAGGCTCAACTCTTTAATTCCTACTGCCGATATATGTTTCTGAATATCATAAAAACCGTCAAGCGGTATATCCTTACGGCGGCGCAGTTGATGGAAATCATCTTTCAGTGATAAGCCCACCTTCAGAATTTTGGGATTGCTAAGCACATCGTTAAGGCATTGAGGCACACCTATCTTGTTAAGACGGAAAAGGTAGCACACATTATCCATAGATATTTGCATCAGAGCTATTTTATAGCTTACCCCCTTCTTAAAAGATGGTCTGGTTTCAGTGTCAAATCCCAATACGGTGGCTTTGCTTAACTCATTACACGCCACAAAAGCGTCACGCACCGTATCTACAAGCACTATCTTGCCATCGGGGTACTCCAATAGCGGAAGTGCCTCCACCTCATCGTTAGTTATCGTCTCCTTGTACTCCATCGCCATCGCCGTTATAGTTTAAATTATGAAGCGCCTTTATGCAATTCAGCAATTTTATACCCCAATAGCTCTCAAAATTATCAAGGCAGGCACTTAAAGAATCACTGCTAATAGCCTGATTCCCATTCTTATAGTTCATAATAAAATCCTTAACATCCTGATAAATGTCTGCAAGGTTCTCCGATACACTTGACGCTTCATCGCCGTCAAAATAATCGTCATACTGCCCCATCAGCTCTGAAATCTTGTTTTGAATGTTATGATAATCTGTCTCTGTAACACATTGAGGCACATCATTATCGCCTAAAAGCACAGGCTTTTCAACAATAGATGCCTTAAGGTATAAAAGAGATAACAGTTTTTGCATAACAGATATAAAATCCTGATATTTTTTCTCATCGGCGTGCTCCAAATAGGCACAATACTCTACCGCTACCGTAACAAATTCTACAATGTTTTTAGTATAAACTGTCTCCATATCTAAAAAATAGTTATCTTTGCAAACAAATAATATTTAACCCGATGCCACAAAAAGAAATTGACGAGCAAGAACTGATTGCCACGCTTCAGAATGAGGCTACACGGCGTAGTGCCTTTAACACACTTGTGACCCAATACCAGAAGCGTCTTTACTGGCAAGTACGCAAGATGGGTATTAGCCACGATGACACCGATGACATACTCCAGAATACCTTTATAAAGGCTTGGACTAACATTGACAAGTTCCGCGGTGAATCAAGTCTGATGACTTGGCTGTACCGTATTGCCACCAATGAGACCCTTGACTTTCTGTCGTCCGCTCATGCCAGGCATACTGCCGCAAATACTGACCTTAACGATGTTCTTGCAACAGAGGTTCATAACGATGTCTATTTTGACGGCGATGAAGCCCAACGCAAACTAAAGGCTGCTATAGAGCAACTGCCCGAGAAGCAGCGTATTGTATTTAACCTACGTTACTATGATGAGATGCCTTACAACCAAATGTCAGAAGTTTTGGGAACATCAGAAGGTGCACTTAAAGCATCTTACCATCATGCCGTAAAAAAAATAGAAGAGTTTGTGCTCTCTGTCAATTAAACCTTTTGTAAAATCAGAGGTCAAAGTTACAAAAAATTATACAATATGGAAAACATTGACGATATATTAAAGAAAAACAAGGCTAAAGAGGAACCATATAAAGTTCCGGAAGGTTATTTTGAGGACTTTCAGGCAAGGCTGAATGCCAAAATTGACGCCATTGAGGCTAAAAACAAAAAATCTACCCTATGGATTAAAATCAAGCCTCTGCTATATGTGGCAGCATCAATAATAGCCCTTTACGGCATAACCTACGTAGTGGTACAGCCTAAAATAAACAGTGAGGTTGAGGCTCAGTTAGCCGAGGCGGAGGCAGAAGCCATAGAAAATGAGCAGATTAACGATTATTACACCTACTCTTCCAATTACTATGATGTGGAATATGCAGAGTTTTACGACTACCTTAGTTACAACGAATAACAATAAATAATAGCTTTACTTGCAAATTTTAGGATTTTTATTTTGTTAGTATAAAAATAAGCCTTATCTTTGCACCGCTTTTGAAAAAAGCTGAATCGCTAGCTCAGCAGGTAGAGCACATCCCTTTTAAGGATGGGGTCTTGGGTTCGAACCCCAAGCGGTTCACAACAAAATGTTCCCATATCGGGAACTTTTTTTTTTTGCAAATCTGTTTCCAAGAGTGCGTTTGAGGCTGCAAAGAACGATGATTTCAATGCCTTCGTTGAGGAAAGAGGTAAGGAACTTTTACAAAGGATTAATACATTGTGTCATGTTGACGAGCAAACAGAATCTACAGATTTTTTTGAAGAAAATGATGAATATGACGAATGAGAGCATCTGAGACCTATCACAATCACCATAAACAAAGAGTGTTATAAAACCTGAATAGCACAGAAATATAATAAAACATAAAAAGGTAACGTCATTCTATAGTGCGGCAAGCCAAATAGCCATAAAACGGTCATAAACTATATAACCACTCTCTGTGCTGTACAAAAACTCTTCATCTAAAAGATATTGTAAGGCACGCTGTACGCTGCTTGATGATTTTAGATGATATTTATGAATAAACTGCCCTGACATAGGTTCTTTAATGCACTGCTCTTTAGCAACAGCCAACAGCAAGAGAGCCTGATTTTGTGTCAATAATTTATACTGACACTTATAATTATCCTCTTGACTGAGGATTATTTTTTCTATACAACCTTGAATGATTTCATCATCAATTAAGGTATTCTCTTCCATCCGGTACAGTTTATTGAGAATCACTTGAATAAACCACGTCACTCCATCAAAACGTTGATAAATTTGATGAAATAATTCCTTTTAAAGTTGAATTTGCTTGATTGATAATTTCCCTTTTGCAAAATCATAATACACACTCTCATCTAACGCGTATAAGTTCTGGCATTCTGTAGAGCGATAAAACGGATGTTTAGGAGATGTGAACATCTCAAACATCAAGTGTTGCTTGCTTCCTGAAAAAATAAAGCGCACATTATTAAGTGACTGCACATACGTTCTCAGCAGTGCCTCTATATTTGCATCTTCGTATTTGCTTATTTGCTGAAACTCATCCAAAGCTATATAGCAAGTACGCCCGGATTGTGCTATATAAGCAAATATTTTATCTAATGTGACATTTGCTTCCTGCGGCTGAAACGACAGCCCCCATTGAGGCATACCTGTAATAGGATCAACAGACATATTTATTTGACTGTTCCTAAAAAAACGAGTCAAATACCCCTCTGCTTTTTGAAGTGGTGTATCTAATTTCCCTATAATGGATTTACCTAAAACGGAAACAAAGTCACTTAATGAACGTGTGGAAAAGATGTCTATGTAGAAGCACGCCACATCTGGTTTTTGCTTCTGAAGAATATTAAAAGCATTTATAATAAGCCCTGTTTTACCCATACGGCGTTGGCTCATAAGTGTTACATTGGCACCATTCAACAACGAGTCAATTAAAGCCTGTGTTTCATCTTTTCTATCGCAAAAATATTCTGGTCCTGCGTAACCATAAACCACAAAAGGATTGTCTAAAACACTCATAATTAAATATTTATTAAATTACGCAATTTGCATAACGCAATTTGCGTAATCAAATTCAATTGCAAATATACAAAAAAATTCACATATACAACTATTTTATCCCTTGTTTTTCAATTTTATCCCTTGTTTTTAACTCCTATAGTTTTTTTGCCCCAAATTTGGGGCGAATACCCCACCGCGTAGCGTAGGGGACTGTTTGGAGTAGCGAGGGCAGAGCCAAGTTCACTTGGACTATGCCGAGTCACGACAAACATGTTTTGCGAAGCAGAAAATGGGGGTACTCCCCGTAGAAAAGGAATTACCTTCTTCTATAAACGATATTGTTTCAAAATCACCCAAGGACTATTATTGGACTTACTCTGTTTTCCCAAATATCCGTTTTTACGAAGAAATGATATTTCGCGTTGCATAGTACGCAATGGTATCGCCAGTCGTCTCGCCATTCGTCTCGCCATTTGTCTCGCCATTTGTCTTTGTTCTTCCTTTCATTTCATCATAAAGACATGATAACACATAACCATTCCCTGTCTTATTAATCAATCCTGTATTCAGTGAGTACAAAGAAAACATGCCTGTATTCAGATTTCTGAGAAATCGGGAAGTGGAAGAAATAAAAAGCAGAATGCAAAAACCCAAAATAGAGCAAGACCAAACGCAAACTAATGTCAGACGAAGGTGGAAAATGTCAATATAAGGTATATCGTCTGTCCTTTTTGTCTCCTTCTGGTCTTAAAATACCGTTCTCCACCAATGTAAGTAACAGCACTCTTGCTCTATCGCTACCTACATTGCATATTTGTGCTATCTCATTATTACGAGCCACTTTGTTTTCCAGAATATAATCCACTATTGTCAAAAGATTATCCCTTGTTTTTTCGCTGATTCCTTCTATCAGATAGATTTTATCCCTTGTTTTGTTTTCTTTTATCCCTTGTTTTTCAATTTTATCCCTTGTTTTGTCTTCTTTTATCCCTTGTTTTTCAATTTTATCCCTTGTTTTGTCTTCTGTGCTATTATTTTTAGCATTTAAGGTAATATCCAACATTGTACGTTCAGGTTGCAACATTTCCCTGTATGCAATTGTGGCTTTAAGCTCATTCTTTAGGATAGAAATAGCATCTGACATACCTGAACCCGCTCTATCGCCTATGTTCACAAGACCAAACATCTTCATAATAGAGGTATTCCTAGGGTCGCTATTGCCACCCTGCAGAGCCAACCGCAACTCAATACGGAAACAGCCTGGATTGGCAAAATGCAGATGAGTCAAATCTCTGCGAATAACAATTCCCTGCCTACCATAGTGATCGGCATGAGCCAGTGTATTTAAAAGCAATTCTCTCATTGCTTTGTGTGTGTCTGGTTCATCTATTCTGCTAAGACCATCTTGTAAGGCAAACGGAACTGGTAAGTCCGCTATTAAACGTGGATATACACGAAAAAAGAAATCATATATATTACCACTCCAATCACCAGAAGTGGATACAATCCTATGCGACCATCGCACCTGAGAATCCAATTCCTCCCTATAATCAAGAAAATAGTTTGACAATTCTCTTGTGATTTCATATTCGTATCCAAACATCAGCAATCCTGCTACTGTTGGATGGTATTTTTGGTCTTCTTTTGATAATCCTACAGCACCTATATGCCTCAAAAACATTTCATCGTCATCATTTACCCACACATGATTTGAATGAAATTGGTTAAATCTATCACGATAGTCCTTTATTGTACTCTTACAAAAGACTGTATTGTCCAACTCTGTCAGCACCCGTTTGTCTTGAGTAACATCAGATGCGTCTCTAAGCATGGCACTTATCTGTTCTTTTGTACAATGGTAATCGCCTTCACCATTTCTACGAAAAGTACCACTCAGTAGATTGTTATCTATAAAAATTGGTCTTGCAGAACGTTCTGCACGTGGAACCTCTATAACAACAATAGTTTTACCTTCAACCTCCTGAATGTAAACCATACGTTCCAGCAATATATTGGCATTAACCTTCTGAGGATTGTTTATTTGGTTCCAGAAATCAGTTATGATTTTTTTGCTGTCATTCACTCCTGAAACAACAAAAGAGTGATTTGCGGCTTCATCTACACCTAAAAGAATAATTCCTCCGTCTGTATTGGCAAATGAAGAATACGTTTCCCATATACTATTTGGAATACTGCTTGCGGCTCTTTTGACCTCAATACGGTTATTCTCTTGATACAACTGAAGATTGCTTAAATCAATCATAGGACAAATCAATTACGTTCTACAAAATTCACCCTACAAATTTAAGATATTTACATCAGTTTTGCAAATATTGTTGTGATGTTCAGTTAGGCAAGTTAGCACTTGTGTAGCAAGCCCACTTTGTCGCCTAACTGAGCATCACACCCCTACTCTAACATCAAAAATCCTGAATTCTTGTGCGTTCTGCGAGGCTTGTGAAAATTGAGATCTTCACCAAGTTTTTAATTGTTCTGCACACTTATTTAGACGTAATGCTTTTAGTTACCACTGCACCTAAATGGAATACGGCTTGCCAGATGCATAAATTGCCTGTATCACACGGATTAAAATTTCCGTTCTTGTCAATATCAAACCTTGCCTCTTTACCATTCCTTCCCTTCATAACCTCAAAGGTTATATCTTTTACCTCAACGGTGGCGGTATCCCTTACCTTATTGTAACCAACCGCAAGGTTTAGGTATTTTATGCTCTGTTTAGGTACAAGTGGGCAAGAGCCGTTATTATAGATATTAAGGAAATCTTGAGGGTCATACTTGTCCACCTCCTTTTCAGGAATCACATCACTGTTAAAAAGAGGCCAGCCATCCTTGTCGCTCTCCACATACTTTTTATATGTGTTGAATGATATTTCCCTGTACTCGCAAGTCTTGGTGCCGGCAATAATTTGGTCAAAATAAACTTGCTTAATTGTAAGATACAATGAATTCTCTTTTGTTGGTTTCATAACGCTAAATAATTAAAATACTATTATTTTTTGCAAAGATAGCACTAACTTGTCTCAAAACGTGGGACAAGTAATAATAATCATCCTACATTACATCCTTTCATAGCATCTGTGCCAGAAATAATGTAATATTGCATATTACTTGCCTTTGCCATTTGCTGAGCAAATTGTTTCTTTGCCAATACTACAGGGTCATCCATCATATTATCTCCCTTTACCTCTATTATACAATAATTACCGTTTATATCCATTGTCACAAAATCAGGGAAATATGACCTTACACTTCCTGAGACAGGGTCAATATAATTGATATAAAAATCTGACTGTCCTTTTGTAAACATTCCAGTGAACCATACCTTTTCAAGTCGTTTGTCGTGCAACAGAGTCCAAAACATTGCTTTTTCAGGTTTGGAATCAAAGCAATAGTTGTCAACATTAAAAGTCTTGTCTGTAAAAGGCTTGTATTGTGCATCATCTTTTGATACGTGTAGGTCTTCTTTGTAATGCACAACATAGCAGTCTTCTCCATCCTTAGGTTCTTTTACCAATTCTACAACAATAGGGTCATTCTTCTCATACTCTATAATATCAAAAAGGTAGCCAAATAATTTAGGAATTATATAGTCATATAAAAGTTTGTTATTACGGTTAACCGTATTTAGAATCTCCATAATTCCCTCATCGCTTTCTCTAAGAATATTTCCTATTGTAATAGGAGAATAATGTATATACCGTGCTATTTCGGCTATCAATGTAAACTCAGAATACTGAATGTTTGAAAAAGAATCGTCTATTAGAGTGACAGAAATTTTCTGAGACAAATCATTGATTGAGCGTTTTGTCGCTTCTATTGTGTAATTATCCCATTGTATTCTGTCCGTCTCAAACTTTATTTTTTCTTTCAGCGTTTTTTCCACACAATTGAACATTTTATGCGTCCGTTTTATTTCCAATTTTACAGATGGTGGCATAATCCTAACTTCAACTACTTTCTCCTTAGTACCAGAGTTGTTCATATCATCAACAGATAAGTGGAAATTCTCCTGTAACTCATTGTCAAGAATCTCCCTGTTTTCTTCTGAAAGATACACATATCCAGTTTGTTGTACATCAGTTATCTGACGCAGACAACGCATTGTGGCTTGAAGCACAAATACCGTAGAATCTGGTTTTCTGTGTAACGCTACGGCAAACAATGAGCGACAGTTCCAACCCTCTTTCCCTTTATTTACCAATAATATAAACTGTTTGTTTGAATTTGGTTTGTCAAGATTGTTAAATTCTCGTAAGTCATCGTTGTTTGTTATACTTGTGTCTCCTACATTGACAAGGATTTTATTTATAGGTATATTCAGTTCTGTAAGAACTTCTGTAACGGCAGGTAACAGAGTTACTTTTAGTTCTTCAATACTTGAAGCATAAAAAGCAATTTTAGGGAGCATTCCCTCAAAACGTTTTTCTCCCAAAGTCTTCCAAAATTCTTCAATCACAGTTTTACAGAACACCAATGTGTTGTCTTTAATGTGAGAATAAGATTTTATTGAAGGGTGTTTAAGATATTTGTTGTCGATGGCTGCTTTTAGTCCGTAGGAATAGACAACTTCAGGTAATAACTTCTTCTTGACGTATGGGGTGCCTGTAAAGTTTATGCAAGCTACAACAGCAGAATTTCTCGCTTTTAATTGTGCGGCTATCTCATTTATAGTGAAACGCAGGCTTGTAGTTTTGTCAAATGATGTAAGGTCATCAGCCAGTTTGTTCCCAAACAGATGGTGAGCTTCATCTACAAATACGCCTAACTGATTAAGTTTTAGTAGAGTCTGAAACCTATGATTTGCATTTAAATCCATCTCTTTTGAAATGTCATCATCTGTAGCCATACCAGCACCTTTTGCAAGGTCATTCCATTTAGACAAAATAGTATATTTGCCGGTACTCTCTCCAAACAATGTTTGTACAACATTCTGACCTGTATGTGTCTTTTTTAATATTATTTTTTGAGTATTTGAAATGATTATATTATAGTTTGAGTTATCAATTGTATTAAGAGAATCCCCATTCTCACTTAAAAAATGAAATTTAATATTAGACTCAAGCCACGATATATATTCAGTAGGCACTACTTTTGATTTGTCAAATGTCAATATTTCCTTCAGAGATTGCAGAACAGTTTTGTCAGGAGCGAAAATCAGAACATTATGACAGAACCTTGAATCTTTTGGGTATTTGTTGGCAAGCAGAAACTCATAGAAAATGGTTGTTGCCATTAGTATGGTTTTGCCAAGTCCCATAGTAAGAGCAAATATATAATTAGGATAGTCTTGCCTCAGTTTTTCTATCTGTTCATAGACAGCATTGAAAGTCTGTTTGTCGGCTTCTGCGTTATTCTCATTAACAGAGAATAATGTCATCATACCGTCTTTCATACCAGCATACTGTCTGCCTTCAAATTCGTCCGTCTTGTAATACCAAGAGTGAAATATATCACATAACTTCTTGTTTCCGCAGAACTCTTTTAAGAAAACGTATGTTTCAAGAGCCTCAAACTGAGGTAATCTTAAAAACGCTCTTGCTTGATTAGTTATTGGGTTATTGAAACTTAGAAATTTACGGGTAAGAGGAGTAAATGAATTATAAATCTTTTTTCTCTCCTGACCGATGAAACTTCTTAAATATTCATAGAAAGGGAAGTCTATTGTGCTTTTTTTACCTTTTTTTGCCATAATCAATTATTAACAGTTATTTCCAATGATTCAGATATAAGGTCGGTTATTTTAACTCTAATAGTACCAGCATTGTCGGGAATATTATAAACGCCTTTTACAAGTTCTGCTTTCTCAGGAATATCAACCATTGACGGCTGGAAAACCGCTCCATCATAATTAAAGTCTATCTTAATGGAATCCACCAACTCACGCCAGTCAGAGATGCTTTGCTTTTCCATTGATAATTTTTGTAGTAAATTCATTGGGTAGAACTCTTCAATGTTAAGTTTTCCACCATTTGTGCTAATCTTTGCCTCTGAATCTCTCTTAAATACTATGTCTTTTCTGTCTCTTAAAATATCAACCACCTGTACATCAATATTATACCCCGATGTCTCCATCTCTAACTTAAGTTGTCCGCCTAAGTCCGATTCGTGACCCATACAAACAAGAGTTATAAATTCTACAGGCTTGCCAGGGTTGGCAGTTCTGCGTTCATCAAATGCCCTGTAGGGGAAATTGGTAATGAGGTCATTTAAGTCTTGCCTTGTTGCAATGCGGTTTATTGGCAATATCTTGACCATTCTACCATCTTTCTCTCCATCATAAAGAGAGTTGCTTATTGGCTGAAGTTCAAGGGCTTGCATCAACAAGTCTTTTGCCGTGGCAGGATTATTGAATATATCGTAGTCATTTACATTATATACTTCAAAGCCAAGATATTTCTTATCTCCCTCTATATTAAGTTTCTCCGCCTCCTCTTGCTGTATTTTAAGCAATCTTTTAGTGGTTGTCTCTATTGCTCCAAGATTTATGTCGGCACCAATAAACTTTCTGCCAAGTTTCATCGCCACCGCCTGTGTGGTTCCAGAACCCATAAAACAATCAAAAACTAAATCTCCTGGTTTAGATGATGCCTTAATAATTCTTTCTATAAGTGCTTCGGGCTTTTGAGTCGGATATCCCAATCTTTCTATGGCCTGTGAATTAATATACGGGATATCCCACACATCCCTCATACTTGACCACCGATACACTCCAAATTCATCTTCAAAAAATTCAGTATTAGCTGCTCCATAATTAACAATACCTGCTTTGCGACCTTTTGCCTTAGTGTAGGATTTCTCTACCATAGGATTAAAAACATGTTCTTCTGTTTTTGTATATAGTAATACATTGTCATGCTGTTTATTAAACTCATCATTTGAACCAGCAGCTGTACGATATGACCATATTATTTCATTTCTCAACATATTTGCCCCAAATACCTCATCCATAATGCATCTCAACAAATGAACCTTATGCCAATCACAATGCAGATAAATAGAACCTTTATCGGAGAGCAATTCTCTCATGAGTATAAGTCTTTCATACATAAACTGAAGATACTCATCGTTGCTCCAAATGTCTGTGTATTGCACCTCCTCAAAATTAGACGAGTCCGATTCTGCCTTTTGACCACGTAGTTCAATCTTCTTTTTGTAATCTGCTTTTGAGTCAAATGGCGGATCTATATAAATTAAATCAACCTGTCCTCTATATGTTTTCAGCAGATGAGACATAACCTGTAGGTTGTCTCCCCAGAAAATCTTGTTAAGCCAACCTTCTGTCTCCACTCCGTGTGTCTCTTTAAGTTGGGCTGGATAATAGCACGTGCTTTCAAAAGGACGTTTCCCTTTCCAAAATAAACGCTCGTAACCTTTTATTAAATTGAATTTGAATTTTTCAAGTTCACTTATCTGTTGTTCTGCTTTTAGGTTTAGTTCCATACAATTCAGTTATTTAATGTTATTTATGGCAATAGAATCTAAGGTCACACTCACCACAGTGTTTCTCTGAACAGGCATGCCCTTTCATAGAGAAATCTCTTTGCTCTATTTTATGAACCACCTCCTCAAAAGAATTTATGGTATTTTGCACCATATCGGGTTTGTATTCAAATGTTATCTTTGGATTTCCGTTTTCCTCTTTTGGGTAGTATAGGTTAAGTTTTGAAATTTTGTTTCCGGTCTTCTGTTCTATAATGTATGCATAGACTTCCAGTTGACGGCGGTATTGATTAAGAACTGTTTTTTGTATAACATCTGTAGTATTCACATCGGGCTTGTCTCCTGATTTAAAGTCAATAAGTTCAACGGTACCGTCAGAGCCTTTTATTAGGTCTATCTTACCTTTCAGTATGTAGTCTTCTTTTACAAGTGATACATCAACTTCCGCTTCTTTAATTTGATTCCACTTATCAGTGTTTGAATCTCTGTATCTGAGAACTTGCCTTAGAATTGCATTTCTTTGAGCTATATGAATATAACCGTGCTGTGATTTTACAAGTTGTGCATAGTTGGAGTTAAACCAATTCTCTATGTTGGAATCTGTTAGAGTGTGTTCCTCTCCTTTTAATACTGCTTTATGAATATCTTCTATGGTTTGATGTAACAGCGTTCCACCAATCATACCTCCTTGTCTGATTTCTGTAAATTCAAACTCCTTATAAAATTTGTATTGTAGCGGACAAGCCTCATATAACAGTATGTGTGACGTGAATGCGTATTCATGTTTGATGTTTACAGGTGTTACGTCTGACTGTGTAATAAGGTTAGGTTTGAATATGCTTGTGTCTTGCCAATCAGGGGTGCTGTTCCATATATCCGCTAAATATTTGGACGGACAGGCACCTGCTCCGCTTCGCTGTCTCCCACATAAGACAAGCAGATTCTTTGCTCTTGAAAACGCTGTGTAGTACAATCTGTAAAAATCAAAGTATTTTACATCTTGTATTGGTTCAAACGGAACTCTGCTAAAATATTTGTTTTGGAGCATTTCATCGAGACTGTCATAACTTTTCCTTGGTATGCCACTCATAGAGCCTACAACTGTAATTGGGAATTCCAGTCCCTTGGCTTGGTGTATGGTCATAAAAGAGACACATCCGCTTGGAATAGTTTGGTCAAAGTCTTCGTATTCCTCAAGTCCACCATCAAAAATAAACCGTAGATAAAAATTGAAGAATTGTCTGAGAATATGATTTAGTGACTTTGGAGTTAAAACGCTTACATTATATAAGTATTCAAATTTTGCAATTAGTTTTAGCAATATCCCAATATTATATGCAGGTCTTAGGTCATTTGTTTCTGCTGTAAGTTCCGTATCAAGGTATTTTGAAAACTGCTTGAAGGCAAACAGTTCATAAACTAATTTAGAAAATGAATAATCGGTGTTTTTAGTTAAGTTCGCATGTTTGCGTTGGTAATGTACAATGTGTGCTATAAGGTCTTTGCTTACTTGTTGGTCTGTTGAGATTTGTCTGCTAAAATAATCTTCTATAGCTTGCAATACAGGAAGAAACCTGTTGCTTGTAACTATGCCGGATTCCTCGTCAAGAACCTGCGGAAACATAGAAAGCAAGGCTCCAATAACAAATTGGACCTCTTTTCTGTCAAAGAATTGCCCTGACCTTGGGGAGAATACTTTTATTCCATTATCTTCCAGATAATTTATTAGAGAGATGGCTTCATCTCCTTTTACAGACCGGAAGAGAAATGTAATTTGGTTATAGTCTGTTATGGCTCCGCAAGTTTTTAATGTAGTTATGAAATCAAGAATGTTTTTGTGATAATCACCTTCATTTGAGGAAGCGGAAACCTTTATAACAGAGGCTGTTTTGTGGAATTTATTGTCACAAGGTACTATTTCCTTTTCAAATCTGTACTTTACAGTACCATTACCCCAATTTTTTGATTTCATAAAATCATTATAAAACTTAATGATTCCAGGATGGGAACGATAGTTTGTTGTCAGGTAAACTTTTTTACACTCCCCTTTTGCAAAATTATTCTCAAATTGAAGTATATTCCTTATTGTTGCACCCCTAAACCTGTAAAGTCCTTGGTCGTCATCTCCAACTATGCAGATATTGTTATTCTTTGAGGCGAGTTTCAGCAAGATTTTTTCCTGTATTGTGTTTGTATCTTGGTATTCATCAATCATAAAGTATTTTATAGAGTTTTGAATGCTGTCTAATACAATTTGATTTTCAAGCAGCCTCAATAATTCACTCTGTATGGATGAAAAGTCAAGAGCATTCTCTGTTTCAAGAATTTGTCTGTATATTTGATAAAATTGAGCAATTGTATTTATCTCTGGGTCACCAGATTTAAGTAGTGTGTCAATACAAAGAGCCTCTTCTGAAATTACATTTATCTTTTTTACTATGATATTTGCCACACTCCAACTATCTACGTAATTATTTCCTTTAGGATTTATAATTAAATCGGAATCGGCTACTGCTTTAAATTGTGGCAAATTTGAGTATATTAAAAACGCTTGGTCAAAAGGGTCTAACAATCGGTAATTTCTTTTAATTACAGAATACTCTTGATGTTCCTCTATCAGTTTCAGAAAAATTGAGTGTAATGTACCTATATGAAGCTCGTTTGGATTTACTTTTGACTTATTCTCTATAAGTCTGTTAGATATTCTAGTCAAGAGCTCTTTAGCTGCCTTCTCAGTAAAAGTGGAAATCATTATTGATTGTGGCTCAACACCCATTTCAAGTAAGTGTACCACCCTTTCTACCAATGTCTTGGTTTTTCCTGAACCTGGACCAGCAATAACCAGCAACGGTCCTTCTGTAGTATCTACTATTTGTTGTTGCTGTGGATTTAAGATGTTTTGTGACATTTTCAAGAGTTTAAGCCTATGGTTAATGCTTTGCTCTTGAATCTTGGCAGGAAATAAAAGAAGGCGTTAGCCGCATTATACCTACCAGTTTGTTAGGGATCCCCATCCCATCGTGTCTAATAAGTACGCAACGGCACACGCCCAAAGACGTGAACCTTGTTGCCGCTTATTCCGACACGAGTGTAAAATTGGGGATTTTAACAAACGGAATAAGAGCGTAAAGCTCAATAAATTATGTATTGCAATAAATTCTTGTTTTGAGCAAGTATTTATTGTTTTGGTTACAAAAATAACACTTTTATGACAATTTTGCAACTAAAAGTTATCAAAAAAACAGGTGTTACTTAAAGAGGTCTCTGCACCCACGCAGGATAAGTGGGTAGTGTCTGAAATGGTCACAGACCATTTTAGAAGGGATAGCCGCCATCACAGAGGCGGCGTACCTCTGTAGTAACACCTGTTTTTATCATCGTTGCAAGAGTTAAGACTTAATATTAAAAATTGTCTTAAAAGTGCAAAGATAAAATTTACTTGTCCCAAAACGTGGGACAAGTAAGAAAAAAAACAAAATTATATGTTGTATGACACCATAAAATATTTGCCGGTTTTGCAGTGTTTTTTCGCCCCAAACAAGGGGCTGTAAGCCCCACCGCGTAGGGTAGGGGTCTGGGGATATGCCCCACTAAAAAAGGGAACCAATCTCCACCAAAAAAGGGGCTGTAAGCC
>JAZLHT010000190.1:0-3252 GCA_045616965.1 Candidatus Enterocola sp.
GCAATAGTCGGCATCAAAGTTTGATGGAGCGGCACAACGTCCTTCGTAACCAAAGAAATGACCAAGAGCAGAGAACTTGCCTACATATTTACCCTCTTCTTTCATAACGGCAAGACGTTTCTTAACCATCTCTATAAGAAGTTTCTCTGTCTCAATAAGTGAAACCTGTACATTACCATGAGGGTCACGCTCAAGTGTAAGCTGTTTTGCAATAGCCTCTGGAAGTGATTTATATACAGCGGCACTCTGTGCTGTAAGCCCTGCTACAGCCTTCTTAACATCGCTCTCCTTAGCAAGCAAATCGTTAAGTTCAGAGATAAGTATATTCATCTCAGGTATAAACTCTATCAAACCCTCAGGTATAATAGCCACACCAAAATTATTACCACGAGCGGCACGTGCGGCAACCTTATCGGCTATATCGTTTACAATCTGGGCAAGAGTCATCTTCTTAGCCTCAACCTCCTCCGATACTATACATACGTTAGGTTGTGTTTGAAGACCGCACTCAAGTGCAATGTGAGATGCACTACGGCCCATAACCTTAATAAAATGCCAATACTTCTTAGCGGAGTTTGCATCACGCATAATATTACCAATAACCTCTGAATAAACCTTACAAGCGGTATCAAAACCAAAAGAGGTCTCAATTTGACTGTTCTTCAAGTCTCCGTCTATAGTCTTAGGGCAACCTATTACCTGAATACCGCACTGTTTCTGCAAATAGTACTCTGCAAGCACGCATGCGTTGGTATTGGAATCATCGCCGCCTATAATCACAAGAGCCTTGATACCCAACTGATTACAAATCTCTATACCACTGTCAAACTGGTCCTGTTTCTCAAGTTTTGTTCTGCCTGAGCCTATAATGTCAAAACCGCCTGTGTTACGGTAATCGTCTACAATATCTGATGTAAGTTCAATATATCTATGCTCTATAAGTCCGCTTGGACCGCCAAGGAAACCGTAAAGTTTGTTATCCTTGTTCAATGCCTTAAGACCGTCAAACAGACCCGATATAACGTTATGACCGCCAGGAGCCTGACCTCCTGAAAGAATAACACCTACGTTCATCGCAGGTTTTGACTTAAGACTTATTGTCTTCTCAAATGTAACTACAGGCATTCCGTATGTATTAGGAAACAGTTTTTTGATTTCCGCCTGGTCTGCCACAGATTCTGTAGCCGCACCCTCTTTAATTGAAACGGCACCCTTCAATGCCTTTGGTAACTTAGGCTGATATGCAGCCCTTGCAATTTGCAACGCACTTTTGTTTGTCATAATTTTATTTGTATTTAAGTTAATGATAATTACAATTTAAACGGCACAGGCACAGAAAAAGCCATAAGTTTGTCCGTAACAGGGTGCTTAAAACGCAGAGTCTCAGCATGCAGGCAAAGCCTTCCATAACGGCTGCTCTTACCGCCGTACTTTACATCACCCAATACAGAGTGCCCTATACTTTGCAGATGGACACGTATTTGGTTCTTACGTCCTGTCTCCAAATTCAACTTTACAAGAGAATTATACTTATTGGTTTGCAAAACCTTATAGTTGGTTACGGCAAACTGTCCTCCGTTATCGGTTGGCGATGAGTGCATAACCTTTTTTATATCCTCTTTAAGATAAGACTCTATTTTACCCTCTGCCGGTTCTATAATTCCCTCTGCTATAGCAATATATGTACGTTCCACCACATACTGACGCCAATCGTCACGCAAAATTTGCTGCACCTCCTTTTTCTTGGCAAACATCATTACCCCCGATGTCTCCCTATCCAACCTATGAACAGCATACACATAATGGTCACGCCCCAATGGTCTTAAATACTGATTTAACAGATGTGTGGCAGACTCCTCTGCTGTGTTAGGCGTCTTGACAGAGAGCAAACCCTCTTTTTTATCAACCACTATAATATCATCATCCTCGTAAAGAATGGTGAGCTTGGGATTATCAAATCCACCCTTGTCTCCTGCTTTTGGAACACTTAATACATGTATGGCGTCCCCCTTTTTAAGCGGATAGTCAAACTTGGTTATAAGAGTCTGACCATTTAGCATTAACTGCCTATGCTGTAGCAATGATTTAACAGATGTACGGCTCTGCCCCTTTAGTTTCTCAAAAAGAAACTCTAATAACGGTGCGTCCTTATCCACCTTAATAACATACATTTTCTGCCTTGTATCCATTCCCTCTTACCAATGTACCTTAAACCCTATGGTGCAGCAATACCTTATGTCTCTGGCACCCAAAGTATATTTATTACCATTATACTCCACCTTATGCCTTTTAGAAGGCAACTGACCGCCGTCCCAAAGGAATTCACACCCTACCACAAGCGACAGCAGTTTATAAACACCCACCTCTAACGACGCATCTACACTTACCTGAGGCAATGGTTTTGTATTAAACAGTCCGACAAATTCAGGAAAATACGTCTTCATGTTGTCCTCCAGTTCTTTTGTAGTATCAAACGGCTCTTTAAAAGGCTGTAACATAAGCACATACAAATTAAATGCCACTTTATCCCACTCACCCATAAAATTCACAGCGGCAGCAAAACTTGGATCAATCTGCCATACATATCCATCTTGGTTAATTTCAAAATAGTGTTTAACCAAAGCCGGCTTTTCGTTATACAAATCCTTCAATACTTTTAGTTCAGGTTTGTCTAATATATCCCAATATTGAAAGTCAGCAATTATACCTACAGATGGCTCCAAGCACAAAGTAGGATGTTTTCTTAATGGTTGGAAAGTAAGCATCATACCTCCGAATGCCCTTACAGCCAAATCACGGCAAAAATCGTATTGACATCCGCCAATCGCACTGAAATAAATTAAATTCTTACTTCTCTCTCCGTTTTCAAGAACCTTTTTTCCTGTAACCTTATCTCTTATCTCATACTGAAAAAAATCTCCCGCAACATAAAAGAAACCTTTGTTACCATCGTCCAACTGATTTATAAAGTTGAATGAAACATTAGTGGCGAAACGAAGTTTATGCCTCTTAAAAGGAACCATTCCCTCAAAAGCGGCATCAAGTTCAAATTTAAAATTGTTTGCTTGCTCCACCTTACCACCCAAAGATGCCTCTCCATGGAATTTATTTATTTTCAGAGAGTCCAATCTGGTCTTGGTAGCCATATAGCCTTGTGCCCCGATGGGAAGCACAAAAGATGTTAGCAAAAGCAATATGTAAATTCTAAATTTCATAAATCAAAGGGTCAAGGGTCAGGGGTCAAGGGTCAAG
>JAZLHT010000191.1:0-7743 GCA_045616965.1 Candidatus Enterocola sp.
CTCTGCGACCTGTTCCGCCGCTATAACGTGGAGTTATGCCTTACAGGGCATTGCCACTACAACACCTTTACAAGATACAACAATGTGGATTACCTTGTGGTTAACGCTTTGGAAGAAAACCGCTACACCGTACTTTACGTAGGCGATGCCATTTTTTGGAAAGACTATGCACTGAAATAGTTTAAAGCAAGTCTATCCTATTCTGTTACCAAATCAGCTGACAATAGGCTCTCTACAAATGCAAAAGCATCGTCTGAGGCTGTGGCTTCGTCCACCTCATACTCTGAAAGCAGAAGCTTTGTAATGGTGTCTGCGTCAAACTCTTTATCTACAATGTTTTTCCATATATATGCCCCACTCTCATTAAGAGACAGTATGCTGGAATAATCTACAGAGGCATCGCCCTCTGCCACTACAATGTACTCACTGCCTAAATTATGCAGTTTAAATCCCGGTTTTAGTTTCATATAATAATTGAAAATTGAAAATTATTCATACATCATACATAATTATTTCGTTCCAATCTGCACGAGCTCTTTTATCTCCGCCTTCTTAAGAATAAGCTTTACGTATGACTTTAAATCATCGGCTGACAATGACTGCAATATCTCTTCATAGCCGGTATGCTTATCAAGACCTGTTACATACTGCTCTGTTTTAACGCCAAGCCAATACTCGTTCTGAACTTGAGAGTCTGTATAAACCTTTAGCAGATACTCCTTAGCCTTCTGCAAATCCTCAGCACGAGGACCATCGGCGGCTATTTTCTCCAACTCTGCCAATAACTTAGGCTCCAACGCCTTATATTTTGCACTGTCGGTATCAAAATTAAACTGCATTGTGACACGCTGCCAAGGCTGAGCCTCGAGATATATTTTAACCCTTACGCCGTATGTACCTCCGTCTTCCTCTCTAACTTTCTCTGTATATAGCACATCAAGTATGTATTTCAAAGCCATACAGTTAATCATATTTTTAAGAGTGTAATCCATAGGTGTTACAGCAACCTTTATAACTGTAGTTTTAGGAGTTTGCATCGGGGTTTGAAACACCATTTTCTTATTACCCTTTGCAATGCAGGCACCAAAATCATTAACCTGTTTATTTGTCTTACTTGATGGCAGAGACGCTATGTATTTGCAAATCAGAGGTCTGAATTCTTTCATTTTTATGTTGCCGGTAAATACAAATTTAAATTCAGAAGCATTACCAAGTTGCTTTTCAATTATATTGAGTCCGTCTCTGTAAGACACTGTTTTAATATCCTCAGCTCTTAGCCTCATTTTATACGGTTTGTTGTTATATAGCAGGCTCACAATACTGTCAGACAACACTATCTCTGGTCTGGCCTCAATGTTTTTAAGGTATGTCTCATACTTGTTCATAAGTGAGAGGAACGCCTCATCATCCTCTCTGACGGAAGTAAAGCCAAGATATAGTAGCTGCATCAATGTCTCCACATCATTCACAGATGCACTGCCACCAACCGATGTTACGTAATCTCTTATTTGTATGCCAATAGCGGCATTCTTCCCAGCAAGAGCTTTACGCAAATCTATTGCTGAAAATTGACCAAGACCACCTACACCTGCAATATCATCAAGCAATTTAAGAGTAGGCACATTATCTCCATCCTTATAAAAACTGGATATACCACCTACAGAGATGGCACTCATAAGCACCTCATCTTCTTTAAGTTTTGTAGGTTTAACCTCTACATACACCCCATTGCTGAGTTTTAGTTGATAAACGCCGTCATTAGTTATATTCTCACTTACTATGGCACCCTCTTTTATATCTCCTACAAGCGGTTCGTTTATGACAGTGTCTTCGTAGGGCTTGATATCAGCATTACCTATGCTGTCAATTATGGCTTTAATCTCATCAACCGATGGAAACTCCACCCTATCCCTTTCTGTTCCTCGCAACCAGATAACTACATTACCGCTGTCTAACGGCATTTTTGCCATCTCATTAACCTGCTCCAGTGACAGTATAGACGCTATCTGCTGATACATAGCGTATTCTACCTCGATGCCTGGAAACGGCTCGCCTTTAGTAAAATTATCTATATACTCTTGTGCAAAACTGCGGTTAAGTGTTTTCTCCCTCTCTTTGAAGCGTGTTTCTAAAGCCTTTAGAATATTGGATTTAGCACGCTCGTACTCCCCTGTAGTAAATCCGTATCGAGTCACACGCTCATTCTCATCAAGTACACGCACCAATGCATTTCTTAGATTGGCATCGCTACACGATGTGTAATATGTAAACGCATCTTTGGTGGCTGAAACTAAAAAATCATCATCAGCTACCGATACCCCCACAAACGGAGCATCAGGTTTCTGCATAATCTCTTTAAACCTAGCCTTAAGCATTTGGTTTATAGTGGCCTTTGCAAATTCACGGACAAAATACTGCAATGTGTTCTTCTGCTCATGCGGCACTACATCGTGTTTAAAGGCAAGCATAAAACCGGCATTCGGATTTTCTTTATCTCGGGTAAATACTATTATAGGTTCCCTGTTATCTGTAACCGGATACCAAATACGCTTAGAAGCATTATCCGGCACTTTACAATCCCTAAATATGCTGTCAAGTTTATCGAGCACATAATTTGTATCAATATCGCCTACCACTATAATTCCTTGCAAATCGGGGCGATACCACTCTTTATAATATGCACGCAATGTCTCTGGTTTAAAGTTACGCACTACGTCCATACTGCCAATAGGCATACAGTCGCTATACTTGGTGTCCTTGTAAATAACCGGTAGAATCTGCTCGTACATACGCACCATATATGAGTCTCCGGTACGCCACTCCTCTTCTATCACTCCACGCTCTTTGTCTATCTCATCATCTTTTAGCAGGATTCCGTCCGACCAGTCACGCAAAATCAGAAGACAGGAATCCACTGTGGAAACTCTATCAACAGGTACTGATGAAAAATAATAGACTGTTTTATCAACCGATGTGTAGGCGTTAAGGTTTGTCCCGAATTTTACTCCCAATGTCTCCAAATAGTGTATCAGACTCTTATCGGGGAAATGTTTTGATCCGTTAAACGCCATGTGCTCAAGAAAATGAGCAAGCCCGCGCTGTTCAGGTTTCTCTAAAATGGAACCTACGTTCTGCACTATGTAAAAGTTTGCCCTGCCTGGCACAAACGTGTTCTTACGTATGTAGTACGTAAGTCCGTTATCCAGCTTACCATACCTTACATCAGGGTCTGACGGTATGCCCTGTTTCTGAGCACCTAATGATGCACAGATAAGCAATGATAAAAGTAGTATTGTTTTACGCATAATCAATTTGTAGTAAACCCTCTACCCTTGACCCTTGTCCCTTGACCCTCCTCTATATTGATACATAAAATACACTGCTGCAATAAAGAATATAGCCGCCAAAACATAATCACTAACCTCATTTTCTACGGCACACACATATATGGATGCCGCCAAACCTACAGTGCTTAGAATACTAAGCGCCAATTGCATTTTCTTGTTCATAATACAAAAAGTTACCTCTACAAAGATAAGTGATTTTATTCAACTTTCAAAAAGTTTAAAAATTTTTACTAAATTTGCATTGCATATATGAATTTCTCTTTTACTAAGATACTGCGCTACGCCAACATCGCCGCCTTTATTTGTATAAGTGTGGTGTTGTTCGGCGATGATATTTATGATTACTCTACGCTGCGTAAAGGAAGCCCCATAGATATACGAATAAAGCGTATCATAAATAATTTCGGGCAATACGCAGGTTTTTCGCCAATCTTGGTTGGAGACCTTAATCACGATGGCATGCCTGAACTTGTGACAGTTGCAACTGATTACCGTAATAACGGCGGATCATTTGTGGTTATAGACGGGGCTACAGGCGAGCACACCATTGTTAAGTTCGGCAAGAATGATGGCACTCCAGGAATCTCATTCGGTTATGCGTGCGGCCCGCTTGCAATCTCTCATAATGGCTATATTTATGCTGTTACAGGTACTGCAGAGCAGAAAAACATAATCGCTTACAAGTATCATTCTGCCGATAATATAGAGCATGTGGCAGAATCGCCTCTAATGCACAACTTTTACGGTAATCCGCGCATTGCGGATTTTAACGGTGACGGCAGGTATGAGGTTTTTGTGGGCAATGAGGTTTTTGATGCTCTCTCCCTTACCCCGATGGGCAACGGCGGTGATAATAATGTTGGCCAGCATTACCAACATGATGGAGCTATGTTTATGATGGGTACTGCCGCCGATGTACTGCCGGAACACCCGGGATTGGAATTAGTGTGCGGAAATCAGATTTTTTCGGTTTCTACGTCTAATACAACGCTACTACGCACAATAGGTAATAAACACGAAGGCTCTTCGCAAGTAGCGGACTTAGATGGAGACGGAAATCCTGAGATTTTAGTGCGTTCCACAATGGGTAATCTGTCGCTCTACAGCGTAAAAGACGGTGTGGAGATATTCCGCGACGCATACGTTATGACAGGCTACCCTGCCATCGGAGATATTGACGGCGATTCCATCCCTGAGATTGTGGGGCTTACATCGGGTTCCAAAATGGCAGCCTACAGGTATGATTCAAAGTATAACCGCCTTATTGAGCTTTGGAGCACAAGCCACTCTGACCGCAGTGCCCAGACTTCAATGACTCTGTTTGACTTTAACGCTGATGGCAAATGTGAGATTGTATATAGAGACGAGACATCGCTACGCATTATAGACGGTAGCGGCAGAAAGCCTGTAAACATTGCTTATATGATGGTCAGCAGTGCCACCAAAAGTGAGTATCCTGTAGTTGCTGACGTAGATGGCGACGGACAGGCGGAGATTGTGGTATCGGGTGCCATGTACAAGGATTTTAAAAAAGACAACGCATCTATTAACATCTTCTCATCTAACCGTTGGGCGTGGGCTCCCGCCCCATCGTGGTGGGGAGAATACTAAAATGATAACATCTATGGAATCTTGTAACATTATTCTTTTATCTGTTTTTGGAGATGACAAACCTGGTGTAACCGCTACGATGACCGGTATTTTAGGAAAGTATAATGCTGAAATTCTGGATATCGGACAAGCCGACATACATCACTTTCTGGCATTAGGCATTCTTTTTAAAATTGATAATGATGAGCAAAGTCCTATTCTTAAAGATTTGCTTTTCAAAGGTTACGAAATAGGAGTAAAAGTAAGGTTCACCCCTATAACATTAGAGCGTTATCAGCAATGGGTAAACAGGCAGGGCAAATCCCGGTACGTTGTGACCATACTTGGTAAAATCATAACAGCCAAACAGTTATCGCTGGTGTCATCTGCCATTGCAAAACAAAACCTAAATATAGACTCTATAAAACGTCTTACCGGACGGCCTCCCGTTGATAGAAAAAACATAGAAAACTTGAATTCATGCGTAGAACTTTCAGTGAGAGGCAACCTGAAAAGCAAGACGGAATTAAGTGCCACATTCCTTGAGATAAGTGCAACCGAAGGCATAGACATATCATTCCAAAAAGACGATATATACCGCCGTACAAGGCGTTTGATATGTTTTGATATGGACTCCACTCTTATAAAAACCGAAGTTATTGATGAACTTGCCGACAGAGCCGGTGTAGGTGATAAAGTTAGAAAAATAACAGAAAGTGCGATGCGTGGTGAAATAGATTTCAAGGAGAGTTTCAAACGTCGTGTGGCTTTACTGAAAGGTTTGGACGAGAATGTTATGAAAAACATTGCGGAAAATCTGCCCATAATGGATGGTGCAGAAAGGCTTATGAAGGTTCTTAAAAAGAGCGGTTTCAAGATTGCCATACTATCCGGAGGATTCACATACTTTGGTGAATACCTAAAAAACCGTTTTGGCATTGATTATGTTTATGCCAACAATCTTGAAATTAAGAATGGCAAACTTACAGGACGATATATTGGTGATATTGTTGACGGCAAGCGGAAAGCGGAATTATTAAAACTAATTGCACAAGTTGAGCATATTGAGCTTGAGCAGGTTATAGCGGTGGGAGATGGGGCAAACGACCTACCTATGATCAATCTTGCAGGCCTTGGTATTGCATTCCATGCCAAGCCCAAGGTAAAGGCGAACGCAAGTCAGTCAATTTCTACAATAGGACTTGACGGAATACTATATTTTCTTGGTTTTAGAGACATTCACATAGAGAATTAACATATAAGCAATGGGATTTTGGAGTAAACTTATATTAGGTGGCTTAGGTTGGACTCTTGGAGGTCCGATAGGAGCCATAATAGGTGTAATCATAGCCGGTGCATTCTCTGGAAACGCCACAACCGTAATAGGCGACGGCGGAGAAAAAGAGAGAGATGACAAAAAATCAAGAAAGACCACACAGGGAGATTTCTTGATGGTTCTTATGGTGCTTGCAGGCTCTGTTATGAAAGCGGATGGTGCCGCCACTAAAAGTGAGTTAGATGTGGTGAAGGCGTTTTTACGTGCCAATTTTACAGAAGCAGAGGGCAAGGAGGCACTGCAGATACTAAAAAAAATTATAGCCACCGATTACAGTTACAGCAGCGTATGTACTCAGATACGTATGCGCCTCAATTACTCCAGCAGGCTTGAGCTTGTGCATCTGCTGTTCAAGATAGCCTCAGCAGATCAGGATATATGCCAAGCTGAAATAAACGTAATACACTCTATGTGCTATCTTATGGGGGTGACAGATGATGACTACCACTCCATTAAGGCGGCATACCGTGCATACGCAAACGGCGGTTCATCGGGCAGGCAGAAACACACCACAGAGCACTCCATAACCTTAACAAAAGCGTACAGCATACTTGAGATAAACAGCAATGCAACAGATGATGAGGTTAAGAAAGCATACCGCCGTATGGCTATGAAATACCACCCCGATAAAGTGAACACCCTTGGGGAGAAAGTCCGTCAGTCTGCCACAGAAAAGTTTAAGGCTGTAGGCGAAGCATATCGGGTCATAAAGGAGAGCAGAGGTCTTTAATGTTTCTTTTCCATACAATCATGCAAGAACATTGAAATTTTCAATAAGTTTGCATAACTACAAAAAAATAACTAATTTTGTGACTCTGTTTAAAAAGACTCAACTTAAAACACTAACGTTATGTCACAGAAAACAAGTACAATTTGTGTACAAGGTGGTTGGCAACCCAAGAACGGAGAGCCGAGAGTACTGCCTATTTATCAGAGCACTACATTCAAGTACGAGTCATCACAAGAGATGGCAGACCTTTTTGACCTGAAAAAGCCAGGCTATTTTTATACAAGATTGCAAAACCCTACAAACGATGTTGTAGCCGATAAAATAGCACAGTTGGAGGGCGGAGTGGCGGCAATACTTACATCATCAGGGCAGGCGGCTAACTTTTATGCCATTTTTAATATCTGTGAGGCTGGAGACCATTTTGTAAGTGCCACCTCAATTTATGGAGGTACATACAACCTGTTTGGAGTTACTATGAAAAAACTTGGCATAGAGGTTACCTTTGTTGACGCCGATGCCAGCGATGAGGAGATAGAAAAGGCATTCCGTCCTAATACAAAAGCACTGTTTGGCGAGACCATTGCAAATCCTGTGCTTAGCGTTCTTGACATAGAGAAATTTGCACGCATAGCCCATAAGCATGGCGTGCCTCTTATTGTAGATAACACATTCCCTACCCCTATTAACTGCCGTCCGTTTGAGTTTGGAGCAGATATAGTAACCCACTCCACCACCAAGTA
>JAZLHT010000192.1:0-1195 GCA_045616965.1 Candidatus Enterocola sp.
CTCAAAAGAAGTATCCGTTTATGATTTGCCAATAGCAGGCAAAGCAGACGTTACAGACAACACCCAATGTATATCACCGTTTAACGGAGCATACACAATAACAGCAGAAGGCGGCAGTGGAGTTTACACCTACTCAATAGACGGAGGTGCCACCTACGGTGATCAGTCAATATATACGGGTCTTCAGTCAGCAGACGTACAGGCGAAAGTGAAGGACGAAAACGGCTGTGTATCCGAACTCAGCGTGGAGATAAAGGTAGTAAATAAATCAGTAGCACCAAAAGTATTAGATGTAAAGGGAGGTGGTCTATATTGTGCAGATAAAAATGGTGTTAATATAAGCATTAGTGGTGTAGGTGAGAAGGGTATAACGTACACACTATATAGAGATGGAGAATTTGTTGAATCAAAAGAAGGGAGAGGTATGACAATAGTCTTTTTAAATCAGAAAGCCGCCGGCACATACACTATAAAAGCGGAAAATAAGACGACTGCATGCTCTGCTGATATGAATGGTTCTGTAGATGTATCTGTGGCTGAGTTGCCTACAGCAGGTTATGAAAATTTAAAGTCCAATACCATGTGTCAGAATCCATATAACGGATCCTATACTATAACCGCATCAGGCGGTAGTGGAAAGGGTTATAGTTTCTCAAATGATGATGGAAAAAACTTTAATACCACTTATAAATACACTGATGTTCAATCTACTAAGGTAACAGCAAGAGTAAAGGACTCTAATGGTTGCGTGTCAGAAGGTGTTGAAATAATAATTGAAGATGAATCTGTTACTCCCAACAAATTTGAAGTTACAGGCGGAGGTTCATATTGTAAAGGTGGAGATGGTGTGACAGTAGGTCTTAGTAATTCAGAGGAGGGTTTCACGTACAGTCTTTACAGAGGAGATATAATAAAAATTAAATCACTTCCCGGTACAGGCTCAGCCCTTGATTTCGGAAAGCAGACAGGAGGTGGAACATATACGGTAAGGGCGGAAAACAATAATACTAACTGTTCTGCCGTAATGGATGGTTATGCCATGATTTATGAGTACAATTTGCCAGAGGTTGTTATAGATAACGTAATTAATAATACAAGATGTGCCGAGCCGTATAACGGAGAATATAAAATATCAGCAACAGGCGGTAGTGGGAAAGGTTATACCTATTCAATTGACGGTGGAGAATATGATGAG
>JAZLHT010000193.1:0-2595 GCA_045616965.1 Candidatus Enterocola sp.
TAGAGAACTCATGCAGACGGTTAAGACCGCGCACATCTTTGCCGTAACTTCCAGCCTCACGTCTAAAGCATTGAGTATAAGCACAATTCTTAATAGGCAAGTCTTTTTCGTTTAGAATAACATCTCTGTAAATGTTAGTTACGGGAACCTCTGCCGTAGGTATAAGATAAAGATTATCAAGGTTACAATGGTACATCTGACCCTCTTTATCGGGTAGTTGCCCTGTTCCGTAACCCGATGCCTCATTAACAACGGTAGGCGGCATAATCTCCTCATAGCCGGCGGCACGAGCCTCATCCAAGAAGAAATTTATCAATGCCCTTTGAAGCCTTGCACCCCAACCTCTGTAAACAGGGAATCCCGCACCTGTAATTTTAACTCCAAGGTCAAAATCTATAAGATTGTACTTTTTAGCAAGTTCCCAATGGGGTAGAGCGTTCTCTCCAAGTTCAGGAACAGTGCCACCCATTCTCTCCACAGTGTTGTCATTAGCACCATTGCCTTCGGGTACAGTATCGTTTGGAATGTTAGGCACAGAAAGCAGAATATCAGTGATTTTATCAATGTCCTCCTTCATTCTGGTGTCAAACTCCTGAGACCTGCTCTTTAGCAAAGCCACATCCTCGCGGATTCTGGCTGCCTCATCTTGAGCACCTTGTTTAATAAGTGCACCTATTTGTGCAGATTGAGTCTTAATCTGGTTCAGAGTGGCATCAAGTTGTGCCTGACGGCTCTTACGGTCATTATCAAGACTAACCACTTGACGCAGAATTTCTTCTGCGTCAAAGTGTTTTTTCTGAAGACGCTTTACAGCATCGTCAAAGTTTTCTGTAATATACTTTAGTGTAAGCATAATCAGTACTGTTGGTTTTGCATTCTTAGATAGCTCTTATAACGCCATTTAGCATTATCTTCGGCGGCTTGGAACAACTCTTCGGCCTCTGTAGGATACTGTTTCATTACAGATGCGTAACGAACCTCACCCTTCAAGAAATCCTTGAATCCTTCCCAATTAGGCTCTTTGCTGTCAAGTGTGAACGGATTTTTGCCCTCTGCCTCAAGTGCCGGGTTAAATCTCCACAAGTGCCAGTAACCACATGCAACTGCCTCTGCCTCTTCTGCCTGTGCCTTACCCATGCCTTTCTTAAGACCATGGTTGATACAAGGAGCGTAAGCAATTATTATAGACGGACCATCGTATGCTTCTGCCTCACGAATAGCCTTTAGACACTGAGCGTTGTCAGCACCCATAGCAACTTGTGCCACATATACATATGCGTAAGTAGTTGCAATCATACCAAGGTCTTTCTTACGTACACGCTTACCTGCGGCGGCAAATTTGGCAATAGCACCAATAGGTGTAGCCTTAGAAGCCTGACCACCTGTATTAGAGTAAACCTCTGTATCAAGTACAAGAATATTTACATTCTTACCCGATGCAATTACATGGTCAAGACCACCGTAACCTATATCGTAAGAAGCACCGTCACCACCAATTATCCATTGACTGCGTTTTACAAGGTATCCTTTAAGAGCAAGAATTTGTTTGCTGTAGTCGCAACCACATTTCTCGCACAGTGGAATAATCTTGGCTGCAAGTTCTTTAGATTTGGCTGCATCGTTGTGATTCTCAATCCAATCACGATACAGAGCCTTCATCTCATCTGTACACTTATCGCAGTTTTGAGCCTCTGTCATAATGTTTACAAGACGAGCCTGCATTTTTTCAGCGGCAAGTTGCATACCTAAACCATACTCGCAGAAATCCTCAAACAGTGAATTAGCCCAAGCAGGACCTTGACCCTTCTCATTCTTTGTATATGGGGTTGAAGGTACAGAACCGGAGTATATAGAGGAGCAACCTGTAGCGTTAGATGCTATCTCGCGGTCTCCAAACAGTTGAGAGATAAGCTTAACGTAAGGTGTCTCACCGCAACCTGAGCAAGCACCGGAGAACTCAAACAGTGGAGTTGCAAACTGAGAGTTTTTAGGATTAGCGGTTATGTCAACCAAATCTTGTTTAGATTTAACATTGGCTACGCAGTAATCCCAGTTGGCAGCCTCTGCAAGTTGTCCCTCAAGTGGAACCATCTTAAGAGCAGGACCTCCAAGTTTAGGATTGCCAGGACAAACGTCAACGCAGTTGCCGCAACCAAGACAGTCCATAACGCCTACCTGCATACGGAACTTCATTCCCTTCATAGCAAGCGGAGCCTTCATCTCTATCATTGTGGCGTTAAGACCTGCAGCCTCATTGTCGTCCAGAACAAACGGACGGATACAAGCGTGAGGACATACAAATGCACACTTGTTACATTGGATACAGTTCTCTGCATTCCAAACAGGAACAAATGCCGCTACGCCACGTTTCTCACATGCGGCTGTACCAGGATACCATGTACCGTCTTCAATTCCCTTGAATGCAGATACAGGCAGCAGGTCGCCGTCTTGTGCGTTGATAGGACGTACTATATTGTTTACAAATTCTGTATCGTTGTTCTTAACAGCCTCATCATCTGGCAGGTTAGCCCAAGCCGGGTCAATAGTAAGCTGCTTGTACTCACCGCCACGGTCAACTGCGGCATTGTTCTTATC
>JAZLHT010000194.1:0-11689 GCA_045616965.1 Candidatus Enterocola sp.
CAGAATCTGCAAAAAGAAACTATTTTAATTAAAAGTTGAACATCGCAGTTCTTGCATCGGGTGGAGTAGACAGCTCCGTTGTTATACACCAATTAGTGGAATCGGGGTATAAGCCTACGCTATTCTACATACGCATAGGAATGGAGGATGAGAACGGCTATATGGGTTGCTCTGCAGAAGAGGATATAGAGATGGTAACCCTGATAGCAAAGCACTACGGACTTAAATTAGAGGTTGTATCACTACAGGAAGAGTATTGGAATACAGTTGTTAGATATACATTAGATACTGTAAAAGAGGGGCTTACCCCTAATCCAGATATAATGTGCAACAAGCTTATTAAGTTTGGAGCATTTATAGACAAGTGGGGTAAGGAATTTGATAAAATAGCCACAGGACATTATGCCACCAATATATCTGAGAATGGCAAGGATTGGCTTGGTACGGCGGTTGACCCTGTAAAAGACCAGACAGATTTTCTTGCTCAGATTTCATATTCACAACTTCAGAAAATTCTTTTTCCTCTTGGCCCGATGCCAAAATCACAGGTTCGTGAAATAGCCGCAAAAGCGGTGTTGCCTAATGCTAAACGTAAAGATAGCCAAGGCATCTGCTTTCTTGGTAAAATTAACTATAATGACTTTATTAAGAAGTACTTAGGAGAAAAAGACGGACTTATAATAGAGCAGGAGAGTGGCAAGATTCTTGGACACCATAACGGTTTTTGGTTTCATACAATAGGTCAGCGTAAAGGACTTGGGCTTAGCGGCGGACCATGGTATGTAGTGGGGAAGAGTGCTGCGGAAAATATAGTATATGTATCACAAGGCTACGATACAGAGAAACAGTACGGCACGCAAATACCGTTAGACGGAATTCATTTTATAACAGAGAATCCTTGGGGTGAGATTCCGTCAGAAGGTGTAGATATTACATTTAAAATTCGCCACACCCCTGAGTTTACAAACGGTAAACTTATTAGATGTGGCGATGGTTATCTGATAAACTCCGATAAACCTATTCAAGGCATTGCACCAGGACAGTATGGAGTGATTTATACCGCAGATAAACGGATTTGTTTAGGAAGCAGTGTAATAGGGTCAGGGGTCAGGGGTCAAGGGTCAAGGGTTGTTCCTTTTGTTAAGGCTTTGCCTTAACCATGTTACTTCGTCACTCGGCATATCCAAGTAAACTTGGTTCTGCACTCGTTCCTAGTAACAGTCCTTGTTCCTTGTCCCTAATTTACAAACTTTGTTTGTAAATTATTTCCATTCCTGTTTTAATGGCTTCTTCGTTTTGTGGAAGCAGGTTCCAGTGACGCTCCGGCAAAGACTTCTTAAGACCAAGCATTACATGCTCTATATCTACAATAGGGCAAAGTTTTAAGAAACCGCCTAATATAAACATATTGAATGATTTAGCGGCATTAAGCTCTAAAGCCTTATCCATTGCGGCAGTGCTGTAAACCTCAATATCAGTACGTGTAGGTGCTTTTGTTATTCCGTATGGGTCATAAATAAGTCTGCCACCGGGCTTAACCTTAGACTCAAACTTGTCAAGTGACTGTTGGTTAAGAATTATGGCAGTATTATATGTATTAAGAATAGGTGATGAAATTTTGTCATCACTTATAATAACGGTGACATTAGCGGTACCGCCACGTTGTTCCGGTCCGTATGCAGGTAGCCAACTTACTTCCTTGCCTTGCATAAGACCTGCGTAGGCAAGTATTTTACCCATAGACAGTACACCCTGTCCTCCAAATCCAGCGATTATTATCTCTTCTTTCATAAAATTTTATTCTAAAATTTTATGCATGTTTGTTCGTGACTCGGCATAATTAGGTTTACCTGATTCCTAAGTTTTCCAATGTGTCCATCTCAGAATAAATTCTGGCTGGACCCTTTGTAAAACTTAAAATCTGCTACGCAGATTCTGCTCTCGCTACTCCAAACAGTCATAAATTGTTCAACTTTCAATTATTCTTTAAGTCGCCTATCGGGTAGGCTTTGAACATATTTTCTGTCATCCACTTGTTGGCATCTTCAGGACTCATTTTCCAACCTGAGTTACAAGTAGATACAATCTCAACAAACGATGCACCCTTCTTTACAGGCTCCATAGCGTTTTCAAATGCCTTGCGTATCGCTTTCTTTGCATTGCGTACAGCAGCGGCGGTATGGACACTCTGACGTGTAACATATCTTGCACCTTCAAGCTGTGCTATAAGGTTTGTAATAGGCAAGTGATACCCATTGAGTACAACATCACGTCCGTAAGGGCAGGTGGATGTCTTCATTCCCTCAAGTGTGGTAGGAGCCATCTGTCCGCCAGTCATTCCGTAGATAGCATTGTTTATAAATATAACCACAATGTTCTCGCCACGATTGCAGGCATGAATTGTCTCTGCAGTACCAATAGCGGCAAGGTCTCCGTCTCCTTGATATGTAAATACAAGACGGTCAGGCAACAGACGCTTAATAGCGGTAGCCATCGCAGGGGCACGTCCATGAGCAGCCTCTTGCCAGTCAATATCTATATACTTGTAAGCAAACACAGCACAACCCACAGGAGAAATTCCTATAGCCTTGTCTTGCAATCCCATCTCTTCTATAACCTCTGCAATTAACTTATGTACAACACCATGGCTACAACCAGGGCAGTAGTGCATTGTCTTGTCATTGAGTAGGGTAGGTTTCTTATAAACCAGATTCTCCTCTTTTATTATATCTTCTCTTGTCATAATGCTTAGTTACTTAATAATTTGACTTTTCAAGGCATCTACAACTTCGCCAGGGGTAGGTACTATACCACCTGTACGTCCAAAATGCTCAACTTTAACTTTGCCCTCTACAGCAAGTCTTATGTCTTCAACCATCTGACCGGCATTATATTCAACAGATAAAATGCCTTTAATGTGGCTCAAATGCTCTTTAATTCTGTTGTATGGGAATGGGAATAGGGTGATAGGGCGGAGCAGTCCAACCTTAATACCCTGTTTACGTGATATTTCAACAGCCTTTTGGCAGATACGTGCGGCAGACCCGAATGCCATAATCAGGTATTCTGCATCGTCTGTCATAAACTCATCATATCTAACCTCGTTTTTCTCTATAAGAGCATATTTGGCTTGCAATGCAATGTTGCGGCGTTCCATTGGTTCCGGTTCCAATTCCAAAGATGTAATTACATTTATATCTCTGTCAGGAGTTCTGCCAAGGGTAGCCCAAGGACACTGCTTGCGTATCTCTTCTTCTGTTCTGCGAGGCTGATAGGGTGGCAATACCACTTTCTCCATCATCTGCCCAATAAGTCCATCGGCAAGTATTACGCACATTATGTTGTACTTAAATGCCAAATCAAATCCAAGACCAACAAAATCAGCCATCTCCTGAACACTGTTAGGAGCAAGTGTAATCTGCTTGTAATCTCCATGTCCGCCACCTTTTACGGTTTGGAAGTAATCTGCCTGAGAAGGTTGTATTGTTCCAAGACCAGGACCTCCACGCATAACATTTACAACAAGGGCAGGCAGGTCTGCTCCTGCAATATAGGAAACTCCTTCTTGCATCAATGAGAAACCCGGGCTTGATGTGGATGTCATAATTCTTTTTCCACATCCTGCACCGGCATAAACCATATTTATAGAGGCAACCTCACTCTCAGCCTGCAAAACAACCATACCTGTTGTTTCCCAAGGTTTTAGTTTCATAAGTGTCTCCATAACCTCTGACTGTGGGGTAATAGGGTAACCGAAATAGCCGTCGCACCCACAACGGATAGCGGCCTCGGCAAGAGCCTCATTACCTTTCATTAATCTAACTTCTTCACTCATAATACCCGATATTTAATTCAGTGTAACTTTATATACAGAAATACAACCATCGGGGCAAACTATACCACAACTTGCACACCCGATACAGGCATCCTCGTTAGCCATTTGAGCATAACGGTAGCCTTTGGCATTAACTTGTTTTGACAACTCCAAAACCTTTAACGGACACGCTACAACGCACAGATTACAACCTTTGCAGCGGTCTTTATTCACTTCTACAGCACCTTTAAACTTAGCCATTTTATATGCCTTTTTAAAAATTTCCACAAAATTACTAAAAATGAACCAAAATAAAAAAGATTTTTGCTATTCAATATCAAATAATTGTAAAATTTTCATATCTTTGTAATATAATTATAACATTTTTATTCCGGCTTTGCCGTAACCTTGACCCTTTCACCTTGACCCTAAACTATGAAACAAATATTATTGCCATTGGATTTTGAGAAGGTTTCGGAGAATATATTGAAACTCTCTTTTTCGCTTGCCAAACTTATTGACTCCGATGTAACCATACTGAATGTAACTGAGAAAAAAAAGATTTCTGAGGTTAATTTTGCGCCGTTGAGCAAGAAAATAGAGCAAATGATAGAATTTAGTGAGTTGCAAAATGTTCATTATCAGTTTGTTTTAAAGAAAGGTGTGCCAGAGAAAGAGATAATAGACTATGCGGTAAGCAACAAGGTTGCAATCACCGTGATGGAAACCAGAAGTAAGGAAGCCAAGCAAAACGATCTGATAGGCAGTATTACGGCGGAAGTTATTGATTCTGGCAAAGTTACAGTACTTGCCATACCTGATGACTGTAAAGTCTGTGATTTTAAGGATTTTAAGAAAATTGGTGTTGCAGAATCATTTAAGGAGTTTGACGATGCGTCTTACAAGTCTTTTATGGATTTATTGCCGGATTATCAGTTTGACTTAAATTTTGTACATATCTTAGAGAAAAAAGACGATATGGCGGATTATCAATATGTGCTGAATCAAATAGATTCATATATAAGTAAGGAGTACAGCAAAATAAAGACTTCATATTCTTTAATTCCTTCAGAAAAATCGATTTCCACAGACCTTATAAATTTTTTTACGACATCTGCATTTGATTTGCTGATTGTACGCAGCGTTAAAAGAAATCTTGTCAGCAGATTATTTAAAGCTTCTCTTGCTAAAAAATTGGTTTATCATGCCAAGCTTCCAATGGTTGTATTGCCAATAAAGGACTGTACAATTGAAAATCTGATGACACTACATTAGGGTGCCATAATCACAAGATGACTTGTATCATAATTACGGCTTCACTTCGTTCTGCCGTGATTATGAACTTCGCCTCAGCAGAAAAATCCAAACTTCGTTTGTATTTAAATGTATCTGTCTTGTTTCATAATTACGGCTTCACTTCGTTTGCCGTGATTATTAACTTCGCCTCAGCAAAAAAATCCAAACTTCGTTTGTATTTAAATGTATCTGTCTTTTAATCCAATCTACGATTGAATTAATTTTGCATTCGGCTTGTGTCATAATTAGCATTATGTAAAATAGAATTTATAAGGTAGAGTTTTAACCACCTATCCTTACCAAATAATGTCTGAAGAAAATATCGGGAACTGAATAATAACCGTCATCAAAAGTGATAAAATCTGTTTCTAATAATTTATTGGCGGCAGATTGAACCGCACTGCTTGAAACCAAACTGTATTTCTTAATAAATCCGGAACTGAGAATTTTCTCCGCTTTGTTTTCTTTAGCAATGGCATACAATAACTCCTTTTGCCTTTGAGAAAGTAACATCACTAATTGCTTGAATCTTTCTGAATCCGCATCTACAATATCTTCAAAAATATCAATAACATCACTCTCTCCACAAGATTCACCCTCTTTTGTGTTTTCAAACAAACGGTGCATCATTCGTTGCATATTTTGCGTATTGCATTCGGTAATACTATATACTTTTTCTATAATATTACTGTCAATATTTTTATTGTAAGCTGAAAACCAAAATGTTACAAACTTAATATATTCTTCTATCCTTATTGGCTTAAGAAACAAGGTCTCAGCACTATTATAAAATGGTTTTGCATACGATGAGAACATTTCACCAAGTAAATGTCTTGAACTTCCTGAATATATGAAGTTTACATTTTTAATCCTTTGTATATAACTTCTCAATAATGCCTCAATATTAGATTCAGAGTACTTTGCAACTTGTTGAAATTCATCAAAACATACAACACAAGGCTTGTCAGCATTTTCAAGGCATTTGAAAATGTCAGACAAAGAATATTCTGGATTTGATATATCGCCAAGAGACACACTTAACGACGGTTGCCCGGTAATTGCATCAACTGTAAGTTTTGGATTTATACTTCGTAATGCCGCTAAAACATTGTCCATCATATTTCTACCCTTACCTCTAAGGGTTGCAAACACTTCTTTACCAAATGCATATACAAATTCACGTAACGTTGCAGTATGATAAATATCAATATAAAAGCAATAATAATCATTCAGTCTTGCATCATTATAACAATGTTCCACCAATTTTGATTTTCCCATACGCCTTGGCGACATCAAACATACATTTTCTCCCCCTGTAATATACCCTATCAATGTATCTGTTTCCGTTTTACGGTCACAAAAATACTCGTCAGGTATGTGTCCCGATAATATAAATGGATTGGTTATCATAGCCTTACTGTTTTTTTACAATGCAAATATACAAAAAAATCCGATTATAAAAAAATTATTATATTTTTTTTATAATCGGATTATACTCTACCCTAGTGTGGATATGGCATTCATTATTGTTAATTAATCAATGCCTTTACTGCATCTATATATGATAATGCTTGTTGTTTAAGTTCTAAAGCGAGGTTTTCATCACAAAAGAAAAAATCATCATAGTCTCCACTCTGACGTTTTTCAAATAATGTGGCAAACGTTTTACCTTACATTTGTTTCACACCACTGTGTGTTTGAGCATTTAATCAGCTTCTTCCAATGACTCTTTGGAACGTTCTAATCTATAATTAATCAACGACTGTCTGTCATCAGGTGATAATGTCTCAATCATAATGTAATACCCTCATTTATAACGTTAATATAAAAAGGAGTCTTAAAGGGTCTGCTATTCCATTGGTTCTTTGTCATAACCACAGAATTAATGCTGACACCAGTTTCAACCTCAATGTTATATAGAGGCATAGTTAGCTCTTGCTCTTTTGATAAATTCAAGTAGTCAGTATCCACAAGAAGTAACAAATCAATATCGCTATCCCGACGAGCATCCCCCCTTGCCTCAGACCCGAACATAATAGTCTGAACATAGTCTCCAAATGGTTTCATTGCCATTTTTATACTATTTACTATTTTGGGACGTCTCATAAACTGATGCGTATTGTTGTTTCTGCAAATATACAACAAATTTACAATTATCCCAAACAAGCGGATTTTTAGTTAAACCACCCAAACACCGATGCCGAGATTACAGATTTTTTGTCAGTCAATGTGCTGCAATGTGGGCAAGGACAGCATATAAAAAATGACATGTATTATCTTCTTTTATTGCATATATTCCTATAACGTCTCTTCCAAGTAAATCCTTCCCTTCCAAATGATTGTAGATATCATTGTTGGATAGAATCGCAAATTTTCTGTTAGGACACTCTGTACACTTGTATTTTTTCTTATCGCAAAATTTGTTATTCCATTCTCTCTCACATACAGGTTGATACCCCGATTTTCCTGATGTTGGACTATACCATCTTTTTGCAAACACATCTTCCCTACCTATAAATAAACTTCTAAATAATTCTACTTTTTCATCAAGACTTAGTTCGGTCTCCATAACAATCTCTTGTTCGTGTTTTTTAGAAATGATTAATGAGTCTTGATAATTTATATCGTGTTGCTTGAGAAGTTGTTTTAATTTAGAGTTTTCAAGTTCCAATACTTTGCATCTTTCCAGCAATTCGTAATATTTAGATTCATAATTTTGTAGCATAAGTTTACAACAAAATTGTTATGTATATAGGAATATACTACGTTTTCCGTAACAATGGCTTTACTTATTTAAACTTTACAATGCAATCTATGCACGAAATTTGAGAGGTTATGGCATCAATGAACACGTTTGCCGGGTGTAAATCCTCTAAATAAAGTCTATCACCAATATAGTTCACTCCCTCACCGTTTTTATTATCCTTAAAACCAAGCGATGATGCCAAATCATCAATCTCCGTCTTTGTAGCAAGGCGTGCACAACTGATGTACGGTTGAGTAAGAATGATTCTGAATAACCCTTCAGAATCACGTGTAAAACCTATGACCTCCATAAATGTTTGCGGGAATAGAGCATTATGAAGTAAAATAGCATCAAGTGCTTTCCCTAATGTAGAATATATGGAAGCACGCTCTTTTATTACTGATGTATCTCCACTACAGTAGTAAACCTTTGCCTCTGCACCTTGAGCTATTTTTTCTCCGTATGTTGATGTAATCCATTTTTCTGAATTTTCAAACCATACCCCCAATGCTTTGGCATATTGTTCTATGAATTCCTCTTGTTGTGAATCAACTAACGAGTTGATTGTGAAAGCATCTTGGCATGCTCCAGCATTTTTACCTGCTGTAACGCTTCTTCTCGCGTAACTCGCGATAATTGATGCCCATACAAGGTTTGAACCCGCTGCTCTGAGGCCATCATGCTCTGCTGTATTAAGCCTATCAATCTTAACTGTTCCACGAATTATATTTGCCGTTAATGTAGTTAAAAGTCTAATTGTATTGGGTGTGCAACCTTCTGTTTCAATGGTTTTATATAATGTTTCAAAACAGTCAGCCATATCCTACAATTATATGGTGCAAGTTTACGAAAAATTTACTGAACAAACAAACTTTTATACAACAAATTTACAATTTTAGTGAAACCACTTGACCACCAATACAGGGATTACAGGAATAAATTATCCAATGATAATTTTCCCTGCAACATAGATGTGTACATATTTTGCTTTACTCCGCCAGAGGCAATCATGGTCAATCTAAGTGACTTTTTTGTGCCTGTTGCCTGACGGAATAACTCCCTTCTTTCACGCAACCATTCCGCATATTCCTTTTTTATCTCATATTCGTGGTCAGAATATTTCATTTCACATAAGTCTATTGCATTGTCTGCTCGGTCAATTATAATGTCTATCTGTGCACTCTGTTCTTTATCTCTGAAACACCAAGAGCATACATCGCTTACTATTCCTGATATGCCAAGGGCAGTTCTTATTTGGTTTATGTGTAAAATACAAACTTGCTCAAAAGCATAACCGGACCACGCATTGCGTCTGCCTTCTTCCATATTGCTCCAAGCATTTTTGTTTAAGCCATAGTAGTTTTTTACAAATCTAAGGTAAAAAAGGGTGTACATATCGGAAAGCTGATACAACATATCTCGTTCCTTCTTCCCAAATGCTTGATATTTTCTTAGAAAATCGCATTTTACAAGATTATCCAATACTTCCGAGAATTTGCCATTATTGTTGATGTTCAGTTGCTCAACAAGTTCTTTCCTTGTAATTCCTTTGAGTTTTGTTGATAATATTTCCACTGTTCTGCGATATATGGTTGCTTCTTTAAATAGTGATTTGAAAAGAAATTCGTATTCTGTATTTAATGTGGCGTTTTGACTAAAGAACAGCTCATCAATATTTTGCCATAATGTTAGTTCCGGACGGAGAAGTGACAAATAGAACGGAGTACCTCCAAGAATCATATATGTGTCAAGAATATCCTTTCGTTCCCATAAAATATTGAGGCTGTGTAAATATTCTTCTGTCTCACTCAATGTGAATGGTGCAAGCCTAATGGGGCGTGTTACCCTGTTATGAAGTCCGCCTTTGTCGCCAAGCAGTTTATTTGTCATCCAAGTGGTAGCACTCCCGCAAACTACAAGCTTTAAGCCGTTTCTATCCGCCGCAAAACTATTCCAAAATAGTTCAAGGGCACGTATGAATCCAGATTTATGAGAATCAAACCACGGCAATTCATCAATAAATACAACTATTTTTTCTTTATCTGAAAGTGTTTCAATGTATTCTTGCAATTGATTGAATGCTTCAAACCAATCTTTGGGTTTTATACATTTTTGTCCACTAAACTTTTGCAGTTGTCTCTGCCAAAGTTTCAATTGTTCTGATTTACTTATATTATATACTCCTGTTGCATAAAAGTCAAACGTATCATCAAAAAATTGTTTGACAAGGTATGTCTTTCCTATGCGCCTTCTCCCATAAATGGCTATAAACTCCGCTTTTTTTGACTCAAAACAAATTGAAAGAAGATCCTGTTCATACTTTCTGCCTATGATATTTTCTTTGTACACCATTATTTTTTATATTATTTTTTCTGCAAATATATAAAAAAAATGCGATTGTGGTGCTTTAACCATTAAAAAAATTGAGTTAAAGCACCACAATCGCACCCTACTCCTCTATTTAAACCACCCAAACACCGATGCCAGGATTACAGATTTTTTGTCAGTCAGCGTGCCGCAGATTCAGAGAAATTCATATAAAAATTATGAAAAATTTCAAAATGAATATAAAAATGTCAGAATTATTATCTAAATTTGTAGCAAAAGAAATCAACTAAGTGATATATGTTAAGAGAAAAAGTTGAATATATGGTAGCATTGATTGCTGAGTTTGCAGAACATTACGGAATTACTGATGCTGAAGCGGCTGCATATATGAGCCGTTACAATGCTATAGAATTGTGTGATAAGCATTACGGCATTATGCATACACTTAGTTTCTCTGAAAATATTAACAATATCGCTATTTATTGTAGGCGTAACGGAGGAAACTTATGATTCTTTATCACGGAACTAATATTGCTTTTAATGAAATAGACCTATCTAAATCTCAGCGATACAAAGATTTTAATAGAGCCTTTTATTTGTCCCCTACTGAGTCTCAAGCCCATGAATTAGCTATGAACAAGGTTGATTTCTTGGGAGGAACGCCTATTGTATATAAATTTAATTTTGATGAGGCTCAACTTCACAACAAAAGTTTAAGTATTAAAACATTTGATAAATATTGTGAAGAATGGGCTGCGTTTGTATGGAATAACAGAGATGAAAATCAAAATTTCACTCATGATTATGACATAGTTTATGGACCAATTGCAAACGACACTATTGGGTTACAAATGCGTGAGTATCGCCGTAGTCATCAAAATAATCTGATGGGGTTTCTTCAAGGAATTAAATATTACAAAGGAGAAACATATCAATATGCATTTTGTACTGAGCGTGCAATTAAATTATTAAAACGTCTATGATGAATGTCAGTGAACCTGAATTTAAATTTATGGTTGAAGGAATAACTTCTGATTTAATATGTATGTTGTGTGAAAGAGAAAAATACACAACAGAAGATGCCGTAGATGCAGTTTACAACTCCAATACCTACTCTGCCCTAACACGTTTTACTACGGGGTTATATGCACAAAGTTCCGGATACGTGTATGAATATCTTATTAAGGAACTAAAAGCCTAATCAATCCTCTTCTATACCATACTACAAAATCACTTAGTTAAACCACCCAAACACCGATGCCGGGATTATGGATTTCTTGTCTGTCAGAGTGCCACAGTGTGGGCAAGGCATAGGTTGAGACTTAACGGTTGCCCCCAACTCAATGTCAGGAGCAACAAACTTCTGGGTTAATTATCAAAAAGTAGGATAAAATCCTTGTAAATCACTGAATAGCAGTAACTTTGGACACATTATTATTAATATGGTAAAAAAAATGCTTTTTTTGTGGGTCCAGCAATGTGGTCAGGAATGGCTTCAAAGGGCA
>JAZLHT010000195.1:0-1574 GCA_045616965.1 Candidatus Enterocola sp.
CCCTCAAGAGCCTCCTCATTGTAGGCTGCACACATAATTGACAGGAACATACGGTCTACACCTATAGATGTCTCTATTACATACGGGGTGTAAGACTCACCGCTTTCAGGGTCAAAATACTCAATTTTCTTGCCACTGTATTTAGCGTGTTGGCTAAGGTCAAAGTTTGTACGGGAGTGGATTCCCTCAACCTCCTTAAATCCGAATGGCATTTCAAACTCTATATCTGTGGCGGCATTCGCATAGTGAGCAAGTTTATCGTGGTCATGGAAACGATATTTCTCATCGCCAAGACCAAGTGCCTTGTGCCATTTAAGACGGAACTGTTTCCAATGAGCAAACCAATCCATCTCTGTACCGGGCTTAATAAAGAACTGCATCTCCATCTGCTCAAACTCACGCATACGGAAAATAAACTGACGGGCTACTATCTCATTACGGAAAGCCTTACCTATCTGGGCAATACCAAACGGAATACGCATACGCCCTGTTTTCTGAACGTTCAAATAATTTACAAATATACCCTGAGCAGTTTCAGGACGTAGATAAATCTTGCTGGTACCGTCAGCGGTTGAGCCTATCTCTGTAGTGAACATAAGGTTAAACTGACGCACATCTGTCCAATTACGGGTACCGCTTATAGGGCAAACTATCTCATAGTCAAGTATTATCTGCTTAAGTTCTGCAAGGTCACCAGCATTCATAGCCTTTTTAAAGCGGTCATGAATCTCATCACGCTTGGCAGCATACTCCAAAACACGTGAGTTAGTGGTCTTGAACATCTCTGCATCAAACTTATCACCAAACCTTTTGGCAGCCTTCTCCACCTCTTTCTCAATCTTATCATCATATTTGGCTATCAACTCCTCTATCAACACATCGGCGCGGTAACGCTTCTTGCTGTCACGATTATCTATCAGAGGGTCATTAAAAGCATCTACGTGACCCGATGCCTTCCATGTGGTAGGGTGCATAAAGATAGCGGCATCAACGCCCACTATATTCTCATGCAGCAGAACCATACTGTCCCACCAATACTTCTTTATATTGTTCTTTAGTTCCACACCCATCTGTCCGTAGTCATAAACAGCAGCCAGACCATCATAAATATCACTTGAAGGGAATACAAAACCATACTCCTTACAGTGAGATACCATTTTCTTAAAAACTTCTTCTTGTGATGCCATATTTTTAATTGAAAGTTGAAAATTGAAAATTGAAAGTTAACTGTTACTAGGAACGAGGGCAGAACTAAGTTTACTTGGTTATGCCGAGTGACGAAGTAACATGGTTAAAACTTGTTTTAACAAAGTTGTTTTAACACAAGTTGCAAAGGTACAAAAAAATTATACATCATACATAATTCTCTCTATCTTGCACGTATGTTTCTTGCTCTTCTTGTTATAACTTACTCCCACAAACAGCATATCGCCACGGTAGTGATGGAGTATTTCATCATATTTACGTTCCTTTATCTGATTTATGGCACTGCCTGCACTGTCGTTGCTTTTTAACTCCACAATTATGGCTGGTGTATTTGGCAAAACCGGTATGTACGCCATGTCAGCATAACC
>JAZLHT010000196.1:0-6473 GCA_045616965.1 Candidatus Enterocola sp.
TCTATTATTCCTTTTAATTCCATCTTTAAAAGATTCTCCTGTAAATTTTTTATATTATTCAATTTAAGTGTAAGTGTATCAATGTGTATGGTTCTATCATGTTCTATTATTTCATAAATAAATCGTTCATCATCTGATAAATCAAGATATTCCATAGCTATATTTTTTCCCATACCGTTAATAACCCATAAAATATCTGAAATCATCTGCATTTTCTATCATTCCTGCCTTATTATACTTAATAATGTTATTACAGCCTTCAGATAGGCGTTCACCAACCCCACCAGGAAAAGCAAAAACATCTCTGTTATAAGAGTTGGCATATTTTGCAGTCAGTAGAGAACCACCTTTAATGGCACTTTCCACCACAACAGTAGCAACACTTAGTCCGGCAATTATCCTGTTCCTTTGAACAAAATATGGAGCAAAAGGTTCTGTATTACTATTAGATTCTGCAATTACGGCTCCGCCGTTATCAATCATTTTATCTGCAATATGGAGATGTTCTTTAGGATAAAATTTATTAAGTCCTCCTGCTATAACTCCAACTGTTGGAATATTATAATCCAATGCACTTTTATGAGCTGTAATATCTATTCCAAAAGCAAGGCCGCTTACAATAACTATGTTTTTTTCTGTTTCAGCCAAATCAGACACAAATTTTGTGCATAATCTTTTACCTCGTTCTGTTGCACGTCTGGTACCTACTATAGAAATAAACCTTTTGGAGTTGAAATCTATATTACCCTTGACATATAATAGAATGGGGAAGTCATTACATTCAAGAAGAGAAGAAGGATAATCATCATCTTTAAAATATAATATGGAGATGTTGTTTTTTAAAACATATTCAAGCTCCTTTTCTGCAGACACAAGAGATGGTCTGAATTGAGACACTATATTTTGTGCATCAAAGTCAGATATACATAAAATTTTTTTCACATCTGATGCTGAGAGATTAAAAATATTCTCTTCTGTTTCTACTGTGTTAAGAAGTAGTTCTACTTTAACATTTGTTAATCCGGTGATTGAATTAAGGGCAATTTGCCTTACAGTGTTTTTTCCTATCATAATAATAAACAATAAATATGATGGCAAGAGGTAAGGCTGCTCCTATTGCATCTGCTAATAAATCACCCCAGGTGGCTGTCCGGGGCGGAAAGTAAGATTGTAATATCTCTATTACACCCCCAAAGATAGTGGAAATTAAGAATATAATGAAATATTTAAGAGGTTTATTTTTGTTTTTGTTTTCAAAAAACATGGATACCGTAAGAGTAGCATACATAATAGCATGAATCACCTTGTCTATATTTTCTATTTTAAACAAGTCAGAATTCATTTTAGGCGGTTTCATAAGACTTAGATAGATAATGGCCGCCGCTATCAGTATGGAATATTTGTATTTCATAAAATAAGGTCTCTCATTATATAGTCACTTATTAAAACTCCTTTTTCAGATAATGCAATAAAATCACCGTTTTTTACTAAATCCCCTTTTTTCAGGTAAGGTTTTGATTGTTCCGTAAAATGTTCTAGGTATTTATTGGGAATTTTATTTGAATCGATACCTTCTTTTGTCCGTAATGCGGTAATTATCAGCTCATTGTATTTATCTTTTTCAGATAGAGTCTCAATTTTCCTATCCCAATATAGCGTTCCGTCATTCTGAATTTTATAGCCACAGTTTTCAAATCTTTGTTTACCGTTATAAGAGTGTGCTCCAGCCCCGATGCCTAAATATTCGCCACCTTGCCAATATACGGAGTTATGTTTTGACCTAAACCCTTTTTTAGCGAAATTAGAGATTTCATAATGCTCAAACCCATTTTCCAATAATGTTTTACATAGATAATTGTACATGGATATGCAAGTCTCCTCATCGGGTGCCTTATCTATATATTTATACATTTCCGTCCCTTCTTCAAAAGAGAGATTATAAGCGGATATATGTTTAACACCCCAAGTGATAGCCTCATTTACAGTTTGTTTCCAATTTTCAAGACTTTGCCCGGGAATGCCGTAAATAAGGTCAATGCTTACGTTTTCATAACCCGATTCCAGCAGGTTCTTCACACATATTCTTGCTGAGTCTGCATCATGTCGGCGGTTAATGAATTGTAATATTTTATTGTCCAGACTTTGAACCCCTATACTTATTCTATTAACATTTGTGGAGTGAAGTGACTCAATATATTCAGGGCTTATATCATCAGGGTTACACTCAATAGTGAACTCTTCCAAATTCTCCATCCTATAAACGGATGATATAGTATCATATATGGAATTTATTTGTACGGCACTTAATTGTGACGGAGTGCCTCCGCCAAAATATAATGTGCGTATATTTTTGTCAGAAAGGAACTCTTTTTGCCTAATGATTTCATTACATATAGCAGATACATATTTGTTCAGATGTTCAGACTTTACTGTTGAGTAAAAGTTACAATAAAAGCATCTTTTTTTGCAAAACGGTATGTGAATATAGACGCTACTCAAGGGTGAATACGCTTTCGCCGATAATGTTTCCGTCAACAAACAAAACCAAGTTGTAGTTGCCTTTCTCCAGTTTTTCCTGTACGGGATAGTAAATGGATATGTATTGAGATTCTCCGCCAAAGTCGAAGCTTTTTTGGGCACTATATTCAATGTTCATTCCTTCAAACATAAAATAGTTCTCTCCTACAGATTTAAGAGTGTTATCGTAAAAGTCAGTAATGCGAAGATAAATGGTTTTTTTACCCCTTTCTGCTGTTATATTACGCAGTATTCTAAAGTTAATCTGTAATTTAGATGTTTTTTTAATGCTTCTTGTAACCTTTCCCCTTTCATTAAGTGTGATAACCTCAATGTCGTCCGCTTCAAGAATGGATGCCATGGAGACTTTTTTATCAAGTGCAGCGACTTCGGCGGTCTTTTCTTCTAGTTTTTTGTTGCTTTCCTCATATTTACGTCTCACTTGTTGGTTTTCAGACCGCAAATTGTCATTTACCGCATTAAGAGAATCCACCTTTTCTATATAAGTTTTTAGTACACCCCTTACAGTGGTGAGTTCTTGTGTAAGTTCTGTGATTCTACGTCTGTTTGTTGCTTTAACTGTTTTAAGCTCCTGAAGCAGTTGGTCAACCTTCTGTTTCTCTTCATCTATCAGCTTAAGCAGAGAATCGTTATCGGTGTTGATATAATAATCCTCATATTGCTTTTTCATCTCCTCAAACTCATCAATGCTTTGCTGCTTCTCAAATTCCATAGCGGCTGTAACCTCTTGAATCTCTGTTTCTTGTTCCTGTATGGTATTATGTTGCATAAAGAGCATAAACGCAGAAACAAGCAGTGCTATTGAAAGCAGGCTGAAACATACAATAATATAAATTTTACTCTTTTTTTGCATTATGAAAATAAAAACGCCACAAAAATACTCATTTTTTATTACTTTTGCACCCTATTATTACAAAATATTTACTTTATGTCATTACAATGCGGTATAGTGGGGCTTCCTAATGTTGGAAAATCAACCCTTTTTAATTGTTTGTCAAATGCAAAGGCACAGGCTGCCAATTTCCCTTTTTGTACTATAGAGCCCAATGTAGGGGTTATTACTGTACCCGATGAACGTCTTAATGCCTTAGCGGAGATTTGTCATCCACAGAGGATTGTGCCTACTACAGTTGAAATTGTGGATATTGCAGGTCTTGTTAAAGGAGCCAGCAAGGGAGAGGGTTTAGGAAACAAGTTTCTTGCAAACATTAGAGAGACCGATGCCATTATACATGTATTAAGGTGTTTTGACAATGATAATGTAACCCACGTTGACGGTTCTGTAAACCCGGTTAGAGATAAAGAGGTAATAGATACGGAACTTCAATTAAAGGATTTGGAGACGGTAGAGAGCCGTATTACTAAAGTGCAGAAGCAGGCAGCCGCCGGCGATAAGGCGGCTAAGGCTATGCTTGAAATACTGTTGTTATATAAAGCCGCACTTGACAAGGGACTTAATGCCCGTAGCGTGGAACTTGATAAGGAGCAGAAGAAACTTGCAAAAGAGTTATTCCTTTTAACAGACAAGCCTGTTCTTTATGTATGTAATGTAGATGAGGCATCTGCCGTTAATGGTAATCATTATGTAGATGAGGTGCGAGAGGCGGTAAAAGATGAAAACGCATCAATTCTAGTTGTTGCCGCCGCTACAGAAGCGGATATTGCGGAGTTGGAGACATACGAGGAACGTCAGATGTTCCTTGAGGAGATAGGGCTTAAAGAGAGTGGTGTGAACCGTTTGATAAAGGCGGCATACGCACTGCTTGACTTGCAGACATTCCTAACCGCAGGGGAGCCGGAAGTGCGTGCATGGACTTTCCGTAAAGGTTGGAAAGCACCACAATGTGCAGGCGTAATTCACACAGATTTTGAAAAAGGTTTCATACGTGCAGAGGTAATCAAGTTTGAAGATTACGTAGCCTTAGGCTCGGAGGCAGCCTGTAAGGAGGCGGGAAAACTTAGCATTGAGGGAAAGGATTATGTTATGCAAGATGGTGACGTAGTCTATTTCCGCTTCAATGTCTGATGTTTCTTATTGGTGATTTTGCACAATCTTCTCGCTCATTTACTCCAGTAAACTTCGCTTAAAGATTGCACAAAATCCCTCAATAATAACTCATCAGATTGGTTGGGTTATCCTAATCCGGAAATCTCTTTTCTTAGCTCTTTCTCCAGTGATGATGAGCCTATGCGGAAGTAGTCTGTTGACATAAATCCCTCGCCTAAAATCTCCTTAATTATAGTTAAGTACATAAGTGCGTCTTGAATTGTTTTTACGCCGCCGGCAATTTTAATACCCTTTTGTATTTTAGTTTTTTCATAGTATGCCCTAATTGCGCGGCACATGCTATATACGGCATTAAGGTTGGTTGGTTCAGTCTTTCCGGTAGTACTTTTAATAAAGTCAGCCCCAGCTTCCATTGCAAGTAAAGAGGCTTTGAAAATGTTGTCAGGGGTTTTAAGAAGTCCTGTTTCAAGAATGACTTTAAGATTTTTATCTTTGCATGCCGCCTTAATCTCACTAATCTCATCATAGAGTTCAGTATATTCTCCACTTAAGAATTTGCCTACATTAAGAACCATATCTATCTCTGTGGCTCCGTTCATTATTGCCAATGACGCTTCGGCAATTTTAACCTCCGGGAATGTCTGTGAATGAGGGAAACCTATTACAGTTGTAATGTTTACGTCCTCTGTCAGAGAATTTCTTACAATCTCCACCAGTGCAGGGTACACACATATTGCGGCGGGCATTGGCAGTTCCGGATTTTCCTCATCTGTTTTGTTTATCCCCTCTACTAAAGCAGTAATGTTTTTCTCTCCGTCAGTAGGATTTAATGATGTAATTTCAAGAGCGGAGTAAATGAATTTACGGCTTTTAAAATTATCTGTGTTTTCATAGTGGTGGTCTATGATATGTTTAACGTCTAACTTGATTTCCTCTTCTGAGAGTGTATAAGGGTAAGCCTTAAAAAATGATGAAAAATCCATTGCCGTATATTTTTTGTATAAATATCCACAAAATTAAGCAAAATTTTGCAATACATTATAAATGTTTGTTCTAATTTTTAATTCTCATTGGCTTATTGGATTGTTAAAATAGTTGTAAACTATTGTGGCTCTTGCATTTCCAATAAGTTTTGCTATATCTTCCTTTTTTGCCAATCTAAGTCTTGTTATGCTCTTATAATGAGTAAGAAGCAGATTTTTTGTCTTTCCTCCTATTCCGCTAATCTCATCAAGTTCACTTGTTGTAAGTTTCTTACTTCTCTTATCCCGATGAAAGGTTATGGCAAATCTATGAACCTCATCCTGTATGCCGGCAAGAAATTTAAAGAGTTGGTCAGTAGGTTTTATCCCTACGCACTTAGGCGGATTACCAAATAAAAGCTCACTTGTCTTATGCCTGTTGTCCTTTGCAAGTCCGGCAATAGGGATATTAAGGTGTAATTCTTCCTCAACCACCTCTCTGATACAATTCATCTGTCCTACGCCTCCGTCTGCAATAATCAAATCGGGTAGTCTGCCTCCCTCATCTATAATTCTGGAGTATCTCCTAAAAACAACTTCACGCATTGAGGCGTAATCATCGGGACCCACCACTGTTTTTATATTGTATTTGCGATATTCACTTTTTAGGGGCTTGGCATAGTCGTACACTACACAGGCAGCCACAGCACAGTCTCCACTTATATTAGAGATGTCAAAACACTCAATTCTCTGTGGCAAGTTATCTAATTTTAATGTTTGTTGCAGAGCCTTTAGAATAGCAGTGCCTTTTTGTTGTGTGTTGAGTTTCTCACCTTGTTTTATTTTATCCAATTTATATTGCTTTACATTTTGTATGCTAAGGCTTAACAGTTTCTTTTTATCGCCACGCTGAGGTATTGTAAACGTAATTCCGTTTATCTCATTATCAGGCATAAATGGTACTA
>JAZLHT010000197.1:0-2363 GCA_045616965.1 Candidatus Enterocola sp.
GATTGATGAGATTTGACTTTTTTTGAAAGTAATTTAACCTATTTATTAACCTTAAAAAATTCAATGCATGTTTAAAAAATTACATCGGGCAATTCTACTTGCCATGGTATCTGTGGCATCCGTTGCAACCTCGTATGCACAAACTACTGTATCGGGTACTGTTACAGATGAGACAGGAGAGCCAATCATTGGGGCGTACATCACGCTTGAAAGTGACAAGTCAGTGGGAACTATTACTGATTTTGACGGTAATTATGAGATTACGGTTCCGGCTGATTCAAAACTTATTTTCACCTACACGGGTTATGAGACTCAGACTCTTGCTGTTACAGGTGGTACTCTTAACGCTTCTTTAAAAGAGACCTCGACAGCGCTTCAGGAGATTGTAGCCATTGGTTACGGTTCTCAAACTAAAAAGGAACTTACAGGTTCTGTAGTGAGTGTAAAGTCAGATGACTTTGACAAAGGATCATTCAACAGTGCCGCAGGACTTCTGCAAGGTAAGGTTGCCGGTCTTAATATGTCAAAAGACAGCGGTGGCGATCCTGCCAGCCGTGACTATAGCATTCAAATCCGTGGTACAGGTTCTCTTACCGGATCTACAACACCTCTTTACATTATAGATGGTGTGCCTGGCGCAAGTATGAACAACTTGAACCCTAACGATATTGAGTCTATGGACGTGCTGAAAGATGGTTCTGCAGCCGCTATCTATGGTACTCGTGCCAATGCAGGCGTTATCATCATCACTACCAAAAAAGGTAAAGAGGGTAAGACACTTGTAGAGTATAACGGTAATGTACGTGTAGATGCTGTAAACGGTAAAGCCAAAATGTTGTCCGCAAATGAGTTTATTGAGGCAGGCGGTACAAACTATGGATCCAGCACAGACTGGTTTAAAGAGATTACGCGCACTCCTGTAAGTACAGAACATAATATTGCTATCTCCGGTGGTATGGAGAAGGTTAATTACCGTGTTTCTGTCAGTTATAAGGATAACAACGGTCTTTCTAAAAAATCGTCTTTCAAGGAGTTGATGGGACGCGCAAATGTTAACCAATTCTGCTTAAACAAGATGTTGGAGTTGAACTACGACATATCTTATTCTACAACCCGTTCTTCTTGGATTAATCACGATGCATTCCAGCAATCTATCTTGTATAACCCGACTTTCCCTATCTATGCTAATCCACAGACAGACCCAGATATCTACAAGAAATATGGAGGCTACTATCAGAACTTTGATAAGAATGGTATGCTAAACCCGGTGGCTATTATTAATCAGGAGACCCGTGACGGTAAGGATCAGACATTCTTAGGTAGTATCAGGGCTACATTGACACCTGTAAAAGGATTGAAGATTAGCGGTTTTGGTTCATATCAGTTGTATAACCAGACAACAGGAAACTATTACCCTAATAATTCTACATCCGGTGAATACACGTACGGTAAGGCTACAAAATATAATCAAGATAATGTAACTCGTTCTGTTGAGGCTACCGTGCAATATGGTAACGATATCAAGCACAACGCATTCACATTCTTGGTTGGTTACGCTTATCAGGATTTTGTTACGGAGGAATTCTCTGCAGAGAATGGTAACTTTGATACAAACAGGTTCCTTTACAATAATTTAGGTTATGGTGAGGGTAAGACTATTATCGCAACATCAGGCGGTTCGGTTGATACAGATGGTTTAAGTGTATCCTCAAAGAAAGAGGAGTGGAAGTTGGCTTCTTTCTTCGGTCGTTTCATTTATAATTACGACCAACGCTACTTCTTAAATGCCAGTGTGCGTTGTGAGGGGTCTTCTAAATTTGGTAGAAACAACCGCTGGGGCTGGTTCCCATCAGCAAGTGCCAGCTGGCTTATATCTAATGAGAGTTTTATGAAATCACAGAATGTGGTTGATGAACTTAAGTTGCGTTTTGGTTGGGGTATGACAGGTAACATGCCTGATGATAACTATCCTTGGATAGGACGTATGTCAAAAGACGGTTCCAACTACTCTTATCTTGACTACACTAAACTTCCAACCTACAATTTATCTTGCTATCCTAACTCAAATCTTAAGTGGGAAACCAAGAACGAGTTTAACGTAGGTGTTGACTTTGCATTTCTTAACAGTCGCCTAAGCGGTTCTATTGAGTACTATAACCGTACTACAAAAGACCTTTTATATTGGTTCAATGTGGATCCTTCAACGCATGACGGTGCCACAAAGATGCTTGCGAACTGTGGTTCTATCCGTAACCAAGGTGTTGAAATAGCTATTAACGGTGTGCCCGTAAAAATGAAGAACTTTGTTTGGAATTTAGGCTTGACACTTGCTCATAACAGCAAGTCGGATCGTAGCCATGTCG
>JAZLHT010000198.1:0-2527 GCA_045616965.1 Candidatus Enterocola sp.
ACGTGGTTTTAGTTTTATTGGTCATTATGTAGGTGTAGCCTCCTCTCTGCATATCACTCTATATTTATGAGATTCTTCGCTTCGCTCAGAATGACGGGAATTAGTGTCTTTTATTAAATTTATGACTCTGCACCGCACGCATCATCTTCCGCATGCCGTCAAACTGCTTTACAAGACGGTTCAGCTCCACAATATCAACCCCTGCACCTTTACAGATACGCTGCTTGCGAGAACCGTTAAGGCAATCCGGATTATGACGCTCATACGGTGTCATAGACTGAATCATTGCCTCTATATGCTTAAACGCATCGTCCTTAATATCAACGTCTTTCAGAGCCTTACCCATTCCAGGAATCATACCCATAAGGTCCTTTATGTTACCCATCTTCTTGATTTGCTGAATTTGGTTCATAAAGTCCTCAAAATCAAACTGATTCTTTGCTATTTTCTTAGATATGCGGCGTGCTTCCGCCTCATCGTATTGCTCTTGTGCCTTCTCTACAAATGACACGATGTCGCCCATTCCAAGTATGCGGTCTGCCATACGTGCCGGGTGGAACTGGTCTAATGCGTCCATCTTTTCACCGATACCCACAAACTTAATAGGCTTGTTAACCACATTACGTATTGAGAGTGCGACACCGCCACGTGTATCGCCGTCAAGTTTTGTAAGCACAACGCCTGTGAAATCAAGACGTTCATTAAACTCCTTGGCTGTATTTACTGCGTCCTGACCTGTCATGGAGTCCACAACAAAAAGAATCTCCTGAGGTACAACCGCCTTTTTAATGGCTGCAATCTCCGTCATCATAGCCTCATCTACGGCAAGACGGCCTGCCGTATCTATAATTACAACATCGTTGCCTTCTTTGCGGGCTTGCTTAATGGCGTTTTCGGCTATTTGAACGGCGTTTTTGTTACTTTCTTCTGCATAAACAGGCACCTCTATCTGCTCTCCAAGTACCTTTAGTTGGTCTATAGCGGCAGGACGATATATATCACACGCCACCATAAGCGGGTGTTTCCCCTTTTTAGTCTTAAGCATATTGGCAAGTTTGCCTGTGAATGTGGTCTTACCTGAACCTTGCAGACCACTCATCAGTATTATTGCCGGACGACCAGCCTCTGACTTGACATTAAGTTCCACACTCTCCCCTCCCATCAGTTCTGTAAGGTTATCGTGTACAACCTTAACCATTAACTGCTGTGGGTTTATGGAGTTAATGACGTTCATGCCCATCGCCTTGGCTTTCACATTATCTGTGAACTCCTTGGCTGTCTTGTAGTTGACATCGGCGTCAAGCAATGCCTTTCTAACGTCTTTAAGGGTCTCGGCTACGTTAATCTCAGTGATTCTGCCTTGACCTTTCAGAATTTTAAATGAACGCTCCAGGCGCTCTGATAAACTTTCAAACATAATTATTTAGTTGATAGTTGACAGTTGACAGTTGGCAGTGAAAGATCTCTCGCTTCGCTCGAGATGACGGTATAGAGTCATTGTCCACTGTCCACTTTCCACTGTCCACTTATTAAAAATATGATGAGCCATCAAAGCAATGCGTACATACTCTCTCTTTTGGTAAGCCTATTGCTTTGATTAGTGCATCTACGGTATTGAATTTTAGTGACGTAAGGTTAAATCTCTTTCTTATATCCTCTACAAGACGTGCGTGTTTCTCTGAATTGGGGTCCACATACTCTTGAAGGTTTGCATCATTTCTGCCTTCGTATTTCTCTATGTAATATCGGGTTACAAGTTCCAAATCATTTTGTGTGGCGGAGAAGTTAAGATAACGGCAAGAGTATATTAGCGGAGGACACGCTATACGCATGTGAACCTCCTTGGCTCCGTACTCATACATCATATTAACATTGCCTTTAAGTTGTGTTCCACGTACTATACTATCGTCAAGGAACACTACACGTTTGCCTGTAAGCATCTGACGGTTAGGCAGCAATTTCATTTTAGCCACAAGATTACGCATCTCTTGTTTAGATGGTGTAAAACTACGTGGCCATGTGGGTGTGTATTTTAATATACCCCTTTTATATGGTATTCCAGACCCGATGGCGTAGCCTATAGCGTGTCCTATACCAGAATCGGGTATTCCGCATGCAAAATCATATTTCTCTCCGTTTTCTGCATCACGCCGCCCAAGAGACTCGCCAAGTGAATTACGCACCATATCTACGTTAATTCCCTCATAATCACAGCATGGGAAGCCAAAATATACCCAAAAGAATGAGCAGACCTGCATCTTATCTCCAGGCTTACGCAGTTGAGTCCACCCATCGGCGGTAAGCTTTACTATCTCTCCAGGTCCTACAAAATAATCTATATTATAGTCCAGATTAGGGAATGCGTTAGGCTCTACCGATACTGCCACAGCACCCTCTTTCCTGCCTATTATAACAGGCGTTCTGCCAAGTTTGTCTCTAACGGCGATGATTCCGTCTTCTGTAAGTAAAAGCATTGAGCAAGAGCCTTTTATGGTATCAAACACATTCTGAATACCCTCCACAATGG
>JAZLHT010000199.1:0-3422 GCA_045616965.1 Candidatus Enterocola sp.
ATGGCACTGGTCTCAGTGTGGATTTTGGCAAACAGAAAGAGGAAGGAGAATATACTGTAAGGATAGAAAATGAAAAGACAGCATGCTTTGCTACCATTAAGAATAGTGTGAAAGTGACAGTAAAAGAAAAACCTACCATAAAGTTGACAGGAAAGACTATGTGTGATCCGGGTTATAAGAGTTATTCTATAGTGAATGGTGTTACGGTCAGTGGTGGAGAAGTGATATGCAACAAAGAAGCCAAAATAACTTCTAATGGCAACAATGTATGGACAGTCTCCGGCATAGCAAAAGGAGAAGACTGCATATTGACAGTCACAGCAGAAAATGGCTGTACAAGTACATTATCAGTGACAGCACCTAATTGCGGTTGTCCGAAAATAGAAGCGCCTACAGGTGCAACAGATAATTCATATTGTGCAGGTTCAGCCAAGACAGCCATAAGTGTGGCGAACGATGTTGGGTATAGTGTACAATGGTATAAAGAAGCCACGGGTGGAGAACCGCTTAAGGTTAAGGATGGCGACGAATACACATATAAGAAGGAGTATGGAGACATAGGTTATATTCAACGTAAAAATGAAGTGATCAAAACGCCCAGCTTTACACCAAATGAGCCAGGTACGTACTATGTAGAAAAGATTACATTATCAGGCGAATGTAGGAGTGAAGAGAGAACACCTGTAACACTGACAGAAAATTCGTTGCCGGTGGCACAGATCAAGGGAGACGGTGAAGTGTGCAAAGGCGGAAGTCTGGAACTTACAGGTTCCGGTGCGGACGATTACAGTTGGAACGGTGGTGTATATACAAGCGAAAACACTTATCAGGTAGATGCATCATCGGTGGGGAAGCAATCCATATCACTGAAGGTAAAGGACGGCAACGGATGTGAGAGTGAGGCGGACACCAAGGAGGTGAACGTAGTGGAGATTCCGACCGCTCATATAGAGGGAGACGAAGAAGTGTGTCAAGGCGGAAGTCTGGAGCTTACAGGTTCCGGGGCGGACAGCTACAGTTGGAACGGTGACGAATATACAGACAAAAACACCTACCAGGTAAAGACTGACTCTCCAGGGGAGCAAGTCATTAAGTTAAAGGTTAAATACAAGGCAGGTTGTGAAAGTGAGTCAGAGGCTGTCAAAAATGTGACAGTAAATGAACAACCCACCATAGAGATAACGAAGGAAGCGGAGTGTGCTCCGGACCTTAAGAGTTATTCTGTAGAGGTTACGGTTAGCAGTGGAGAAGTGACATGCAGCAAAGAAGCCAAGATAACTCATGATGATAATGTATGGACAGTCTCCGGCATAGCAAAAGGGGAAGACTGCAAATTGACAGTCACAACAGAAGATGGCTGTTCAAACGCACTATCAGTGACAGCACCTAATTGCGGTTGCCCGAAAATAGAAGCACCTATAGGTGAAAAAGACAACTCGTATTGTGCAGGTTCAGCCAAGACTGCCATAAGTGTGGCGGAACCCAAAGATGGTTATGAAATTCACTGGTATAAGGAAGCCACGGGAGGTGCAAAAGTTGCAGATGGGGTATCCTATACACCGGAAGAGCCAGGTACTTACTATGCGGTGATGGTTCAATCAGTAAGCGGATGTAAAAGTGAGAATAGGACACCTGTAATGCTGATAGAAAATCCGTTGCCAAAAGTTGTTAAAGGCAGTGTAATTGATAATACCAGATGTGCCGAGCCGTATAATGGAGAATATAAAATATCAGCAACAGGTGGAAGTGAAGATGGTTATACATACTCAATTAATGATGGAGAATATGCTAAGGATAATACTGCTGGCAGTGGAATCAAGGAGGTGGAGATGATAGCAAAAGTAAAAGACTCAAACGGTTGCGTATCAGAAAGTGTTAAAATAACCGTTGAGGATAAACCTGATGTTCCCAAAACTTTTGATGTGACAGGAGGCGGCTCATATTGTGAAGGTGGAAATGGTGTGACTGTCGGTCTTAAAGGATCAGAAGGAGGTGTCAAATACACCCTATACAAGGGAGACACGGAAATAGTTTCACCAGACGGTACAGGTTCAGCCCTTGACTTCGGCAGGCAGAAAGCCGCCGGCACATACACCGTAAAAGCGGAAAATAAGGCGTCTGCATGTTTTGCTGATATGAATGGTTTTGCAGAAGTGTCTGTGGCAGAGTTGCCTATAGCAGGTTATGAGGATTTGATACACAATACCATGTGTCAGGAACCATATAACGGATCCTATACTATAACTGCAACAGGCGGTAGTGGAAAAGGTTATGGGTACTCAAATGATGATGGAAAAAGCTTTTATACCAATGGTAAAAATACTGCTGTCCAATCTGCTAAGGTGACAGCAAGGGTAAAAGACTCTAATGGTTGCGTGTCAGAAGGTGTTGAAATAATTGTTAAGGACAACTCTGTTGCTCCCAACACTTTTGAAGTGACTGGCGGTGGCTCTTATTGTGAAGGTGGAAATGGTGTAACTGTTGGTCTTAAAGGATCAGAAATGGGCTTTATATACACTCTATACAAAGATGGTGTTGCAACGTCAATCTCACGTGAGGGTACAGGTGGCGCCCTTGATTTTGGTGAACAGAAAGAAGGTGGAAAATACACGGTAAAGGCAGAAAAAGTTGTAAACATTGATGCCACAAAAGGAAAGGCATTTAGAATTGAAGGTGATGGTGTTGTCAATGTAAATTGGGTTCAGTTATGGGCTGACGGTCCTAAATGGGCCGAGTACAACGTGGGTGCCACATCTGTAGAGGAGTTTGGTAATTACTACTGCTGGGGTGGCAGTTACAAGAATGGTAGTGGTATAACATGGAAAGACGACCACAACACAGGCTCAGGTTCTCTTTCAGGCGACACCGACACAGCCACCAAGTTGTGGGGCGACAACTGGAAGATGCCTACGAAAGAAGATTTAGAGTATCTTATTGGAACTAAAAAAGTCAAATATGCCTGGAAGAGCAGTAGTGAGAGCGGATATGGTGTTGCAGGTCTGTTATGCACTGGCATAGAGGAAGGTTACACAGAGAACTCCGTGTTTTTCCCTGCTGCAGGTTTTTGTGTGGAAGAGGGATTAAAAGAAGTGGGAAATAAAGGACGCTACTGGAGTTCTGATCCTAAGGATAAAAGTGAAAGCGCTCATCATTTGGGTTTCGAATCAGGAGCACAAACGGTAGGTTATTATTACAGGTTCAACGGACGATCTGTTCGTGCCGTATTAAATGATACTAAATGTTCTGCCGAAATGGAGGGTTCTGTCACAATTCAGGTGTATAATTTGCCAGAGGTTGTTATAGATAACGTAATTAATAATACAAGATGTGCCGAGCCGTATAACGGAGAATATAAAATATCAGCAACAGGCGGTAGTGGGAAAGGTTATACCTATTCAATTGACGGTGGAGAATATGATGAG
>JAZLHT010000200.1:0-2815 GCA_045616965.1 Candidatus Enterocola sp.
CAAATCGGCTGACTTGTTGCTGCTGCCGAAATGTGTGTTGCATATCGCCTTCCGGGTAGTATCGGCATGCGATATTATAAGCAGCGGATTTACTGAAGTGCTTTTTGTAACCACACCTATAAGGCTTATGCCTTTTGTGGCTATGTTGCCCACGCGCTGGCAATATTCAGCGTTGCCGTTCAGGGGCATGGTGTGCGCCGCTCCCTCAACTCCGCCGGCACAACCGGCTGCCGATGCCGTTATTGGCAGCAGCGGCAACAGTATGGCCGTCAGTCTGCCTGCAAATTCTTTTCTCATATATGCTCTTATTGTTTTTGTTTCATTGTTTTATAGGTCTCAGCGTGTCGTATCTGCCGTCGGCGACAGGGGTCCATGTTGTGCCTGTGTTGTCTCCCACATTCACAATCATTCGCTTGGAAGTCTTGTCGTTACTGTCAAACGTTATACGTGGGTTCCATTTTGTCCATACTCCGTACGTGGTGTTGTCACCGCCGTGACATGCGTTGAACTCCGGCTCTTTCTCATCTTTGACACAGCGTACCGGCAGGGCGGGCAGGGCGTTCTCTACACTGATAAGACCCACGCGGGGGGTGTCTCCATACAAGTCAATGTATGGAATGTTGTCAAGATAATAGATCTGCTCTGAACGGTCAGAACTATACTTGATGCCACATTTGGCATCAGAGACCCAGAACATGGACTCCACTCCGTATGAGAATATGTCGGTTCCGTTGTAAGAGGCTGATACAGGTGTGATATTTAGTTGTGTTGCAATTTCCTCTGTAGGGAACAACTCCATAATTTGTCTGAAATCCTCTGTTGTGGGCAGTCTCCAGCCCTCGCCGCAGATACTGTTTCCGTCAGATCCGTTAACCGCGGTGGCGGGGTACAGATAACTGTTTTCGGTGGTGCCGCAGGCTTGTAACTGTTTGCCTGGCGTCTCCCGCAGGTTCTCCATAGTCCAGAATGTTGTCTTAAACCTGTGTGCGGAGTACTCCTGTCCATTCAACCTCAATGTTTCCTGAAAATCATCTCCGGTCTCTATATAGTCTATGTCTGATATTAGGAATTTCTTGATTTCCGATACGGGTGCACCCTCCTCATACACATAAAGCCAGTCCCAGTCAGTTTGTCCGTCCCATACGCAACGTACAGACCTGCCTAACTTCAAATCCTCACTTGCCAACGCAAGGGAACCTGAGCCGTGCATTTGGGCGCTGTAGCCGCTGTACTGAGACATGTTATATGATGTCCAAAAGGATGCAATAACCCCGCTGTCCTTGTTTTCACTCCCCTTGGCGTATCCCGCAGGTTTTGCATTGAATTTATAAGAATTATTTCCTTTCGTTATGAATTGGTTTTTTATGTTCCAGTCTTCGCTGCTACGCAGTGCGTTTGAGCCGGCGTTTTGTGTCAGTTTTGAAAGGTTGTCAATCTCCTGTTTTGACGGGATGTGGTATTTTTTGGGACAGATGCCCTGAATCCTCCCGTTCTCTTCTCCCTTGCCCTTTGGCTGTCCGTCATATCCGGTGGCGGCACTCCAGTTGTACAGGCATTCTTTGTCATTCACCTTGCAATAATATGGCTCATATATTGAGTCTCCTGTTGCCTGCGGCACAGACTTCCCGTAAAGCTTATGACCCTCAGGGTAGTCATATTTTGTTGTAGCCAGATTCTCCACAGTCCAGTATTTTTCGCCGATTTTCTCCACTTTATACACGTGACCATCTATATCTTTCACCTCTGTGGGTGCGGGTTCTATAAGACTGATTTTTCTTGTCTTTTCAAAATAGAGGGTTTCCGGGTCTCTCCCATCCTTGAAATGAATTCTAAACCACGCCGCTTGTCGGGCTTGTGAGCAGACCGTAAGCGGAAGCAGCAACAGTGCTGATATTAACAATCTTGTCTTCATCTATTTTTTTACGTTAAAGAAGTATTCGCATACTTTGTCATTTGTATATATTGTAATTTTGTAGTCTCCTTCTGACAACTTGCCGGCGGCACTGAAGCCTTGGGTTCCGTCATAGACTCCGTTCAGCAGTTCCTCCGCATTCTTATTACACTTGCTTTTGAGCGACATCTCAATATGGGTGGAGTGCCCAATCTGAAGAGTGCCTGACAGTATTCCGTCTGTGTTTAGGAGTCCCTTGTTTATGTTTATGCCTGAACACATGCTCTTTCTCTTGGACTTGCCGGTAAGCGTTACTGTTACTGACACCGGCAACCCACGCTCATAATAGTTTATGACCAGACAGTTCTCGTCATCTTCCGTTGGAACGTATGTTACTGGAATCTCTATTGTTTCTCCACATGAGATTGTTCTTTCCTTAAACTCAGGAATTGAAAAGTAGCTGAACTTATCTTTCTTCTCAAGTGAAACGCTTTTAATGTTTATCTCCTCACATCCGTACGCCGTCAGCCATAGTTTCACCGTTTTGGAGTTGTCACACTCTCCGTAGTCCACCATATACTGTGATACCTCCAAATGACTCTGACCGCTGCATGCGTTACCTCTGTCAAGGGTCTTTGTTTTGGCTACGGTGGAGTATGTCAAGCCATGACCGTTCAAGACATATTCCTGATTGTCTCCGTCAACCGCCTTGATTATGATGCCCTCTCCCTCATTGAATCCGTTTTTGAGTGAGGTGTCTCCGTTGGTGTTGCCGTGTATCGTCAGAATCTCCTTCTTGAGAAACTCGTTCCACTCTGAATCCCCGGCCCAACGTTCAAACTCACTGCCGTTACATACTGACTTGAAGTAGGCTCTGTACCTTGTTCCGTCATCCATTGGTTTGCAGTCAGTTGTCATTCCACT